>JAFVAI010000072.1 GCA_017480545.1 Schwartzia sp. (in: firmicutes) | reverse complement strand
CACCACATTTTCCTGCGGCGCGGCGGCGATCACCGCGCCGATTTCCATGCGCTTCGCCATATAGCCGGGATGATAGACCTCCGCCACCTGCCCCGTGGCGAGGCCGATCTGGTTGCCGTAGGAGCTGTAGCCCGCCGCCGCGTCCCGGGTGATCTTCTTCTGGGGCAGCTTGCCCGCGCGGGTCTCCCGGACGGGCGTGCGCGGGTCGGCGGCTCCCGTCAGCCGCATCGCCTGATAGACGTAGGAACGCCCGGACAGCGGGTCTCGGATCGCGCCGCCGAGGCAGGTCGCCGCGCCGCCGAAAGGCTCGATTTCCGTCGGATGGTTGTGGGTCTCGTTCTTGTACATCACCAGCCACTTTTCCGTCCTGCCGTCATGGTCGGCGTCCACGACGACGGAGCAGGCGTTGACCTCCTCCGACACGTCCAGCGCGTCGAGCTTTCCCTCCGCGCGGAGCGCCTTCATGCCGAGAACCGCGATGTCCATCAGCGTCACGTCGCGCTCCGTCTCCGGCCCGTAAACCGCCTGCCGGTCGAAAAGATATTTCTCGTAGGCCGTCTCTATGGCCGGACGGTACGGCCCGTCCTCGAAGCCCACATGGTCGATGGCCGTGGTGAACGTCGTATGGCGGCAATGATCGGACCAATAGGTATCAATCACGCGAAGCTCGGTAATCGTCGGCGGACGCTTTTCCGTGTCGCGGAAATACTGCTGGCAGAACACGAGATCCTCCAGATTCATGGCGAGCCCGTATTTCACCAAAAGCGCGGCGAGCTGCGTCTCCGAGCGCAGGTTGAAATCCTCCAATATCTCCACGTCCGGCGGCTCTTCCGTCGCCATCGCCAGTGTTTTCGGCTTTTCCAGCGCCGCCTCGCGGCATTCGACTTGGTTGATTAAGTACGACTTGATGCCGCGGAAGGCCGCGTCGGAAATTTTGCCGACCAAGAGCACCAATGTCGCCGTGCGGATCGTCGGACGCTCCTTTTGCGTGACAAGCTGCACACACTGGGCCGCCGAGTCCGCGCGCTGGTCGTACTGGCCCGGCAGGTATTCCATCGCGAACTGCCGCGTGTTCGGGAAGTCCGGCAATTTTTCCTCATAAACGACGTCCACCGGCGGCTCCGCGAAAACCACATCGCGCACCGCCTTGTATTCCTCGTCGCTGAGGCCCTCGATATCGTAGCGCCGGACCAAGCGCACCGTGCGAAGCCCCACCAGCCGGAAGCTCTCAATCAAATCCTCCGCGAGCTGGCGGGCCGGAACATCGAAAAAGCCCTGCCGTTTCTCAACAAACAGCCTTCGGACCGTCATTGCATTTCCTCCTCCAAAAGCTCCACCGCGACCTTCACGACCACCTTCAGCACCGGGGACGGCTCGTCGATCGCGCAGCACGGGCGATGGATATCCTTCGGCGTCAAAATGGCGAAGCTGCCCTCGGTGAGCACGAAATAGCTCTCCGGCTCCAGCTTCTCGTAAAATGTGATGTCCTTTTCCTCATTGTAGGGTTCCGCCACCACGAGCGCCGGCGTAAACGCGCACCAGCCGATGAACTCCTGCCCGGCCGCCACATACTGCACATCCGCGTAGCGGCGGTGCGACTCCGGGCGGCATTCCTTCTCCGGCTTCGTTTGGTACCGCTGCACCGTCGCGTAAATCCGGTTGCCGTCAATCTCATAGCGCCCGTCCCCGACTTTGGAAAAATCCGTCTCCTTCAGATAGCGGAACGCCCGCTTCATCGCCGGCGAAAAAACGACACCCTCCATCTCTTCGTCGTTCACGTTTCCCAGAATCATGTCCACGCCTCCCGCGCCGCCGACTGCCCGGCAAATCGCTCCATGCGCTTGCAAGGCTCGGCCGCCTATGATAATATTTATGCAGTGCCGCATTGCTCCCATGCCCATGTCGGCATGGCTTATGGTTCTATTGTAATAAAAATACGCGCGATATGCAAACAAAATTACAGGAGGTTTTCCCATGAACGAGCTGCTCTCGCTTCTCGAGCACGACGCGCGCCGCCCGCTTCCCGAGCTGGCCGCCATCCTCAAACGGAGCGAATACGAAATCGAAAAAGATTTGAAAACGCTGGAAAACGAGCGCATCATCCTCGGCTACAACACCCTGATCGACTGGAACAAAGCCGGGACCGACAAGGTCACCGCCTTCATCGAGGTCAATCTGACGCCCCAGCGGGACGTGGGCTTCGACGCGATCGCCGACCGCATTTCCCGATTCGACGAGGTCCGCTCCGTCTACCTGATGAGCGGAAATTTCGATCTTCTGGTCATCGTCGAGGAATCGTCGCTGCAAGCCATCGCCGATTTCATCGCCCAGCGGCTCGCCACCATCGACGGCGTCACCTCGACGCGCAGCCATTTCATGCTGAGGCCTTACAAAAAGGACGGCCTCCTGACCGGGCCGAAAGAGCGCGACCACAGGCTGGTGGTGTCGCCATGAGCCTCGACTGGAACGCGCGGATTTCGCCCACGGTGCGCGCCGTGCCGCCCTCGGGCATCCGCAAATTTTTCGACATCGCCGCCGAGATGGAGGACGTGATCTCCCTCGGCGTCGGCGAGCCGGACTTCGTGACGCCCTGGACCATCCGCGAAAGCTGCATCTACGGCCTGGAGCAGGGGCGCACCGCCTACACCGCGAACCGCGGCCTGCCGGAGCTTCGCGCGGAAATCGCCCGCCACAAAAAAGAGCAGCACGGCCTCGGCTACGACCCGAAAACCGACATCCTCGTCACCGTCGGCGTCAGCGAGGCGCTCGACATCGCGCTCCGCGCCATGCTAGCCCCCGGCGACGAGGTGCTGATCCCCGAGCCCTGCTATGTTTCCTACAAAGCCTGCGCGATGATGGCGGGCGGCGTCGCCGTCCCCGTGCCCGCGCGCATCGAAAACGAATTCCGCGTCACGGCGGACGACCTCGAGGCGCACATCACCGGCCGCACCCGCGTACTGCTGATCGGCTACCCGAACAACCCCACCGGCGCGGTCATGCGCCGCGAGCATTTGATGGAGCTGGCGCGCTTCGCCGAGGCCCACGACCTCCTCGTGATTTCCGACGAGATTTACGGCGATTTGACATACGGCGACGAGCCCCACGTTTCCTTCGCCGCGCTCCCCGGCATGCAGGAGCGCACCCTGCTCCTCGACGGCTTCTCGAAAGCCTACGCCATGACCGGTTGGCGCATCGGCTACGCCCTCGGCGCGCCGGAGCTGATCGCCGCCATGACGAAAATCCACCAGTACACCATGCTCTGCGCCCCCATCACCGCCCAGCTCGCCGCCGTCGAGGCGCTCAGGCGCGGCGCGAAATACCGGGACAAAATGGTGGCCGAATACAATCTGCGGCGCGGCTTCATCTATCGGGGCCTGACGAAGCTCGGCCTTTCCTGCTTCGAGCCGAAGGGCGCGTTCTACATCTTCCCCGACATCCGTTCCACCGGGCTTTCCGACCAAGAATTCGCGGAAAAACTGTTGATGAGCGAGCACGTCGCCCTCGTGCCGGGCAGCGCCTTCGGCGACTGCGGCCAGGGCTACGTCCGCTGCTCCTACGCGACCTCCCTCGAAAAAATCGACGAAGCCCTTGCGCGCATCGGCCATTTCCTCGCCCGCCATACATAATTATCCCAATTTGGAATAAACATTGCCGCATCACGAAATTTTCTGGTAAAATAGATAATGATGATGTGCCAACTCCGCAGGAACATAAGGAAGCAAGGAATTCTTACCCCAAAAGTCGATAGGAATGGTTTGGCTTGATTCCACGCGGCGCAAGTTGAGAAAATGAATTTAATCCTTGAAGGAGGTCGTGATATGCAAAGCAACCGTCTGCGCTATCTTCGCGAAAAGGAAGCTTTGACCCAGACAAACGTCGCCAACGCGCTCCATATCGGGCAGTCCACATACAACCGTTACGAGCGCGGCATTCGCGAGCCGGACCATGAGACGCTGAAAAAAATCGCGGACTATTTCCATGTGTCGCTCGACTTCCTTTTGAAGCACGACCGCCCGTATACCCGAAAAGAAACGGACGTCGACCTCGCGGCCTTCCTCCTGGACGGCTCGTACAAAATCTTTTCCAAAACCCCGACGCAAAAAGACCGCAGGAAGCTCGTCAACATCCTGAACGCTCTTTTCAGCGAGGAAAACGACGGCAAAAAGCACTCCTGACGCAAAAGAAAAACTCGCGGGACAGAAAATTTTCTCCCGCGAGTTTTATTTTGCGCTTCGCGTTATTTGCTTCTCAGCTCCATCCAGCCGTCGCCGCAAACCAACGCGCCCTCGTCCTCCATGCGGCCGATTTCCCGCGTCAGCGCGCTGCGGTTGCATTCCAGGATTTTCGCGAGCTGCACACGCCCCGGCACACGCACCCGAAGACCGCCCTGCGCCTTTTCCTGCTGGATCAGGTAAAGCTTCAGCCGTCCCCTGAGCGTATGCTGGGAAAGCACCTCGATCTTCTGGATCATTGTGAACATCATGCGGGACAGGATGGAAAACAGATTGCGCGCCACAAGCCCCTGCACGTCCCCCGTTTCCCTGTAAACCTTTTCCATCTCCCGGTACGGCAGCCAGAGCACAGCGGCCGACGTCCGCGTCTCCAGCATCATGCTGCTGCAAACCTCCGTCCCGACCACCGCCCACACATTGCCGAAAAGCGCCCCGTCCTTCAATTCATAGGCCAGCACTTCGTTCCCGTATGGATCCGTCAAAAGCACCTGCACGATTCCTTCCAGCACAATGCCGATACGCGGCGTATCCCCATGCGTATAGGAAATCCGCTCCCCCTTCGGGAAGCTTTGCACATACCCGCCCACCTGCCGGACGAACTGCGCGGCCCCTTCCCGGTCGACGCCGGAAAAAATCGGCAAGGTCTGAAAATCAATGCCCTGCTCCTCCATGCACATCCCTCCATAGGAAAAACATATCGCCCTATATTCATGTTGTCATTATATCATACAAAAAGCCCATGGGACGTTGCAAGAGCAACTACCCATGGGCTTTTCCTTATTTTCCGTATTACAACGCTTTCGCCAAAAACGCCTCCAGCTCCGCCTCGCTCATGCCGCCAACACGCTCGGCGATAATCGAGCCGTCCGTCCCCACGAGCACCGACTTGGGGATCGCGTCCAGCATATAGTCGTTCCCGATCTTGTCCAGATCGCCCGTGTACACGGGAACGGTCAGGCCCCGGCTCTGGATGAAAGCCGCTGCCGCGCCCTTTTCGTCATCCACCGACACCGCCGCGAAATGCAGCCTGTCGCCGTACTTCCGGTACATCGCCTCAATGGCCGGCATCTCGCCGACGCAGGGCGGGCACCATGTCGCCCAGAAATTCAGGTACAGCGGCTTCTCCCCCGCCAACCCGTAAACCGCCGCGTCCGACGTATTGATGCCGACGAGCGCCTCGTCCGGCGCGGCCTTCGCCGAAGCGGACGAACCGCCGAGCAGCGCGAAACCGACGGCCAGCACCGCCAAAAACAAAACCGCAAATTTTTTCATCTTCAATCTCCTCCATTTTCTTGTATTTTTTCCGCGCCCGGCCGCCGGAACGAAATCGCCGCCGTCGGGCAGGCCTCCAGGCATCGCCCGCAGGAAATGCAATGCGCGTCCCCTGCCATCTTCGCGTCCATCGGGCAAACCGCCGCGCAGCGTCCGCAATGCACACATCTCGCCTCGTCCGCCGCCACGCCGAAAAGCGCAAGGCGGTTCCAAAAGCCGTACCACAGCACCAGCGGACACAGGAAACGGCAAAACGGGCGATACACCGATGCCATCGCGGCCAACAGCACCGCCAGCACCGCGCCTTTCCAGACCGTCAGCCAGCCCGCCGCCGCGAACAGCTCCGGGCGCAACGCCATGAGCGGAAGCGCCCCTTCCAGCATCCCCGCCGGGCAAACATAAGCGCAGAACAACGGCTTCCCCGTCCCCGCGGCCAGATACGCCAGATACGCCCCAACCCCCGCCAAGGCCAGCATCGCCCAACGGACGCGCGTCAACGCCCGCATCCACGGCTTCTTCCCCGCCTTCGGCACGGGCAGCCGGTGAAGAAGATCCTGCACCAACCCAAAGGGGCAGAGCCAGCCGCAGACCATGCGCCCGAAAGCCAACGCGAACAGCAGCAGGAGCCCCAGCACATACAGCGGAAATTTCGGCGCCACGCCGCTCATCGCGCTTTGCCACGACCCCACCGGACACGCGCCCAACGCCCCTGGGCAGGAATAGCAATTCAGCCCCGGCACGCAGGCCGCCTTGAGCGGCCCCCGGTAGAGACGCCCCGTCAGCCAACCGGGCAGATTCCCGTTCGCCAAAACCGCGCCAAGCGCCTGCACCACAACCCGCCTAACCAAGGCCGATGCACTCCATGCAAACCCGCGCCGCCTTCGCCAGCACCGCCCGATGCTCGCCGCGCCAAACGCCCGCCGCCACCAGAGCCGCAGCCAACCCGAAAAACCACCGCCGCAAACCATCGCCCCCTTCCGTGCTGCAAATATTGTAACAAAAAACACGCGCCACGTACAGTGAAAAAGCCAATTAAAAAAGACGGCTTCCGCCGTCTTTTTCGCTGTCAAAACGCCGCAATCCTGTCCCCCTGCACTTGGTTATGGTTCAGGAAAAATATATACTGTTCCAACTTTGCTTCCTCATTGTGCCCGATCTGCACAAAACCGTTTCGTTCGTAAAAATCCATCAATCCCTTGGCAGGCTTGCAATCTATAGCAATAAATCTTCCACCGATAGCGTCATGCAATTCAGCAATCGCGGCAATAGCCGCCCGCAACAAATCCTCCCCCTTGATGCGCGACGCGAAACGGTCGTTTTTCGCGAGCTGTCCAATCAAATAAGCGGGCAACGAGGCAATCACGCGGTTATGGCTTTTCGCGGAATAACCATCCATCATCCTGATTTTCTGCATGGAAAGCGATTTTGGCAACGCCAGGGAATGCAGCGCGATGGAAAAAAAGCCAACTATATCCATTCTGCTGCCGAGCGCTTCCGCGTCAAGCAAAAGATACGTCCGGCACTTTGCAATCCTTTCGAAAAGAACTGCCTTCTCCCGCAAAAAATCTTCCAGTTCAGGATCTCTTGCACATGAAAAATTGGAAATGCCATCGCGAAGATTTGATTCCGTGCTCGGCATTTCCAATAGTGTGTTCAATGAGAGTAATATTTCCTTAATAACTGTTCGCCTCTTTCGCGTTCCTGTCTGCTGACATAAGGGCTTTTGGGCAACGGCTTTGGATTCTTTATGTTCTGCTCCATTGCGGCAAAAAAAGGCTCCACATATTGCTCCTGCAACATAAACTCCGTATCAAAGCTCACCGTAGCCATATTGCCACCCCCTCCTGTCCTACAAAAAAGACCATCTATCCGTCCGGTCAACCGCCCTCAGGCAGGACAATGAGGACAGGAACTGGCCTTTCCTTATGTTTTATTATAAGTTTTTTCCCAGAAATGTCAAGACGCACGGCGGCTTCCGCCGTCTGTTTGTTTGCTTTTCCGTCCGCTTTCTGCTATACTGTGCCTTGCAAGAGGCAGTCGAGAGTCGGTTTTCTCCCGCGAGGGAGGTGATGCCCCGTGATGACGACCTATGAAGCATTGTCTTTGATGATTGCTTTTGGTTTGCTGATCGTGGCAATCCTTTCATACTTGAAGTAATTCGGGCATGAAAAAGACCGCTTGAACTGGCGCGGTCTTCTTCAAACTATCATATAGCGAGGAGAACCGACACCAGCGAAGAATCGGCTGCCCTCTTGTGTTTTATTATACGGATTTCCGGCAGAAATGTCAAGACGCGAAAAAGACGGCTTTCGCCGTCTTTTTCGCTTGCCCGTTCGCCTTATTTCTGCTATACTGTTCCTTGCAAGAGGCAGTCGAGAGTCGGTTTTCTCCCGTGAGGGAGGTGATGCCCCGTGACAGTCTACGAAGCGATTTCCTTGATGGTTTCGTTTGGTATTCTTATCGTGGCAATCCTTTCGTTTCTGACGAAATGAAAAAGACCGCGTAAGACTGGCGCGGTCTTCTTCAAATCCATATTAGATGAGGAGAGCCGACGCCACTACACATCGCCTGACCTCTTGTATTTTTATTATATATATTTTTTAGGAAATGTCAAGACGCAAAAAAGACGGCTCCCGCCGTCTTTTTCGCTTGCTTGTTCGCCTGTTTTCTGCTATACTATTCTTTGCAAGAGGCAGTCGAGAGTCGGTTTTCTCCCGTGAGGGAGGTGATGCCCCGTGACAGTCTACGAAGCGATTTCCTTGATGATTTCGTTTGGTATTCTTATCGTGGCAATCCTTTCATTTCTAACAAAATGAAAAAGACCGCGTAAGACTGGCGCGGTCTTCTTCAAACTACTAATCTAGCGAGGAGAACCGACGTCGGCTAAGAATCGGCTAGCCTCTTGTATCTCTATTATACTGTTTTTGAAGAAAAAGTCAAGTTTTGGGAATGAAAAAGACCGCGTAAGCCGGTGCGGTCTTCTTCAACGTAATTCATTACAGAGGAGAGCCGACACGGTCGAAGAATCGGCTGTTCTCTTGTGTTTTATTATACAGATTTTTTGAGGGATGTCAATAGAACTAAACGACCACCGGCTGAAAGCCGGTGGGTTGAGTG
The DNA here is from genome assembly GCA_017480545.1 of Schwartzia sp. (in: firmicutes). Taxonomy (GTDB): domain Bacteria; phylum Bacillota; class Negativicutes; order Selenomonadales; family Selenomonadaceae; genus RUG12372. The sequence continues at coordinate 101 of JAFVAI010000072.1, read as the reverse complement.
GACTGAAGTCCACCCCCGCGCCTGAAAGGCGCGATTCCGGCTGAAGCCGTCTTCATGTGCCTGACTAAAAGTCAGCTAAAAGCCCTACTGCAAGTAGCTAT
>JAFVAI010000007.1 GCA_017480545.1 Schwartzia sp. (in: firmicutes) | reverse complement strand
TGGCCGACGCGGGCGGCGTCTGGAAAATGCGCCTCTTGGCGCGGGACCTAATCGGCATCCTTGGCCCCGTGATCGAGGGCGCACTGCGCGGCGCGGGGCTCCCCGCCCGCCTGCGCCGCGTCCGCACCGTTCGCATTACGCGCGGCGTCCGGGAGCACGGCTCCTGCAATATCCCGCGCGCAAACGACGGGGAATGCCGGCTCGCCTTCAGCGTCCATCTCTTCTTTGCGGGAAACGCCGCTACCCTTCTGGATGTCATCGCCCACGAACTCCTGCACGCCTGCCTGCCGCCCCGCGAGGGCCACGGCCGGGACTTCCACCGGGGCATGGCGCTTTTGAACGACACGCTGGGCCTTCATATCGCGGTCTATTCGGAAAAATCCGCCATCCGGCAATCCGAGGCGCTCTACCGCTACAAGGTCGTCTGCGCCGCCTGCGGCAACGCCTTCTACTACCTGCGCGCGGGCGCGGTCGTCAAGCACCCTTCCCGCTACCGTTGCGCCAAATGCGGCCAATCCGCCTTTCAGGTCTATCGGTTGGTGGCGGAGCAGGAAATCGAATAAAAGAAGCTGTCGCACCAATTTTCTTCCTGCGGCAGCCTTTTTTCTTTGGCGGCATTCGTGCTTGATTTTCATTGACAGGGGCAGCAGGGAAACTATATAATGAAAGAAAAAGTGACAGTTTCATAGAAATATTCACCCCCCCAAAGGAGACACAACATGGAAAAGAAAAAACGGACGCACCGAGGCGCCGGATATACGCTGCACAGAGAAGTGAAGCGCCCCACGCCCTCGCTTTTGCGCGCGGCGCAGATCGGAGTGCTGGATTACAAGGGAACGGCACCGGCCAAACCGGAGGACAAGGACGCGCTCCTTGTCGTATCCTACGGCGCGGCCCGGAAAGAGGCGCGGGCGCTGGCGGTGGAGCCGCTGATGGAAGCCATCGCCGAGGCGAACCCGGACGCCGACATCTACGAAGCCTATTCGTCCCCGGTCATGCGCGCCAAAGCAAAGGTATCGGCAGGCGCGGAAATCCCGTCGGCGGAGGAAGCGCTGGACGCGCTGCTCGCGAGCGGCTATACCCGGGTGGCCATCGCCTCCCTGCATCTCTTCCCCGGCGCGGAATACGCCTGCCTGGTGGAAATGTTCAATGCGGTCAAGACACGCTTCCGGCGGTTGGTGTTGGGCGTGCCGCTGCTCTACTGGATGGGCCAGGAGGAGCAGCGGGACGACGCGGCCGATGTCACGCAGGCCATGCAAACGTCGCTGCCCCCCACGGCGGAGGACGAGGCGACGCTGCTTCTGGCCCACGGCACCAAGCACCCCTCCAACGCCTTTTACTCGATTTTGCAAACCCGCTTTGAAATGGCGGGCTGGGATCGCGCCTACGTCTATACGCTGGCGGGCTGGCCCCGGCTGGCGCATATCGTCCCGCGGCTCCGGGCGCAGGGCGTCCGCCGTGTGCGCCTCGTGCCGATGATGCTGGCGGTCGGGGCCCACGCCGCCCGGGACATGGCGGGCGACGCCCCCGGCTCCCACCGCTCGCGCCTTATCGAAGAAGGCTTCGAAGTCGAAGTCTTCCAAAAGGGCCTGGGCGAGCTCCCCGCCGTGCGCGAGCTCTACGTGGAGCGGGTCAACGAGGCATGGGACAAATTGCGGGAGTAAGGAAAGAGAAAAACACGGCAGCCGGCTCGATTGTCGTGTTTTTTGTTTTCGCACTTTATGACTGCGGCGCTTTGTGCTATGATAAAGGAGACAACGGATAGGAAGGGATATTTGCCGTTGAAGCCGCCAGTATCGGCTTGGCGTGCAATTTCCCGCAGGCAGGAAGGGGGCATTTCTATGTTGAATGAATATTATATATCGGCGGCAATGGCGCGGGGATTTACTTTGCCCGCTTTTATCAAGATTGCGATGGATGAATATATCGAAAAACATCCGCTGAAAGCACAAATCCCGCTGAAGGATGTTTTGGCGTTGTGCAATATTGATGAAGCGGAATTGCACAATACGGAGGGAATCGAACTGGAATGAATGCTTCTTTTTCTCTCGATGCGCTTATGGATTTTGCCAATCTTCCCAAAAGCCAGCAAAAAGTGATAACACGTATGATTGGGCGGCTGATGGAGAACCCGCAATCGAAAGCCAAGGGCGGCTATGGCATACCTTTGGGCAACAAAGGCGGGAACGACTTGGCCGGGTTGCTGGAAGGGAAGCTTCGTGGCGCAGGGTTGCGTATTATTTACAAGCTTGACGATCATGAGGCCATGGAAATCATTGCCATTGGCGCACGTGAGGACGAGGAAATATACGGCATCGCTGCCCGCAGAATCTCTTGACAGACCTTCCGCGCCTGTGCCGGAAACGCCGACGCCGCGCTTGCAAAAACTAGGACCTGTTGGAAACCAGAGGTTTCTAACAGGTCCTAGTTTTCTATCTTCCTACAAGCCTGTGACCGGTGATTCTTCGCTTTCCTCGCTTGGCGCGGCGGCCTCGGCCTGCGCCGCCGTGGTTCTAGGCGCGGCGTTTGCCGACTGCGCGGCGCTTGTCAGGGCGTTGTCCTTGTTCGCCTTTGCCGCGCTTGCCGGTGTGAATTCGTTCACGACCTCCTGCTGGAGCGAAATCTTTTCCGCGTCGGACATCGTGCCGTCATTCATGATCGCGAGAATCACGCCCGTGATTTGCCCGCTTTTCGCCGTGGCGGAGGCCGACGATTGGTCGATGGCCTTCACTAGCTTTTGCGTCGCGCTTTGCCGTGCCGCCGCCGTGGTATTGGTCACGAGGACGGATTCCATGGCGGCCTTGCCGTTGGCCACGTTCTCCGCCACCGTCTCGGCAGGGGCAGGCGTCGGCGTGGGCGTCGGGCCGGGAATTGGCGTCGGCGTTGGTGTCGGGTCGGGCGTCGGTGTGGGATCCGGCGTAGGCGTGGGATCCGGTGTCGGCGTGGGATCCGGTGTCGGCGTGGGATCCGGTGTCGGCGTGGGATCCGGTGTCGGCGCGGGGCGGGTCGTCGCAATCGCATTCGTGATGTCCTCACCGTTTTGCAGCAGCTTGGAATCCGTCGAAACGGCAATCTCGCCGGGCGCGCCTTCCGCAGTGATGACATAATCCTTCATCGTCCCGCGCTCGCCCGTCTTGACGGAAAGCCCATTGGCCGCGCCCGCGCTGACAGTGCTCGCGTCCGAAATCTCAATCGCGCCCCCGCCGATGGCAAGCTGGTTCGCCGCGCTGACGGAAGAACCGTTCAGAACGGAAACCTGATTGTCCGCAGTCGTGCTTCCGCTGAAAATCTTGGTATCATACGATACGTCCGCATCATTGACCGCCGCCACTGCGGCATTTTTTTCGCTTGTCAGCTTCACATTGTCCAGTGTCACCGTCCGTCCGGCAATCAAAGCGTCCTGCGCGCTTTTCAGCTCGGTATCGGTCAGCGTTACGCCAAGGGGGGAATCGCCCATCTGGTAACTTGCGCCCAAGGCTGCCGCTGAATAACTTATATTCCCCACTTGTTTTGGCCCTTGTTGTGTCGCCACGGACTCTGCCGACAAAATCACAAGATTATCACCGCTCGCTCCCGCACTGTCCAAAGTCGAATTGGCAATATCTACTTTGCCTCCGGTAACATAGATTTCGCCCTTGGCGGAAATGTCCGCGTTTTTCGCGGTAACCGTGCTGTCCTCGCTCATCGTATAGTCGGTATAATGCACATAACGCGGAATGTTCATACCTTGCTTCGTAAGGCGGGAAAAAGCAAGGAGTCCCACGCCGGCGCCGCTTGCCAACTTGGAATCCGCTATGTCGATAGCACCGCCCATCAGGGTGATGCCATCGTCAGTCCCGAAATCGTCCGCTCCGCTGGGCATCCCCGTAGTGGTAATTGTAGAATCTTTCACGGAAATTAAATGGTCTTTCGTGGCCATGTGACCAACATCATCCTCGGAATCGGCGACGGCGAAAAACTCCCCTGCGGTAATGTTCGCTTTGTTCAAGCTGATTTTGTCGCCCACAAGCTGGAAATGTGCATCCGCTTCAATGGTGCTGTTATTTATGGAAAGGCTCTTGGAGCCCCAGATGCCATTTGTACCAGAATACGTGTCGACCGCTCGCGTCGTCTTGATGAACGAACCGTTGGAAACAGATGTACCACAGCTCCATAGTCGAATATCATTCGCTGTCAATTTGCTGTTGTCAACGGTTAGCGTATTGTCCGTGCGTCGGGTGTCAACAAAATGCCCAAGCTCATAATCAAAATAGCCATCTGAATATCCGTTGTAAACATCCTGCGACGCTGTTATTTCCAAATCATCCACAACAAACGTCACATTGTCCGCGACTTCCACCGCGCCGCCATGCAATGTGATTGTACCACCGGAAATATTCGTATTCGGTCCTGTGACGGTGATTGCCGCCGCCCGGTTGTTCCTGTTCGGTGCTGAAAAAGTATAAGGAGAAGCATACGCTGTGTTGCCGTTCAAAAAATTTTCGTCCGAAATCTCCAACGTCGAAAGGACGAGATGATTCGCGTTGATGGTCGCCCCGTTCCCTACGAGAATACCGCTCGGATTGACGAGAAGCAGGGGATTATCCCCTTTGTGATTTAATATTCCATGTATTTCTGATACATTTCCACCAATAACACGGTTCAATAACGCTCCGCTTGTCGTATTAAAATTCAGCGTCTCTCCTTTGAGAATCCCAAAGTCCTGCCAGTTGATGATTGAGTCGGAAATTGCTGTTATCGTCGATCCGCTGGCCGGATTTGTGAGGTTGCCGTCATGGCTAACCCTCACATCGCCCGCCGCCACTTCTCCGCCCGTCGGCATCGCCATCGCGCCCCGCGACAGCGCGAGGCAGATGGCCGCCGCCAAGGCCGCCTTGCCGAGCCGCTTGCCCCATTTCCTCATACAGAATCCCTTCCTTCTCTTCATTTGTGTTGGTATTGTGCGATAGCCACTTGCCTTCCCCTTGAGGGGAAGGTGGCGCGCGAAGCGCGACGGATGAGGTGTTATACGTAACGACCGATACGAGCGCAACGTCGTTGCCACCTCACCCACCGCTTTCGGAGTGAGAAGCTTGCTTTCATTATTGTTTGTTATTGTTACTTCTGCATAAATACAATCTCAAATCCTAGAAACTTACCGTCAGCAGTACGTTCCACTGCTTATGCCCCTGCCGCCCTAGCAAATCCTGCCGGATGTCGTCAATGATTTTCGCGTAGTCCACGCGAAGGGAGATGCCGTTCTTCTCGTCCGTGTAACGATAGCCGATGCCAGCCGAGCCAAGCGTCTCGCTTCGGAACACCGAATTGTCATTGTTATTATGTAATGTTCCGTAATCCGTAAAGATACAGAAACGCGAATTTTTTAGCCACTCCGGCGTGAAAATCTCGAAGCTCCCGATGAGACCCGTGTCCGCGCTGATGGTGCGCTCATTGAAGCCGCGCACGGTGTAAAGACCGCCCGCGCCTATCTGCTCGCAGGAAACTACATTATGGTTCGTATATTGCCCGCGCAGGCGAAGCCCGAAGATCCAGTCGTTTTTCGTCCGGTATTGGTAGGACGCGCCGCCCTTCCATAGCAGGAAATTTTTGTCGCTCCCGTAGGTCGCTTGGTCGAATTTGTCCTTGTCGCCGGTGATGTTCCCCGCGAGGCCGAGGTCATAGGCAAAGGCGTGGCGCTCGCTGCGGTCGCTATGGATGTAGGCGGCCGAGAGCATCGTCACCGAATAGTTGTAGTCGTTGGCCCACCCAAAGCCGGGAATACGGTTCTCGTTTTCATAGGCCCGATGGTCGACGCCGAAATCCCAGAAGTCTTTGTTGCGCGAGGTGTAGGAGATGTATTTCTGCCCGTGGAGGCCGACGGAGACGCCGCGCCCGCCCGCGTTGTAGTCGTAACCGGGCAGGACGGCAAGGTTGCCGAGGTCCACGTCCGACCAGCTCGCGGTAAAAACAAGGCTCCCCATTTCCTTCGGGAAGAGCATTTTGTAGGAGAGCGCGGCCTGCTTGACGTCGCCCCAATGGCCGGGGGAGGTCACGACCGCCGCGCCCACGGTGTCGGCACGATGGGTGGCGTTGGTGCCGATGTAGCCGGTGGTGAGCCGCCAGTCGCCCGTGTAGGCGTTGCCCGTGTTGCCGACGCTGATGAGGACGTGCTCGCTTTTCTTTTCCTCGACGGAAACGGTCACTTTGTAGCATTCGCCGTCCGGCGCGAACTGCGCGCCGAGCTTCAGCCCGCCGCTGTCGTTGACAAGCTGGAGCTGCTGGGACAGGCGGCGGACGCCGACGATGGTGCGCTTCAGCTCCGGCACGAGCGCCAGGATTTCGTCCTCGGTCATGCGCTTGTTGCCGCGCACCTCGACGTCGGTGACGGCCACAAAGAGGCGCTCCGACTTGAAGGTGTCGTCGTTTTTCCGGGCGGCCTGCTCGCTGATGCGCCGCGCCTCCCGCGCCAGTTCCTCCTGCGCGCGCAGGGGGTCGCCCATCGTGTCCTGCGGCGCGGCCGAGGCCATGCCGCCCAGAAGCAGGCAGAGCCACCCCGCCAATAGCATCATTTTCCTGAATCCACGCACCGTTTTCCGTATCAACTGCGCCACACTCCTGTATTTTATGGGTTGCCCCGTTTATATCAAGATATACTTCTATTATACTATGCGTGTCCCCCCCGCAAGACATTTCCGGATGATTTTCAATTTTTCGCGAGCCTCGGCGGGACTTGTCCGGTGTTTCCTTTGGTTTCGCGAGAGAAAACTGCCAAGGACAGCCTTTTTCGTGGCCGGAGATACACTTTGCCCACGGGAAAACAAATTGCTTTGGGATCGCTTTTGTGGTAACATGGGTTTGAGGATAAGGAGGAGAGCCTCATGGCCATGAAGCGGCCGTCCATGGAGCGGCACTACGAGAATCTGGAGCGCATCAAACGGCTTCGGCTGATTGACGACGATTTTATGACGAAATGTTTTGAAGACCAGATCGAGGCCACGGAGCTTTTGGTGAATGTCATTCTGGGCGTGAAATGGCGTGTCTTGTCTGTATCGACCCAAGACACCATCAAGAATCTTCAGGGACGCAGCCTTCGCTTGGACATACACGCGCTGGCGGAGAACGGGCGGGACGTGAATATCGAAATCCAGCGGCAGGATAAAGGGGCTGCGCCCAAGCGGGCACGATACCATAGCAGCATCTTGGACGCGAACGCGCTTTTTTCCGGCGAGGACTTTGACCGGCTTCCGGAAACGTATGTGATTTTTATTACGGAAAATGACGTGCTTGGACTGGGAAAGCAGGTATACGCCATCGAGCGGATGGTTGCGGGGGAAAATCTCCCCTTTGGCGACGGGGCGCACATTGTCTTTGTGAACAGCCAAATCCGGGACGATACGCCGATCGGTAGGCTGATGCACGATTTTTATTGCCCCTCGGCGGATGATATGTATTACGGGATCCTGTCGGAACGTGTCCGGCATTTCAAGGAAACGGAAGAAGGGGTGGCAGCCATGTGCAAGATTTTTGAAGAAGTACGCGCGGAAGGCCGCGAAGAGGGCCGCGAAGAGGGCCGTGCGGAGGGCCGCGAAGCGGGCATTGCGGTTATGGTGTGCAATCTTCTGAAAGCGGGAACACCGATGGAATACATTCGGAAGGCCTCCGGCTGGCCGGACGAGAAAATCCTGAAGCTGCAATATTAGGCCTTGTTTAAAAATTCGATCGCACGTCATGGCGGCTCTTTTTCCGTCTCTCTGCGTCAGCGAAAACTCGACGTAGCGATGCTACGCCTTCGCTTTCGCTTCCTTGATAGACGAAAAAATATCTCGCCATGACGCA
>JAFVAI010000071.1 GCA_017480545.1 Schwartzia sp. (in: firmicutes) | reverse complement strand
CATATACCGCATGGCTCACTCTTTTGTATTCTGCCATGTTCCTCGCCTCCGCGAGGATTATAGCACGCGACTTTGTGCTGCGCTACTAAAAGTGTTACCGCCTAAAAGGCGGTGGTTTAAACCACTCAACTGGAAAATGAACCACATCCGTTCCTTTGACTGCGCGTCATCCGACATCCCATCGTCGCCGCCAATGCGCCGCGCGCAATCAAAGCGCGCAAACCAGTCGTTCGGCTTCGTGTAGCTGATGCCAACACCCCAGCCCCTGAGTGCCGTCGCACTGTTGTCCATCAGCACTGTGCCATGGTGCATCGACCTTGTATAACCGGCATCGAAATACGTGGACAATACCAACCCGGGCACATTCGTATGACAGCGAAACTCCAACGTGCCCATCACACCTTCGTCGCCCGCTCCTTCCCCCTGCGGGTACGCGCGCACACCGTTCGCGCCGCCAAGATACATCTCCTCCGAACTGTCCAAGTTGTCAAATGCCGCCTGCCCGGAAAGTCTCAACATAATATCCGTTTGATGGCCGATTGCCCGGATTCCCGTCACCGAAGCTTCCACTTTCGCGAAACTGCCGTCAGTCTCTGCAGCCTCAGAAAACGCCCTTGCCTGCCGCGAATCCGCGCCCAGTGTTCCCGCCGTCATCGTCACATGATAATCCGCTGCCGCGCCCGGCCAACGATTATACCCTTCCAGACCGATATGGACACTGTGCGAATGTTTCTTGGAATTAGCGGCGGGAAACAAATCGAACTCGTCTTTCAGCATCCGGTAATCATACCCGAAACGCCATGCCAGCCTGCGATTGCCCAGATGATAAATCGGGCGGCTGCCGAAAAGACTGATTGTGTCCGCCGTTCCGTTCGCGCCGGTATTCCGAAAAATGCCGCCCAGCTTGTAATCCATGCGGCTATAACCAATGCCGAGCTTCGTTCCGCCGCGGCCGGCCAACGTTTCGCAGTTTGCGTAGTAATTGTGCAGATTGTCGTTGGAAATCAGCGCGCCCACATGGACGCCCGCTCCCGTACCGCCGATGTCGCAAAGGCTCTCCTGAAGGCCGAAACGATAAGATCCTGACGACTTCGATCCGTAATTTTCCGTATACAACACCGTAGTGGAAGGCTTGCCGTCCTCCACGCGAATCGTCAAATCGCTCGTACCGAAATCCTTGCCGGGACTCAGGATACCGATAGCTTTCGTGCCGGACAGCTCGGAAACCGAATAGATCGCTGTCTCCAGCTTTGACGTTCGGATAATGTCTCCCGCCTTCAGGCCATGCAATAAGCTTCTGATTGCGCTCTCTTGCAAGCGGCTCCTGTTTTCAATGCGCACTTCCCCGTACCGGCCGGGAATGACCTTGATGGTCACCATACCGTCCGAACTCTCCTGTGCGGGAAGGTACGCCGCTGATGCCGGATAGCCATGGGCTCGGCAATATGCCGTCACCCTGTCCATCGTCTGATTGAACGCGGAAAGCGTTGTTTCCACACCGACGCTTTCCGAAACAATCTTCGTCAGCGCTTCCTTGCTCAGCTTCAATTCCCGCGCATCCAAATGAACGCCGGAAATCATAAAATGAACCTCCTGCGCCTCCGAAGGACTATCGGGCAAAGGGCGTTCCACTCTCGCGTCCGCCTGCGGCTGTGTTTTCTCGATTGCTTCTCCCGGCTTCGACAGCGACGGCGTGGCCTCCGCCGCGCCCATCAGCATACCCGCTGCGGCGGCTGCCGCCAGCGTCCGCGCAAAGGTTCTGTTCACCCTAAGGTTCCCCCTTATCCGCCCTTTCAATTTCGATGCACCCTGTGCGCCTTTGTCTCGATTGCAGGATTCGAGCCGCCTGCGACCACTTCCCCGTGACTCTTACGTTTCGCCTCCATTGTCGTCCATTGTACGGATAACAATCGACGGCTCTTTCTCTCCGCCACCCGCATCCGCCTTTGCCAAAATATCCCAAAAATCCTGCGTCTGCGGGTGCCTCATTTCCCCTTTGGACTCAAACTCAATGCGTGAAACAAGTTTGGGGAGAAATCTGCTGTATACACCCGTCCTGTTCAAACCTGCATCGGCATCCACATATTTTGCGTTATCCACCGAGTAACCGATGGCCTGCGGCGGGCAGATGTACGCAAACCACCATTGCAAAACCGACCGGAGACGCCTGGTGCCGTCATATTCTTTCACTGTGGTGTAATTGTCAAAAAGTTGCCTCGGGATAATTTGTATATCGCCTTGCTTGACAAGCATCGAGTTGTCCCCACACCCGACAAAATTGTAATTGTTCCCGGCTGCATTGACGCCCTCGGACAGTTTGAGCGTATAGTTCACTGTCCCCGTTCCCATCTTGTTGATGTGATAATTGCCTGTCACCGTCAACGCGTTTTTATTCATCAAGTCTGCCAATGTCGCCGAATTTTTGAAGCTGTCCTCCGGGGCATCCAAAAGCGTCTTGGCGTTGTATTCCATCTGCACAGCGTTTGGGGCGTCAACGGCCAACGAAACGGGCGTGACCGTTCCGCCGCCTTTCGCCGTATAGCCGGCAATGACATAATTATCGCCCAACGCGCTTTGCAGATTATAGCTGACGTCTTTCGCCCCTACAGCGCGCTCGGCAATACGACGGACATTTTCCGCGCCTTCTCCTGTTGTGCTGAGATATTTGCCCGCAACATTCCCCGTCAAAAATCCCGTCGTTCTTTCCGCGAATCCGTCGTCCGCCAATACATCCCAATCGCTCCTGCCCGCCTGTGTCGTATTATTCACTGTAATCCTGACAGGAGCGGTAACTTGATTATTTCCATCGTAGACTTTCGTCACCGATGCCGCGTCCGCTGCAGAAATTCGCCGCACCGTGATATTTCCGATGCCCGTCGCCTCATTTGACTTCAGCCGATAGTTCGAGACCTTGCCATTCATGCCGTCGTCCAATGCAATGTTCGCATAATAGATTGTCTTGCCCGTGCCGACGTTTTTGTCTGCATAGCGGCCACTGACATCCGACACGGTGAGCTTTTCGCCGTTCACAGTGCCGGATGCCGCGAACCAGCCCGCGGCGGTGGCATTGCTGATTGCCGCGCCATTGTTATCCAACAGGTTCGTTGTTCCGTCGTAAGTCTTCGACAACGCGGGTTGCCCCGCCAACGCCACAGTCACCTCTTTGGGGAAGATCGTGCCGCTGTGCCTGACCGTAATCGTCCCCATGTCAAATGCATAGTTGCCAACAGACATCCAATCCCCCATCGTGCCGCTGCCGATATTATAGGTGGCCGCAACTCCGCTTGTATAGGCCCCGACATCCTTTCCGTCATAGACTGCCCGGGCAAGGGTAATCTTTTGCTTCATCCCGTTCGTGACACCGGATACGTCTTTCGGCAAAACTCCCAAGGTTTCATAATCGATGGAGAAATAGTCGTCCGCTTTCAGGGAACTTGCCCCGTTGTAATAGCTCAATCCGTCATAAGTTTTGTCAAAGTTGTTTTTCGGGCTGGCCTTCGCCTGCAAGTCCGTCAGCGTAATACGCTTTGACATGATTGCGCCTTTGCCGTAGGACGTGTTGGAAACGGTGTAATTCCTGTCCTTCAGTGCCTCCTGTATCCTCTCGTATTTGACATCATATTGCCCGACGTCTGTCTGCGCCTTAAAAGCCACGGCATCGGAAGCGCCGTTTCCGTACTGTGCCGTGACGCCGCTCCAATCGAAAAGCCCGGCATCCTTGTTCCCATATCTCGCAACGTCGCCGGCGACCCAGCCGGTCACCTCGACATTCGCCCCGATATCACCGATGCTGACATCCGCGTTGCCGTCGTAAAGTTTCGCGACTGTCGTGCAGTCTTGCGGAACGGTGATCTCCAGAAGCTTGGGCCTGATTGTCCCCGCAGCGGAAAGTTGCGCCGTCGTCATGTTCGTATCGTTCAGGTTGTAATTCGCGGCCTTCGCCCCACTGACAGCCACCGTATAAGTAATATCCTGAGCTATGACACCGCCGTTTTTGTATGCGACCTCCCGGCCCTTATATGTCGCGTTTTTTATGCTGATACTGGTACCGTCGTTATCCACAAGGCTGCCCGCAACATTCTTCCAATTCGCCGTGGCATAGTCCATCCCATCGGCACTCTTGCCTGCAACGGCCGCAGTTCCGTCATATTCCCTGTCAATGCGATCCGCCTGTCGCAACGCGACGGTAATATCACGCTTCGTGATTGTTCCCGTTTCGACAATATGAAAAGTCGAATCTGTGGCCAATGCCGCATTGTCCACCGTGTAATTCTGAAGCGCCGTGGCATCGCTGCTCTCATCCAGCCTGACATCATACCGAACATTCGTCGCCGCCGTAACGAGGCCGGAAGATGTCGCATCCGCCGTATTGATATAAGCATCCCCGTCCTTGTAACAGAAATTCGCCGTTTCCGACGTGACAAATTTCACATTTGCCGCGTCACTCGCCAGAAGCCCAGCAAGGTTCATCTTCGCGTTCGTTGCCGTCACCAGATGGCTTACCGCAACAGCCGTTCCCGATGGCGCGCCGCTAAACACCGAGTTGCCGTCATACGGCTTGGAGACCATCCCGTTCCCGAGCCTGAAATCGGAAGACAAAAAATTGCGAGGTGTGATTTTCCCTTCTGCCATGAACATATAGCCATCGGTCGCACTCCCCGGCAAAGGACCGGTTCCGTCCGTAAAGCGATAGTTGATCGCATTGTCGGCATTGCCTCCTGTCGCCAATTTGATGCCGGTATAGGCCACATGATTTTTCGACGTATCAGCGGTGTCCAAAACATTCGTCGCCGGAGTCGCACCGTCGTTCCCCACATATTTCGACGCGATGCCCGAAGCCAAAGCGACCCCGCCATCGCCAAAATCACGTGTAATCAAATTGGAAACCTGCTGCTCCGTCAAGCCGGTTCCATCGACATCCGTCCTGATGTTCCCAGCCCCCACGAGCGTAGCGGGCGCCCCAGCACCCGTCATTATGTTTTCGTCAGTCAAGTCCGCCGTGCCGTCATAGGTCTTGTCAATGCCCGCAGACTGATACAACGAAACGACAATAGACCGCGGTGCGACCGCCCCCGCGTTTTCCCAGACTTTATTCATGGCAGCGGCGGACTCAGCCGTCAACAAATAGTTGGCGGCAATCTCCCGATCCGCGGCACTATCCGTTTTCGGTCCAAAGGAAACCGTTGCGCCGGACGCGCCTTCGATTTTCACCGAGTGTGTTCCGGCATTGGCGCTGGGCACCCACGACGGCGCATTCGAATCATAGGCCCCATAAGTCGCCTTGATGCCTAAAGTGCCGTCGCCCGTTGCCAATGTCACTGTTACATGATGCTTGTCACGATCAAGGATTCCCGTCAACGCTCCGTCTTCCGCGGTTGCCAACGCCTGCTTCAACGCATCCGTCGCGTCAGCACTGCCATCGTAAATCTTGTGGAACGAAGGCGGATGATCATCGGTAAACGCAATCGACCGTTTGTTGATCGTGAAATTGTTCCCGTAAAGGTCATACCCCTGCTGGTCGCCAAACAACAGCGCGAATTTCGTCGCGTCCGTTCCCGCCCCGGTATAGACATTCTGACGGTCGCCGACAGAAACATCGGAACCGTCCGCGTTCATGCCAAGATAAGACACACTGCAAGGATCAACAGGCGAAGAGCTGTAGACCATACTCGGCACATCATCCAAACCATACGCATGAACATCCGCCGTCGCCGTTCGCGGAGCTGCCGCAACGGACTTCGTGCTCGTCCCGTTTTTATCATAAGCGTACTCAACAGAAACCGTCCCTTTGGCCTTCATAAAGGAAGCCAGAAGAGGCAAGGACTGTCCCTCGTAGATGCGCCATGCGGTATTGGCGCCCCCCTCGGATGAGATGGACCAAGCAGGGTAAGCGGAAGAAGTTCGCATATCATTGCCGCCATGGACTGCTCCCGCAACATCGGTATATGCGGCCGCAGAATTGACGATAAAACTATTTTTGACTTGATATGCCGATAAATTCGTTACGGCAAATTTTTCTGTTCCACTTGCAGTTTTTCCGGCAAGTACCGACGAATACCGGACGTATCCACCAGATTGACCACATCCGAAGTCATGGCATCACCCGCAGTAACCGCAGCCAAAACATCCCCGACATCCGCCGTCACGGTCTGATCGCCGAGAAAAGCGGCTTTGACGGCCGCATCCGCGGTACGCGCGGAGACATAAAGATTCCCGACATTTACCCGCGCCGTGGCACCAAAAATCACTCCATTGGGATTCAATAGATAGATATTTCCACCGCCGGTGAGTTTTCCGTCGATGGCTGAGGTGGCTTTTCCGGTAACGATGTTCATATAATTTTTGTCGTCGAACCCTACCGTTTCCGTCTTGGCGATGGAGAAGTCCTTCCAATTCAGGACATTATTTCGGGAGCCGCTGGAAATGGCCGCGACAGCAGCGTTGTTGTTCCCTGCCAGGGATTTGCCTTCATAGCTGGACAAAGCCACTGAAGCTTCGCTTCCCACTTTCACATTGACATGGTCACCATGTTCCACATTGTCCAACGTCGGCATTCCATGCGCCGCCGGAACGATGCTGAGCATACCGGCAGTGAGCGCCAGGCTTGCCTGCCTGGCCAGCTTCCTTCTCATTGAACTTGAAGTGCCCATTGGCTTCTCCACTCCCATCTTTGCTACACTCTGCCAAGTCTATTGCAAATCATTCTGAAGAAACAAGTCCCTACGGCCTTTCTTCGAACAGATTCGCGCCCTTCATCCTTTGAGGTCGGTGCATTTTTTCGCAATCCGCCGAAGTGTTTCCATGATGAGCCGAACCTCCGGCGCTACGGTCGTCAGGTCCAAGGTTTCCTTGGGGCTATGGATGTCGCGGGTCGTGACGCCGACGGAAACCATGTCGAGATGCGGCGCCTTTTGGATATGCCAGCCACATTCGAGCCCCGCGTGAATGACGCCCACTTTCATCGGACATCCGTTCTGCTCCTCAAATATTGCCGCCATCAAATCGGCAAGCATACTTTGCGGACGCTCCCGCCAGCCGGGGGACGGCTTGGCGATGTCCGCCGCAAGACCGAGCCTTTCGCCGAGGACACGGCAGCTCTCCGATAAATCCGCCAGCTTTTCATCGACGCTCGACCGCGCGAAATAGGAAAACCAAATTTCATTTTCTTCCGTTCGGAGCAGGCCAAGATTCGCCGATGTTTCGACCAACCCCGGCATCGTGGCCGACATTTGGAAAACGCCCGTGTGCAAGAGCAGCAGCGCGTCCGTGACCGCCGCCGCGTCCGCGTCGGACAATACACGGGGCGGCGCTTCCTCTTCGGAAAGTGCAACGGAAAGCCCCGGATCGACCGTACCGAGCGCAGTTCGCGTGTGCCGTTCCGTATCGAAGAGGACGCGGTGAAGCACCTCTTCTTCCTCGCGCGTGACAATCAGGGCCTCGGCCTCCGATGCAATGGCATTCTTGGCGCTGCCGCCCTTCATCGAAGCGACCGAAACGGACACGCCCGCATGTCTCAGCGCATGGAGTGTCTGCGCCAGAACGCGAAGCGCATTGCCCCGCCCGTCGGCGATACGCTCGCCGGAATGACCTCCCAAAAGCCCGCGCACGGAAACGCGCCACGCATACCCTTCCGACTGCGTCCGCCAGGTGATTTTTCGACGGAAAGCGATGTCAACGCTTCCGGCGCATCCGCGTATCAATTCGTCGACGTTTTCCGAATCCACGTTGATGAGATAATCGGCATCTGCCAACGCCTCTGCGTCGAGCGCTTGCGCGCCCTTCATGCTCACCTCTTCGTCGGTAGTGATAATCGCGCGCAACGGGCCCACATTTTCCGCGTGACGAAAAACATAAAGCATTATCGCTATGCCCGCGCCGTCATCCGCGCCGAGGCTCGTCCCTTCCGCCGCAAGCGCGTCGCCCGCGCGGCGAAGCCGAATCGGGTCACGAAGAGGATCGTACTCGACGCCCTCTGCCGCCACACAGACCATGTCCATGTGCGCCTGCAGGATCACACGGGGCGCACTCTCGAACCCCGGTGACGCCGCCCGGTCGGCGACGATATTGTTCGCGGCGTCTTGGCGCACTTCGCAGCCCAACGCCCGAAACGCGCCGAGCAAATAGTCGCTGATCGCTTTCTCGTGAAACGAAGGACGCGGAATCGCGGCTATCGCCGCAAAATTCTCCAGTACTTCATCCACAATCTTCTTATCGTCTTCATTAAGCATATTCTCGCCTCCAAAAAGAAAAGCGGCGCGCAAAAGACGCCGCAAAATGCCGTATCTCGTTTACTTGAAAAGCTCGCTGACGGAGCTGTGTGTGTGAATACTCTTGATGACATCACCGATGGCGTCCGCGAGGGACAGCACCACGATCTTGTCAGACTGCTTCTCCGGCGGCAACGGAATCGTGTCCGTAATAATGAGCTTTTCCAGATCGGACTCGTTGATACGTTGCACGGCCGGGTCGCTCAAAATCGCGTGGGAGCAGCAGGCATAAATCTCCGACGCGCCGAGCTTTTTAAGCGCCTTCGCGCCCTCGCAAAGCGAACCCGCAGTGTCCACGATGTCGTCAATCATGATTGCGGTCTTGCCTCGGACGTCACCGATCAGATTCATGACCTCGGCTTTGCCCGGCTCGGGACGACGCTTTTCGATAATTGCGATAGGCGTCCGCAAGCGGTCAGCCAATACCCGCGCCCTCGTCACACCGCCCAAGTCCGGCGACACGACCACGGCATTGTCGAACGCGTGGTTCTGCTGGAAATACGCTGCAAGCACAGGAGCCGCCGCCAGATGGTCAACGGGAATGTCGAAAAATCCCTGAATCTGTCCCGCGTGCAAATCCACGGTGACAACACGGTTCGCGCCGGCCGTCTCAATCAGGTTTGCCACGAGCTTCGCGGAAATCGGCTCGCGTCCGCGCGTTTTGCGATCCTGCCGAGCGTAAGCGTAGTACGGCACCACCGCCGTAACACTGTGCACGGACGCCCGCTTGCACGCGTCAATCATAATCAAAAGTTCAATCAGGCTGTCGTTGACCGGCTGGGACGTCGGCTGAATGATATAGACGTCACGTCCCCGCACACTCTCGTTGATCATTACCTGCGTCTCGCCGTTGTTGAAACGGCTCACCAGCGCGTCGCAAAGCGGCACTCCGAGATGATTCGCGATGTCCTGCGCCAGTTTCGGATTTGCCGTGCCCGACAAAATACAAAGATTCCCATACTGTGATGCCATGATCTGCCCCCCATTTGCAAGTTCCTTGTCTTGGTTCTTACTTGCCCTTTTAATTATAAATCAGGCTCGTCATTTGTCCAGCCATATTTGTTCCTATTTATCTTCTTTTGTCCGGCCAGTTCGGAATATTTTTCTGGCGCGCGCGCGCTACCGCCAATTCGTCGGGGGGCACGTCCTTCGTAATGGTCGAGCCGGCCGCGACGTAGGCGCCGTCGCCTACGGACACCGGCGCAACGAGGTTCGAGTTGCAGCCGACAAAAGCATGATTGCCGATTTTCGTGCGGAATTTCTGCTTGCCGTCGTAATTGACGGTAATCGTGCCGCAGCCCATATTGACGCCCGCGCCCATATCGCAGTCGCCGATGTATTGCAGATGCGGCAGCTTCGATCCCTGCCCTACGTTGGAATTTTTGACCTCAACGAAATTTCCGATTTTCACATCTTTTGAGATATGCGAATCCGGGCGGATATGGACGAACGGTCCCATCGTCGCGCCGTCCTCGATTTCACATTCGTGCGCGTAAACGAAATGCGCGGTCACACCGTTGCCGATTTTCGCGTCCGCAAACCGGCTCGACGGGCCGAGGACGCAGCCCTCGCCTACGCTCGTCCCGCCCTCCAGCCATGTGAACGGATAAATCACCGTGTCGCGCCCGACGACGACGTCGGCATCGATGAAAGTGGAGTCAGGATCCATCAACGTGACGCCGCTTTCCATCAATTCGAGATTCTTGCGGCGGCGCAGGATTTTTTCTGCCTGCGCGAGATGGACGCGGGAATTGACGCCCAACGTTTCTTCATAATCATCCGCAGCCACGGCCCAAATTTTCTCGCCTCGTCCGCGCAAAATCGAGAGCACGTCGGGCAGGTAATACTCGCCCTGCGCATTGTCGCAGCCGACCTCCGCCAGCGCGGAGAAAAGCGCTTCCTTCTCGAAGCAATAGATGCCCGCATTGACTTCGCGCACCGCGCGCTCCTGTTCCGTGGCATCCTTGTGCTCGACGATTCTCTCCACGTCCCCCGCCGCCGTCCGAATCACGCGCCCATAGCCCGTCGCGTCCGGCATGATCGCCGTCAGCACTGTGGCTTTCGCGCCCGCCTTTTCATGCTCCTCGCGGAGCTTTTTCAAAAGCCCGACCGTCAAGAGCGGCGTATCGCCGCAAAGCACCATGACCGTGCCGCCCTTCGCATCCAGAAGCAGCGGTTCCGCTTGGAGCACCGCGTGGCCCGTGCCGAGCTGCTCCGCCTGCACCACGACTTCCGCCGCGCCGCCCAACGCCGTGCGCACTTCGTCCGCGCCGAATCCGACGACGACGATGTTGCGCTTCGATCCTGCCGCCGCCGCCGCGTCCAACACGCACCGCACCATTTCCTTGCCGCAGACCCTGTGCAGGACCTTCGGCAACGCCGACTTCATGCGAGTGCCTTTGCCCGCCGCCAAAATAACCGTGACCAAATCCGCCATTTTCCGCTCTCCCTATTCGTCCGTTTTTTCTTTTTCTTTCATGCTCGCGAGAAGTGTCTGTTCCGATTTTTCCATGTGATGCTCCGCCGCCTTGCGCGCGGCCTTCTCATCTCCCTGCGCGATGGCCTCGACTATCTTGCGGTGCTCCTCCAGCGTTGCCTTCAGACGGCCCGGGAATGACATCGAGGTTGTGCGGAACCGCGTAAGCTGCTCCCGAAGATTCGAGATGATGCCCACCAGCCGCGTATTCCGGCTCGCCTGATACAGGAGGTCGTGAAACTCCGTATCGGTGCGGACGATGCTCTCCATGTCCCCGCTCTTGATATGAGCACCGATCTCCACAAGAAGCCGCTGCAATTTTTCCAGCTCGTCCTCGGTGATGCGCTCCGCCGCCAAACCGCTGGCCAACGACTCCAACGATGTACGGATCTCAAAAACCTCGTTGACATCGCGAATGGAAAGGTCGGCGATATAGGTGCCGCGACGCGGCATCATAATCACATAGCCCTCCATTTCCAACTTTCGGATTGCCTCGCGCACCGGCGTCCGGCTCACGCCCAGCTCCTCCGCCAACTGTATCTCCATCAGGCGCTCGCCCGGCTTCAATACGCCGCGCCGCACCGCGTCCCGAAGCGTTTCGCAAACGACCTCCCGGAGCGGCTGGTAGCTGTCCAGCCGAATCGGCTCCAATCTTCTCTTTTCCATACTTTCAACCATCCTTCATTGCTCATGCCTTGCATTTCCTGCGTTATATCCCGCTCTGTCCCGCCGTCGGCACGACGAAAGTCTCCGCGCCCGGATAAATGCCGGACAGGGCTTTTGCTGCCCGCTCGGCTTCCGCCCGCGCTTCCGCCAATCCGAAAACCGTCGGCCCGCTGCCCGACATCAGGCTCGCCGCAGCACCGTTTTCCACAAGCAACCGTTTATAATCTCCGATGATTGGGTGGGCTTTCATCGTTGCCTCCTCCAGAACGTTCGCAAGACCGTCCGCGATTTTCGCAACGTTTCCCTCTGAAAGCGCCGTCAGCATCGCCCTCGTGTCCGGACGGCGCACCGCTCCCGTTTCATCAAAGGCCTTATAGGCCCATGCCGTCGAGACACCCATCGGAGGCTTTGCAAGCACCACGAACATCTGCGGCAGAGCCGGCAGACGACGCAGGATCTCGCCGCGTCCCATCGCGAGCATTGTCCCGCCTTGGACACAGAAGGGCACGTCCGACCCGAGCTTTTCGCCCATCGCACAGAGTTCGCCCGGCGAAAGCCCGATCCCGAACAAGCGGTTCATGCCAATCAATACCCCCGCCGCATCCGCCGATCCCCCGGCCAGGCCCGCCGCAATCGGAATCCGCTTTTCCACTGCGACGGAAACTCCGGACTCGATTCGATTGGCATCAAGAAAAAGACGCGCCGCCTTCCATGCCAGATTTGTCTCATCGGCAGGCAAATCCGCCCCGTCCATACGGAGCGAGAGCCCTTCCGGTCGACGCTCAAGGGTGATCGTATCGAAAAGCCCCACCGACTGCATGACCATTTCGACCTCGTGATAGCCGTCGGGTCGCACACCCAAAATATCCAACGTCAAATTGATCTTGGCATTCGCTTCTACGCTGACCATGCAACCACCTCTGCTCCGAAAAGATGCGCGTCATAATATTTTCTGTCGACGCGCCTTTCATTATATCATTTTTGGATGCCGGTGAAAATATCGTCAAAGGAGAATTTTGCCGCCGTGTCGAATTGACAATCAATAGGTTCACGGTTCATAATTATAGGAAACGACGAATAAGTCAATTCGAGGCCACGCCGAGGGATTTTTTCGTCAGGCAAGGAAGATGCCGCGAAGGCGTAGAATCGCTACGTCGAACGGCATCTGACGCAGCATGACGGAAAAAGACCCGGCGTGGGCCGAAGGGACTTGTTCGGCGTTTCCTATAGGAAACACGGAACAAGGAGAACTTTTATGCAAAGTCCTTTTCATAAAAAAGCACTGGTTCGCCTGTCGCTTTCCATGCCTCTGCTCGTTTTGCTGTTCGGCGCCGCCGCGCTTCCATCCCTTGAGGCTTGGTCCCGGCTTTACGCGCCGAATTGGACCGAGCTTCTTTCAACATTGTCCCGCCACATCGGGATGTTCGAATGCGGCGCGGCTTTTTTGCTGATGTGCGTTCACTATCCTATTTATCTGCGCGGCTTTTCCGATCTGCGGCGCAAACAGCCAAGCGCAAGCACGATGCTTGCCATCTCCTCCCTTGCGGCTTTCGTCACGGGTCTTTTGCCCCGTCTGCTCAGCCGAGCGGCGTGGTTGTTCTCTTCCAGCCCGTCGTACGCCAGCGCCATGAGCGCCCTGCTTTCCTTCAACGCCGTCGGCTGGGAATTTCCGTCCTATTTCCATCTCGTCGGCCTGTGGACGTTCTTTTTCGCTCTCGGCGATTCCTTCCGCGCCCATGCCGCGCTTCTCTTCATGCGCGCCGTCGGCTCCGACGCATCGATGACGGAGGAAGAACTCTGTCGCGGCCTTTTCCCCTTCCCCGGATACGCCGCGATTCTCGCGTTGCTGCTTTCTATGGTGTGTTTCGCCGTTTGGGCTCTGCTCGGCGTTTCCCTTCCCTTCGCGGCGGCTTTCGGCCTGTTCTTGCTTCTTTCCGCCGCGCCTTGCGCGTTGCCGTTGGCGGAAGCCGTGCCGCTCTGGATCGGCGCCGCCCTGTTGGCGGAGCGCGGCGCGGCGCTTCGCAGTTTTCGCGCCGTGGAGGCCGCGGCTCTCTCCGACACGCTTGTGCTTGGAAAGCCCGATATCCTGACGCGCGGTGAACCGCAAATCACCGACATCATCCCCGAAGGCATCACCCACACCGCCTTCCTGTCTCTCGCCGCCGCCGCCGAATCCGGCTCCCGGCACCCGATTGCAAAGGCGATTTCCGAACACGCGATTCAGCTCCGCGCGAAATACGGGCGCATTGCCGCTTTCAACGAATCTCCCGGCGAAGGCGTGGAGGTGCTGATGAACGGCGCTCCCATTCGCGTCGGGCAGAAAGCGTGGATTGAATCCCAAGGCGTTCGCATCAGCGCGAATCTGCTGACAAAAGACGACCAACTCGCCGAGAAGGGAAAGACGATTCTTTACGTCAGCAACGGCAGGAACGCAAAGGGCATTATCGCTTACGAATACGAACTGGACGACAAGGCTACGGAAGCCGTGCACGCTCTTAAACAGCAAGGCGTCGAAACCGTCCTGATGATTGGCGAAGGCCCGCGCACCGCAAAAGCGTTGGCGAAACGGCTGGGCATTTCGAATTACCGTCACAGCATTCACGCCGCCGACTTGATGCGCGAAATTCAAATCTTGCAGGCCCACGGAAAAAATGTCGCCCTTTTCGCCAATCTCCCGGAGAACAGCGCGGCGATGCGGCAGGCCGACTGCCCGATCCTGCCAAGACGGGAAAACACAGGCGAGGAATCGCCGAAAGCCGGAACGGCAGAGTACGCCGGAACGCAAACGATTGGGCCGGAGCTTTCGACGGACGGCAGCAGGGAAAAGCTGCTTTCCTCGACCGCGGTGCCGCCCGCGTTGATCGTACGCAATCTTTCCGCGCTTCCACCCGCGCGAATGATTTTAAGCCGCTTGCTCTCCATCGCACGGCAAAATACGTTGTTTTCCTTCCTGGGGCCGCTGATTATTCTCCCGGCCTCTTGCGGCATCCTTGTCACGATGGGCTATCCTTTCCCCGCCCCTTGGATCGTGGCGACGGCCGCGCTGCCGGGCCTCATTGCGGTGCTGGCGAATGCCGCCCGCATGGGGCGGCATCTCTCATTCTGGAAAAAAACCGCGCCGGAAAAGGAGGACACAAACCATGAGCCTTGACGGCTTTTCCATGTACCGTCTGGCACGCGAGCTGAACGACGCGCTGGCAGGCGGCCGCGTGGACAAAATCACGCAGCCGAACAAAACGACCCTGCAAATCGCCGTCCGGCAGCCGGGGCAAAATCTTTTGCTCTGCGTTTCCGTACGCCCCAAAAATCCTTCTCTCCGCCTTTTGGACGTGCCGTTGGAAAATCCCGCCGAGCCGCCCTCCTTTTGCATGCTGCTTCGCAAGCATCTGGAGACGGGGCGCATCGCCTGCGTCCGGCAGCAAGGCCTCGACCGTGTGCTGCTCGTCGACGTGGACATCCTCGCGGCGGGCGGCCGCATTGCCACCAAGACGCTCGCCGCCGAATTGACGGGAAAATACGCCAACCTGATTCTCACGGAGGACGGCGTCATCATCGACGCGCTGCGGCGCGTCGGCGCGGCGGACAGCCGCGTACGCCTCGTACTGCCCGGCGGCGAATACCGGCCGCCCGACGACGGCGGCAAGTTGGTTGCGCCGGCCACCACCCCCGACGCATTCACTGCACGCCTCCGCCAAAAAGTTGATAAGAATCTTATCAAGGCAATCAGCGATGTCTGCCTCGGCGTCGGCCCTGTCACCGCGAAGGAAATCGCTTTTTGCGCCGGACTCGCGCCCGACGCCCCCGTCGGAACATTGGACGACACTGATTTTTCCTCGCTGTCCTCCGCTTTTGCCGAGACCGTCGCCGCCCTCCGGGACGAAACCCAACCCGCCGTGCTGCTGTACGACGGAAAGGGAAAACTGACGGCCATGTCCGCGTTTCCCCTCCATATCTTCCCCGATGCACGGGAAGAGCGGTTCCCCACGATGAGCGCGATGCTCGCCCGCGCCGATGCGCTGATCGGCAGCTACGCGCCGCCGGACAGGGAACGCTTTCAAAAGCTTGCCAAAAGCGAACTGCGCCGTGCGCAAAACAAGCTGCTGAAGCTGCGCGAAGAAGCCGCCGAAGCGAAGAACGCCGACGAGTTCCGCCGCAAGGCCGATACATTGGCCACATACCAGCATCGGCTCGCCGACCATCGCGACGACAAAGTATCGCTCCCCGATGTCTATGGGGAAAACGGCGAAGTCTTCTCCATCGCCCTTGACCGCCGATTGACGGTGCGACAGAATATCCAAGACTATTACAAGAGATACGGCAAACTGCGCCGCGCGGAAAAACTGTTGGCGGAGCAAATCGCCCTCTGCGAGGAAAACATCCGTTACCTTGAAAGCATCGAGCTTTCCCTCGCCTCCTGCGAAGGGCTCGCGGAGTTGGCCGACATACGCGCGGAGCTGGTTGCCGCCGGGCTCCTGCGCGAAAAACAAAAGAAAAAGTCCGGGGAAAAACTCTCCGAGCCTTTCCGGTTTCGCGCCGAAGACGGCACCGAAATCCTCGTCGGCAAAAACAACAGCCAGAACGACCGCCTTACCTTCCGCATCGCCGCCCGCGACGATCTCTGGCTCCACACCAAGGACATCCCCCGCTCCCATGTCATCCTCCGAACGAACGGCAAAGAGCCTGCCGAGGGTACGCTGCTCCTCGCCGCGTCTCTGGCCGCGCATTTCAGCCAAGCCGCCGGCTCCTCCAACGTCCCCGTGGACTGCACCCCTTGCCGTTTCGTAAAAAAGCCATCCGGCGCGAAACCGGGCTTCGTGATTTTCACCCATCAAAAAACGCTCTCTGTCACGCCGGACAAAGAGCGGCTGAAAAAAGTGCTGGACCAATCCAAAACGCCTCGATAACTCCCGCTTTGATAATGCGAAACCCCATGCCACCGCGTTGCGCAGGCATGGGGTTTCGTATTGGGCGCTTTGGTATCGCTATTCTTCCACGATCTCGCCGAGGACGACTTTTTCCTCGCCGTCGAGATCCGCAAGTTGCACACTGACGATTTCCCGTGCCGCCGTGGGCACGTTCTTTCCGACATAATCCGCGCGAATTGGAAGCTCCCGATGGCCCCGATCCACCAAAACGGCAAGCTGGATACTTTTCGGGCGCCCCATGTCGATCAGCGCATCCAGCGCGGATCGGATCGTCCGTCCCGTGAACAGCACATCGTCGACTAAAACGACGGTTTTGCCGCCGATGTCCACCGGCATTTCCGTAGGGCGCACGATTGGCTGGTAATCCATCGTCGAAAGGTCATCGCGATACAGCGTGATATCCAGTACGCCCACCGGCGGACGCACGGTCTCGATTTTCTCGATTTCGTCCGCGATGCGCTCCGAGAGGGGTACGCCCCTCGTCCGGATACCGACCAATACGACGTTCCCCACGCCCTTGTTCCGCTCCACGATCTCGTGGGCAATGCGCGTCAGCACACGGCGAACGCCGTCCGCATCCATCAGCACCGTCTTTTCCATCCGTTTTTTCATATCCGCCACTCCCTCCATTTTCCCCGAAGCCGCCAAAGAATGTTTTCCATGTCGTCCGGCAACGGCGCGGCAAATTCCATCGGTTCCCCCGTTCGCGGATGGGCGAAGGACAACGTCTTGGAATGAAGCGCCTGCCCAGCAATGGCAAACGGGCACTTTTTTGTCCCATATTTTTTGTCGCCCGCCACTGGATGACCGATATAAGCCATATGGACACGAATCTGATGTGTGCGTCCCGTCAACAGGCGACATTCCACTAACGTATAATCCCCAAAGCGTTCCAGCACACGAAATTTTGTCGTCGCGTCCTTCCCGTTTTCGCGCACTACCGCCATTTTTTGCCTGTCCTTCGGACTGCGCCCGATTGCGCCGCGAATGACGCCTTCTTCCTCTCGGATGTTGCCCGTCAGGATAGCCCAATAGACGCGATGCGCTGTTTTCGTCCGTATCTGCTCCGCCAATGAGCGGTGCGCCGCGTCATTTTTCGCCGCGACCATGACGCCCGACGTTTCCTTGTCCAGCCGATGCACGATGCCGGGCCGGAGCGCGCCGTTGATGCCCGAAAGATCGTCGCAATGGGCAAGCAGCGCGTTGACCAACGTCCCGTGAAAAACGCCCGCCGCCGGATGAACTACCATGCCCCTGGCCTTGTTTACAACGACAACATCCTGATCCTCGTATAAAATATCGAGAGGAATCTCCTCCGGCTCAACGTCCACGTTCTCCGGCTCCGGCACGTCCACCGTCACCGCTTCGCCCATCGTCAGCCGGTAACTGGCCTTCACCGCGCGGCCCCTGATCTCGACACGCCCCTCGGAAATCAACCGCTGGATATACGAGCGGGAAAGCGTATCGTCCATACGCGCAAGGAAAACGTCCAGCCGTTCGCCGTCCCGCTGTGCCGTAAATTCCTTCATGCTTTCTCCTTTTCCCCGTCGCGCGTCAATGCGTATATGAGGCAAGCGACGCCCACGCAAATCCCGATATCGGCGATATTGAACACCGGCCATACGCGGAAATCGAGAAAATCAATCACGCGCCCCAGCCGTACACGGTCAATTAAATTCCCTGCGGCTCCGCCCAAAAGCAACGCCGCGCCCCAACGCACCATCGCGCTTTCCCGGATCAGGCGGCGATACATGGCCACAGCCGCCAAAATCACGGCCACGCCCGCCACAATAAACGCCCAACGCTGGTTCGCGAACATTCCGAACGCCGCACCCGGGTTTTCGATATAAGTGACATGAAAAATCCCCGCCATAACGGGAATCGATTCTCCGAGCCGCATCGAGGAAACGACGAAAAATTTCACCGCTTGGTCCGCCGCGACAAGGAGACTGCTAATCACAAGCGGCGGCAAATCGAAGACCCTGCTCATTCTTTGTTCAGCCGTTCCGTTTCCCGCTGCTGCGCAAGCACACGCGCGTCCGTCTCCACCGGCGTTTCCGTATACCGGCTCTGCCAATTCCCTGCAGGCACGGGCTGAGATTCCGCCTCCGGATTTTGTTGCTCGCCGCTCTTCGGCGGCGCTGCAGCATTTCCCGCTGCCTCGTCCACCGGGCCAAGAATTTCCGTCAAGCCGTCCGCGCCCAATATGGCAAGCTCCGAACGAAGCAACGAACGGAGCCGCACAATAAATTGCCGCTCCCGCGCAACCCCCGCCTCATACAGTTCCTGCTGCACACGCACTTTTGCCGTCGCGTCCTCCATACGGCGCTGGATTGCCATTTCCGTCTGATGGCGGAGCCTGTCGCAGTCCTCCTTCGCCGCGCGCTCCATTTCCTCCACGCGAAGTTTCGCGCTCTGGACGGCCTCCGCCGCCGTCTTTTGCGCTACCTCCATCGTCTCGCGAAGATCCTTCTCCATCTCCTGATACTGTATAATTTTTTTCCGCTCCAGGTTCAGCTCGTCCTCCAACCGATCTTTTTGTTTGAGCAACTCTTCCAAATCCCCGACAACCTCATCGAGAAAATCGTCAACCTCTTCCTCATTGTAGCCGCGAAAGCTGCGGCTGAATTCCTTGTTGTGTATATCCGCGGGCGTCAACATGCGCCTCGCCTCCTCCTCACAAATATCGCCGAAGCGAAATCCCAATACGTCCCTTTTTCGTCTTGCCGCGCACCTCGGCAACCTCGACACGCCCACGCCCCCGCATCGAGAGCACGTCGCCCTCCTTGACCGTCTGCGCCGCGTTTTTCACCGATTGCCAGTTCAGCTTCAATTTTTCCGCCTCAATATCCGAGGCCGCGCGGCTCCGGGAGATTCCGAATCCCGCCGCCGCCACCGAATCGGCCCGCAGGGACGCCACCGTCGCCCTGATTTCCTTCACGCGTTCCTCACGCGGAGCGATTGACTCCGCACTGTCCGCCTCCACGCGCACCGCCGCCGCGCCGATCTCTTTCCATTCCGACAGCAGGAAAGCCGCCATCTTCTTGTCGGCCAACACCCGCGCCGAACCCGCAGCCACCAGAATATCCCCGATTGTGTCGCGTTCCACGCCAAGTCCCATCAACGCACCCAACACATCGCGATGGGCCAAGTGCGCGAACTCCGCGTTCCATTCCGCGCGCACCACGGAAATATCAAAAGACGGCGAGCCGCCGAAATCCCGGTGGGCGAAAATCGCCCGTTGCCGTTCGGCGCCGGAATACCCGCCGTCAAACGAAACCGAAATGTCGCCATAATTCGCCGCCACTGTCTCCGCGATCTCTATCCCGTAAGGATCAAGAAATCCAGAACAGCGGAACTTGCCCGTCCGCGCCGCCTGCTCCGCGAGATCGACAAGGCGGACAGCCACAGCTTCCCCTTCCGTCCCGCGATAAAATCTTGCAATTTTTTCCCGTGCCGTCGTCATTTCGCCCTGCCCAGCTCCTCTGATCGCTCCGTCGCCGCCAGCACCGCGTCAATCAGCGCGCCCCGTACCCCCTGCCGCTCCAGCGTACGCACACCCGCGATTGTCGTCCCTGCGGGGGATGTCACCTGATCGCGCAGGACGCCCGGATGCTTTCCCGTTTCCAGCACCATCTGTGCCGCCCCGAGCAATGTCTGCGCCGCCAGAAGTGTCGCCGTCGCGCGCGGCAGTCCCGCCATGACGCCGCCATCCGAAAGCGCGTCAATCATCAAAAAAGCATACGCCGGACCGCTGCCCGAAAGCCCGGTCACCGCGTTCATCATCGACTCCTGCACCTTGACGGCGCGACCACAGGCAGACAAAATCTTCTCCACAAGACTCACATCCGCCCGTTCCGCTTTTTCGTTCAATGCGTAAGCCGACATCCCGACCCCTACGGAAAGCGGTGTATTCGGCATCACGCGCACAATCGGCTGCTTCGTGAAATGCGCCTCCAGCGAAGCGAGCGTCAGCCCCGCCACAATGGACATGACCACCGTGTTTTCCGACGTTTTCGGCGCGTTTTCTGCCATCGCCGCTTGTGCCGCCTGCGGCTTCACCGCCAATACCAACGTGCCAACTTCGGACAGAAATTCCTCAGCGCCCACAGAAGCATTCACATGATACGTGTCACGCAAAAAAGCGCAACGCTCCTCACTCAAATCGGAAACAAAAATATCCGCCGGAGCAAACTTCATGCGCTCTGTCAGCCCTGTCACAATGGCCGAGGCCATCATGCCGCCGCCGATGAACCCGATTTTGGACATTCCCGCGCCTCCTACTTTTTCAACCATGACACATCGCCTGAAAGCGAGCCGCGCTCCTGCGTATAGGATACACTGACGTTGCTCGGCGCGCAGAGGAACACGTTGTGCCCGACCTTTTTGATATCCCCGGCAATCGCGTAAGTCGCGCCGCTGATGAAATCAATGATGCGATGCGCTTCCTCGGCGTTCGTCTGTTCAAAATTGATCAAGACCGGCTTCTTCTCCTTCAAATAGTTCGCTACCTGCTGCACGTCGTCAAACGACCGTGGCTCAATCACGACCACTTTCATTTTCTGACGCAGTCCCCCATTGACCGCCGCCTGAAGGTCAACCACGTTGGACGGAAGCGGCGCGGGCGATTTTTTCGGCTCCGCTTTCGACTCCAACGCGTCATGCGGCGGTTCCGAAGCCCGCGCTTCCTCCTCCTCGTATTCTTCCTCCAAAAGCTCGTCATTCTCCGACAGATCCGACAATCCCAACTTGCCGCATACTTTTTTAATAAACCCCATAAAAGCTTCCCCCTTGCATAATCGCATACTGCATTGATTTTATTATAACAGACAAATTCTCAGCCGCAACCTTTTTTTCACACAATGCGGCCGATTTTGAAAAATTTGCCGCAAAGAGGCAAACCGCAGTGATTTTCTTCGCAGCCGCTCCCAAAAAGCCAAAGTTCACATTCATATATTTTTCAGGTTTTGTTCCATTGTTTCACGTGGAACATTTTTCGGAAATTGCTCGTGAAAAAATCCACGGCTCTTTTGGGAACCGTGGATTTTTGTATATTGGCGCTATTCGTTACACTTTATCTGCATCGTCAAACGGGTCGCCGCACTGCGGACAGAATTTCGGCGGATTCTTCGGATCGGGCGGGTTCCAGCCGCACTTGTCGCACTTGTAGAGCGGCTCGCCGGCCGGGCGCTTCGCGCCGCAGCCTTGGCAGAAGTTGCCCTGGTTCACCGTTCCGCAGGAACATTTCCAACCGCCCT
>JAFVAI010000006.1 GCA_017480545.1 Schwartzia sp. (in: firmicutes) | reverse complement strand
CCCCTTGAAATGACGGGGGGTTTGTGTTATAAATAAATAAGTTTTTGGGTGTGCCAAAAGGTACACCTTTTGAGACACTATGAGATTGTTTCGCAAAAACGAAACGACCGCGTTCCGGTGGACGGATGCGGTCGTTTTTTTATTGGACAGAATCAAGGCCCCTTAAGTTTTTCACGAAGCAACGCAAGGGGCCGTGATATTATTGGCGCAACCCGGGTTCAAAAATTTTGAGGTAAGAAATTCTGACCTCAAAATTTGTTTTAACGCACGAGTTTCGCATGATACTACTCTCTGTTAAGATCTTTAAATTTTTACAGCGAGTGCATGAGATGTCATGTCCATTGTACGCGTTCGCACTAAGCACGTCCCGAGGACGCACGAAATGCCCACGCATACGCCGAAGGCACAAATGCAGCCTGCGTAGCAGACGTATCTCAGTTCAAAATTTTCATTTAAAATTTTGGCCTGAAACAAGTATTAAGACCAATCTTCCCTCAATGACCGATCTGCTTTAAGAAAACGACGAATAAGTCAATTCGAAGCCACGCCGAGGGATTTTTAGCTTTGCATAAGCGACCGCTAAGCGCTAAAGCGCTAAGCGTCTGCTTATCGTCAGGCAAGGAAGATGCCGCGAAGGCATAGCATCGCTACGTCGAACGGCATCTGACGCAGCATGACGGAAAAAGACCCGGCGTGGGCCGAAGGGACTTGTTCGGCGTTTCCCTAGATTTCTTTCCGGTCCGGCGGCACCGGATGAAGCTCCAGCGTGGGATTGTTGTCCGTGATCCAGCCCAACGCCCATTCGTTGTTGACAAGAAGCACGGGGCGGTCGTCGCGGTCATAGACGAACATGCCGCGATCCGCACCCCGCAGGGACTCCGGCGTGACCGCGCGCCCATCCGGATACGTCAGCCAGCGCGCGACCTCGAAGGGCTGCATAACCAACTCGATATCCACGCCATACTCGCTTTTCAAGCGATAGGTCAGCACGTCAAACTGCAGTGTCCCTACCGTGCCAACGATATATGACTCGATACCCGCGCCCGCCTGACGGAATAGCTGGATTG
The DNA here is from genome assembly GCA_017480545.1 of Schwartzia sp. (in: firmicutes). GTDB lineage: Bacteria > Bacillota > Negativicutes > Selenomonadales > Selenomonadaceae > RUG12372. The sequence continues at coordinate 9,009 of JAFVAI010000006.1, read as the reverse complement.
CGCCCTCCTGCGTCAGTTGCTCGACGCCCTTGACGAACTGTTTGCGCTTCATCGTATCCTTCGCCTGCACACGGGCAAATTTTTCCGGCGGGAAGACCGGGAAGTCTGCGAATTTGAATTTATGCGACGTGTCGGAAAGCGTGTCGCCGATGCCGAAAATGCCCGGGTCGAAAAGCCCGACGATATCCCCAGGCCATGCCTCGTCGATAATCTGGCGGTCCTGCGCGAGGAACTGCTGCGGCTGCGCCAACTTAATCTCCTTGTCCGACGCCGCGTGCCATACGCTCATGTTCCGCTCGAATTTGCCCGACACGATACGGATAAACGCCAAGCGGTCACGGTGCGCGGGATTCATGTTCGCCTGAATCTTGAACACGAACGCCGAAAAGCGCTCATCCTCCGGCCGGATGTCGCCGTCCGAGGACGCGCGGATTGCCGGCGGCGGCGCGAGGCGCAAATATTCCTCCAGGAAGTTCTGCACACCGAAATTCGTCATTGCCGAGCCGAAAAACATCGGCGTCAGTTCCCCGCAAGCGATTTTTTCCTCGTCGAAAGCCTCCCCTGCCTCGTCCAGCAGCGTGATGTCATCGAGCAGCGCTTGGTACGTCTCTTCGTCCAGCGCGACGCGAAGCTCCGGCGCGTCCAACGCGTATTTCTCCGACGTGCGCGTCGCCTGCCCGTGGGTCTCGTCGGCGGCGAAAAGCTCCACCAATTTCGTCTGCCGGTTGTAAACGCCGCGATAGCGACCGTCCGATCCCACCGGCCAATTCATCGGACAGGATCGAATTCCAAGCACGTTTTCCAGCTCGTCCATCAGATCAATCGGCGCCTTGCCGAAACGGTCCAGCTTGTTGACGAACGTAAAAATCGGAATCCGCCGTTCCTTGCAGACCTTGAACAGTTTTTTCGTCTGCGCCTCGACGCCCTTCGCCGCGTCCAGCACCATCACTGCGCTGTCCACCGCCATCAGGGTGCGGTACGTGTCCTCGCTGAAGTCCTGATGGCCCGGCGTGTCGAGGATATTGATCCGGCACCCGCCGTAATCGAACTGCAAAACGCTGGATGTCACCGAAATGCCGCGCTGCTTTTCGATCTCCATCCAGTCGGAAACCGCGTGCCGCTGCGTCTTGCGCGATTTGATGGAGCCCGCCAAATGAATCGCGCCTCCGTAAAGCAACAGCTTTTCCGTCAAAGTCGTCTTGCCCGCGTCCGGGTGGGAGATGATGGCGAAGGTTCTCCGCCGATGGATTTCCTGCTCTAATTGCTCGCCCAAAGGTTTCTCTCCTTTATTTCAACAAATCAAAAAACATATCGCTCCATATTATACACGTTTTCGCCAAAAAGAAAACCTTGCGCTCCCATAGAAAAATCCCCCGCCTGACACGAGGCAGGGGACTTTGTTTTGCAAGCGGAAATTACGCAAACAGATAGCCGTACCGTTTGGCCAATTCCGCCGTGGAAATTTGGAAGGCTTTCGCAACGGCTTCGTTCGCGAGATCTTCCTTTTCGAGGCGAACCATGAAGCCGCGGGCAATCTTATAGGCCGCCGAGTCGATATTGACACGGCGCACACGGGTCTTTCCCGTCGCCGGGTCCTTGATGTCATCGAAGTACATCGGTACCGCGCCATCCTTTTGAATGGTAATCATCGCGCCCGTGTTGCCGTCCTGGAGAAAATGCACCGCCGCGTAGCCCAGCGAGCGCGTATAGTCGATGTCGTAAGGAATCGGGGACGTGCAGCGAAGCTCATACCCGATTTCCTTGTCCACGATTGTCATTTTGATGCCAAGGCGGTCAAGTTCGCGCATCGCCTGTTGCTTCAGAATATCTCCGAAGTCCAGTTCCGCGTAACGGATATGGCCATGCTCGTCCAACGCGAGGTCGCCGAGCATCTTGAGGTCTTCTTCCATGATTTTCTCGATGACGCCTTCGGCAACGACAGCAACACCGTAATCGCGGCCCGCCATTTTTTGCTTGACAATGGAGCCGACGAGAATATCGACAACCTGATGCAGCGGGATGGTTTCCGCCGAAAATTCCTCCGGAATGACCGTGACCGGAGCGCCCGCGGCTTTGCCGATGCCGAGGGCAAGGTGGCCCGCCGTGCGGCCCATGGCCACGACGAAATACCAACGCTGGTTCGCCGTGCGCGCGTCCTCCATCAGATTCGCGACTTCCAGCGCGCCAAGCGCACGCGCCGTTTCAAAGCCGAAGGTCGGAATCCCTTCGGGAAGCGGCAGATCGTTGTCGATCGTCTTCGGCACATGGACAGCTTTGATTGGGTGGCCGCTCTTTGTCGCGTACGCTGCCACCGTCATCGCGCTGAAAGCCGTATCGTCGCCGCCGATCGTCACGAGATAGGTAACGCCGAGCTCTTTCAGCGTATCGACAACCGCCGTGAGGTCTTCTTCCTTCTTCGTCGGGTTGTACCGCGACATCTGGAGTATGCAGCCGCCCTGCAAATGGATCCGGCTCACATCTTCATCGGTCAGCTTGATATACTTTTTCTCGCGCTTCGCCAAATGCGAGAAGCCCTCGTACATCCCGAGGACATCCCACCCCTGCCGGTGGGCCTCCAGCGTCACGGCCGAAATGACGCCGTTCATGCCCGGCGCCGGGCCGCCGCCGCAAACAATGGCCACCGTCTGTTTCTGCTCGCTCATAAATAATCCCCCTTTATTTTTCTGATCTTGCCATAAGGAACTGTTCATAAATAAATTTCTTGATTCAAAATTATTATTCGCGAACGATAAAAAAAATCCTGCAAATTTTCTTTATTTTTCATGTTTGCCTCTTCCGCCCCGATTGTCTCGGCCTCGGGCCGCCGGATTCCTGCGGCTGCGGGGATTCCGCCCCTTATGCTCCGCGCCTTTGCGGTTCGCGTATTTGCTCAGCGGCTTTGCCGCTTTTTTCTTTTCCTCCGCACGGATTTTCAGCGCCTTCGCCCGAATCTTTTCCCGCGCCTTCGCTTTCTCCCGGCTCCGGGCCGAACGAAGCTTTGCGATGCGGTTTTTGATGCCCGCCTCGATGCGGCGAAGCTGATCGTATTGACGCGCGTTCACAAAGGTAACCGCCTCGCCCGTGCGTCCTGCGCGTCCCGTTCGCCCGATGCGATGAATATAGTCTTCCGTCGTGCGTGGAATATCGTAATTCACCACATGGGTGACGCCCTCGATATCGAGACCGCGCGCCGCTATGTCCGTCGTCACGAGAATCTGTATCTGCGCCGCGCGAAATTTTTTCAGGACGAACGTCCGCTGCGCCTGCGTCAAGTCGCCATGCAATTCGTCGGCAAGATAGCCCCGCCTCGCCAACTCCATCGTGACCCGATGCACACGTTGGCGTGTCATGCAGAATACCATCATCAAATACGGCTGCTTCTCATTGATCATTTGGCACAACCTGTCAAGCTTCGTCTCCTCTGTCGTGTCGATGACCGTCTGGGCAATCGTGTCGAGCGTGACGTGTTCCGCCTCGATTTTGACCTCACGGGAATTTGCCATATAGCGGCGCGCAAGCGCCCGGACGCGATCCGGCATCGTCGCGGAGAAAAGCAGCAACTGCCGATCCGGCGCCAGCGCGGAAATCAACTTCTCCACATCCTCCAAAAAGCCGCGCTTCATCATTTCGTCCGCTTCGTCCAGTACCACGCGATTCGACTGCGATATGCGGAGCGTTTTTCGGCGCAGATGATCGAGAAGCCGCCCCGGCGTGCCGATAATCATCTGCGGATGGCGGCGCAGCTTGTCCTTTTGCCGCTCGATGTCCTGTCCGCCATACAGCGCGATAACCCGCAGGGCAAAGGCTTCCGCCAAGGCGCGGGCCACCTTCGCGATTTGCAGGGTCAACTCGCGTGTCGGCGTCACAACCAGGACCTGCGCCTCGTCCACGTGCGGCTTCATCCGCTCCATCAGTGGCAGCAAAAACGCCAGTGTCTTGCCTGTGCCTGTTGGCGCCTGCACAATGACATCCGCGCCCGTGCGCACGATGGGGATTGCTTCCTCCTGCACGGGCGTCGTTTCATGGATTCCATAGCGGCGGAGCGCCGCCAGCGCCTTTTCCGAAACCTTCATCTCCGCAAAACTTTTCATCAGCTCGACAAGACCTCCGTCCCCGTGTCCGTAATCAATATCGTCTTTTCCCATTGGGCGGACAACTTGTGGTCTTTCGTTCGGACCGTCCAGCCGTCCCTTTTGTCCGTCGTCACCTTGTAGGTGCCTTCGTTGATCATAGGCTCCACCGTCAGCACCATCCCCGGCACGAGAAGCATGCCTGTCCCCTTCTGCCCGACGTGCGGCACAAATGGCTCCAGATGGAATTCCTTGCCGACGCCGTGCCCGCCAAGATCGGTCACGACCGAGTAGCCGTTCTCGTGCGCGTGCCCTCCGCAGGCCGCGCCGACGTCGCCGAGGAAGTGCCAAGGCTTCGCCGCCGCGATGCCGAGCTCCATGCATTCTTTCGTCACGCGCACGAGCCGCTCCGCCGCCGGGGACACTTCGCCGATCATGAACATCCGCGACGCGTCCGCGAAATATCCGTCCAAAATCGTCGTGCAGTCGATATTGACGATGTCGCCTTCCTTCAAAATCGTGTCTTTCGACGGGATGCCGTGGCATACTACGTCGTTGATCGAAATGCAGACACTTTTCGGGTATCCCTCGTAATCGAGGCAAGCCGGAATCGCCCCGTGCGACACGATGTACTCGTGGGCGGCCTTATTGAGCGTTTCCGTGTCGATGCCCGGGCGAATCATCTCCGCCATCAAATCCAACGTCCCGTCGTTGACAACGCCGCTCTTCCGGATGCCCTCAATATCCTTTTCATTGTTGATGATCTTGTGCGGCGGGCGCACCTGCCCGCGAAAAAAATTGAACTTCATGCCGGCGATGCGCTCATCAAAAGCCAAGTGGCAATGCTTGTACTTCTTGCCGCTGCCGCACCAGCACAGCGAGTTTCGTTCTGTCATGGCTTCGCTCCTGTTCCCCGGAAAGCTCCCCCTCCGCTTTCCTTCGATTTGCGCGGCAAAGGCCGCGCTCGGTTAAGTATAGCACAAAGAACGCGTGTTGCACAGGGGGAAGCCTTGACATACGAGCCGCATTGCTATATATTTTGTTTTGCGGCTTCTTTTCACATCTTTTCAGAGAGGAAGTATGGACATGAAATTTATATTGCTTCGTCTCGTCATCGCACTCCTCGCTGTCGCCGGCTTTGTCTCCTTCGCCGTCCTGTCCGAGCCGGACGGCATTCCCGTACTGAACTACCATCAAATCAACGACATGGACGAGAATATGCTGACCGTCTCGTCGGAGGAATTTGAAACGCAAATGGCATGGCTCTCGGAAAACGGCTACCACGCCGTCACCGCCACCGAACTGATCGACGCGCTGGAAGGAAAGGGAACCCTGCCCGAGCGCCCGGTGCTGATCACCTTTGACGACGGCTATGTCGACAATTACCAATGCGCTTTCCCGATTCTGAAAAAATACAACATGAAGGCGATTATTTTCCTGATTTCCGAATACGTAAGCCTGTACCCGAATTACCTGACCTGGGAGCAGTTGGCGGAAATGCAGGCGTCCGGCATCGAATTCGGCAGCCACACCGTCGACCACAATGTCCTGACCGATTTGTCGCCGAACTCCATCAACCATGAATTGGCCGACTCCAAGCGGATACTGGAGAACCGCCTCGGACGCCCTGTGAAATTCCTCGCTTACCCCTGCGGCTATACAAATGAATACATCAAAAAACGCGTCCATACCGAGGGCTACCGCGCCGCTTTCACGGTCAACCTCGGCAATGTCCGCCCCAACGACGACCTGTACGCGCTGAACCGTGTGCCGATTTTCGGCGCGCTGCCGCATACAATGTTCCGCTTCACCGGGCGCCTTCGTTGCCCGCGCATCGCCGCGTGGCTCGAAAATCTCCAAAAAGACCTGATCCGCACCGGCCATTCCGGCCTCGCGGAAATGCTGCCCGCCCTCTGATACTGATCGCAGCAAGGACTTAAAAATCCTGACTGCGATTAGTATGACATTTTTTGCGCTGCAATCAAAAAACGCGCGAAGAGTCTTGCCGCTCTTCGCGCGTTTCCTTTTGCTCTGCCCGGGGAACTGTCCACAATAACTCAGGAATATCGTCTGCCTGAAATTCCCAGGTTATTTATTCCGGTTCCTTACGCTTCTTTTTCCAGATACTCGCGCACCGCCATACAGGCCTCGCTGTACGCCTCGGTCACCATATCCACGATCGTCTGTATCATCTCCGGGCTGTCGTTTCCCTTCAGCTTGAGCGCCGCCTCGCTGGCCACATGATGCAGAAGATCAAGGCTAAGATTCGCCGATGTGCCGATCAGTGTATGCAGCGCCTCGTCCGCCATGACCGGATTCTCCATCGCGGCGGCCGCGCAGAACTCCTCAAACGAGCCGTCATACAAAAACTTCTCCAAATACTCGCAATACAGCTTCTTGTTCCCGATGAACCGTTCCAAGCCGCTTGCCGGGTCAATCACTAAAATCTTTTCCCTATTCTCCATGCCTCTTCCCCTTCCGTTATTGAACGAAGCGATCGATTGCCTGTCCCAATCGCTCCAATGCTTCTCGGTCATTGTCCTGCACCGCGTCCACGATGCAATGCTCCAAATGGTCTTTCAAGATCATCTTTCCGACGTTCTTCAGCGCGGCGTCCACCGCCGAAATCTGCAAAAGAACCTCGCTGCAATCCCGACCTTCCTCCACCATGCGCCGCACCGACTGCAGATGCCCGATCAACCGCGCCATGCGGTTCAGCACCGCCCTTGTCTGTGTATGTGGGTGCGTATGCGTATGCGCATGTGTATGTGCCTCACCCGCAGGTTCCGTTGCCTGCGTTTTCCTTGCTTTCACATTCATCCCTCACAGGCCGCTTCTCGCGGCAATGCGGCGATAATTTTCCATATCCTTCATGATCTGCCCGTAAAGCTCCAAAAGCTCGGCGCTGTAAAGCCCGGCACGGAGCGGCTCCACAATCTTCACCACAAGATCATGCAGCGGCGTCAATCCCATATTCGCCGTCAGCCCTTTCAACGTGTGCGCGTGACGAAACGCCGCGTCGGCGTTCTTTTCCTTCAGTGCCGCGTCCAGACCGGCAAACGCCGGATCGTCCAAAAACTTCTTAAAGCATTTCGCGTAAAAATCTTCTTTGTTCAAAAACCGGACAAGCGCACCGTCCACATCGCAACCGCGCTCGCGAAGCTCGTTCAGCAACGCGCTCAAACCCACCGCCTCCAGGATGAAATGATTGTTTCGTCCTATTTTACCATGATTACCTTTGATTTGCACGAATTATTTTTGCCGCGCGAAAATCCGTTGGCACACAGGATTTTCATCCGGGGGAAGCGCCGGGATACCGGGAGCCCGTGTCTCGGCCTGCAACAGGTATTTCCCGCCTTTCTTCCTGCATTTGCCCTATGAATATCCACAGCCTGCAACAGCAGTTTCCACTTTCCTTGTCCCTCCGATGGGCGCGGAAGGATGGCTTATACTAATCGCAGTTAGGATTTTTAAATCCTTGCTGTGATTGCCTGATAAGCAGCGAACCGCAATCTTCGATTGCGTGTGAGTCGCTTATGCAAAGCTGACGTCAGACGCGCTTCAGCGCGGTCACTTATTTTCTTTGGAATCCTACGAAGCGCAAGCCGAGCTGCGGCGCAAGCAACGGAGCGCGCCCTGTACCATGTGGATGGCCATCAAAAACATCACCAAGGAAAACGCGATGTTGTCACTGACTCCGTCCCAGCCTACGCAAAAAAGGATGATGCCGGTCAGGCCATACGGCAGAATACGTTGTGTACATTCGATAATTTTTCCCCATCGTTGATGAAGCGCCAGTACTTTCTCTTCCTCCGTTTCATCCTCATCGGGATAGGTGGCCGTCAACGCGAACAGCCAGAACGGCACAGTCCAGAACGGTGCAAATAGCGTCTCAATCGGCAATTCGTAGACTTCAATGGCCAAGGAAAGCTGCTCGACAAAGCAGCAGGAGAAAAAGCTCAGGCCGAGAAGCAGAGTTCGTTTTGTATAGAAGCGGCTGTGGGCCGTCCCGAAAATAACGACCAATATGCCGGTAAACAGCGCCAAATCGATAACGGACATATTCGCATGAAAAAACATCTGGAACAAACCGACAGAGGAATCGTCAATCAATGGCCGCAGAATGAAACGGTACATCAACCCGCCGGCCGCAACGACAGAAACAAATACGTCAAAAAAAATGCCGACTGAATCCAAATTCCTGATTTGGCGCACATAGCAAATGAACGCGCAACAGCAGGTATAGGAATTCATCAAATACAGCCAGTCGCAAAGCGAAGGCGATTCCGGGGCGGCGCCGAGCCAATCCTCATGATACGCCCACAGCGCATCACCGCCGAAGTAAAGCACTCCCGTCGCCGCAAACCATATCCAAGGCCATATTCGTTCCCCGGAATGAAGTTTGAGGCCGATCCAGTACATGGGAAACGCCAACAGGTTGCCAATCAGGCCAAAGGTGCTTGCATAGGACAAAAACGGCTCGATTTGAAAAACCAAGATAGCGTAAAACGCGAGTACATAGAAAACATAAGCCGCGATTGCAATTTTCCGGCACCGGGCAACATTCATCTCCATCCCCCCCGACGGTTCCAATACTTATCCCAGGCAATCGCAGTAATGATTTAAAAATCCTAACTGCGATTAGTATCATGCACTTTCTGCAAAGATTTAACAATCGTAACAGAGAGCAATATAAACTATACATTTACTATAGCATGAACCGACGCAAAGCTCAATCACATGACCGGAAATTTTTCGCTGTCCCATCGGACCTCATACTTATCTCAGACCAAAATTTTAAGGAAACGCCGAATAAGTCACCAAATATGATAAAATAGAGGAAGATATCCACAAGAAAGCGAGACGAGAACATGGAACAGCTGTCATTCATCGATGCGGAATATGAAAGCCGGAAGAGAATCCCCAAGCGCGAGCGCTT
>JAFVAI010000070.1 GCA_017480545.1 Schwartzia sp. (in: firmicutes) | reverse complement strand
GGCTTGTATTGACGCATTTTTCAGCCTCCCTCTATGAGGGAGGTGGCACGCCGTAGGCGGGACGGAGGGAGTTTTTAGAGGTTGCCCTAAGCACAGACCAAAACAGAAAAAAGGAGAGATTTCAAATGGCAAACATCAACGAAAACGAAATCACGCAAGAGCAAATCGCAAAGGCGATGGCCTGTGAGACCGCCGAGGAACTGATGGCGGTGGCGAAGGAAGAGGGCTACGACATCACGCGGGAGGAGGCGGAGGCGTACTTGGCGGAGCTTGCCGACTTCGAGCTGGACGATGCGGAGCTCACGCATGCGGCGGGCGGCGCGTGCTGGGACGTGAACGGCTGCTCAACCGTAGGGCATGGCCCATGCCCCGGAAATGACTGCGCGACTAAATTCAACCCCAGGAAATGATGGTTCGTAGAGAATCATGCAAAAACAGCAAGGTTTCGTGAAAACAGAATCAAGGAGGTTTTCAAAATGGAAAACATCGACGTGAACGAACTGACGAAGGAACAAATCGAAAAGGCGATGCAGTGCGAGAACGCCGAGGAGCTGATCGCGGCGGCGAAGGAGGAGGGCTACGACATCACGCGGGAAGAGGCCGAGGCGTACTTGGCGGAGCTTGCCGATTTCGAGCTGGACGACGAGATGATCAAAAACGCGGCGGGCGGGAGAGCTCCTGCGTGCAGGGGCCGCAGCAGATGCCGCTCTTTGTATTAAATAATATGCACATGAAAAATTGTTATGGAGGTTTTCACGTGGAAAAGCAATTCAACGTGGACGAGCTGACGAAGGAGCAACTCGAAAAGGCTCTGGAGTGCAAGACCGCCGAGGAGCTGATGGCGGCGGCGAAAGTCGAGGGCTACGAGATGACGAAGGACGAGGCGGAGGCGTACATGGCGGAAATTGCCGATTTCGAGCTGGACGACGCGACGCTTTCCAAGGCGGCGGGCGGCAGTTGCTACTCGAAATGCGCCTTGGAAGGCCCCATGTGATTTTTGGGCGGCTGATTTGTTGAAATAGCCGGAGTAATATAAGGGAAGCTCTAAAAACTCCCTCCGTCAGCCCTGCGGGCTGCCACCTCCCTCAAAGAGGGAGGCTGAAAAGTGCGTCAATACAAGCCCCCCTCATAGAGGGGGGTGTCAGCGAAGCTGACGGGGGGAGTTTGGGAACGAGTTTTTAGAGGTTTCCATAATAAATAGAAGCAATTCAAAACATATTACCTAAGGAGGATACCCAAATGAAAACAATCAAAAGGAACGAACTGACGAAGGAAATGGTTGAGAAGGCGATGGAGTGCGAGACCGCCGAGGAGTTGATCGCGGCGGCGAAGGCCGAGGGCTACGAGATGACGAAGGACGAGGCGGAAGCGTACATGGCGGAGATTTCGGACTTCGAGCTGGACGATGCGACACTGAGCCGGGCGGCGGGCGGCAGCATGTACTCCTGCAAAAACAAACATACTGGCGACGACCGCGAGGACATGGAGCCGGGGAAGATGCCGGAAGCGTTCCTGCGCGGCGAGCTCACCGGCGGCGAAGACTTTTGAGCGACGCGCGGTACGATCCGAAGGAAATCTACAAAAGCATCTTCGGGGAAAAGATGCGCGGCCACGGGCAGAAATGGCCGCGCATCGACCTCGCGGAGCTTCGCGCCGTCAATCCCGACGTCGTCGGGTGGATTTATATGCCGCTGTCGCCGATCCATTACCCGGTGGTGAAAGAACGGCGGACCCCAGACTATTATCTCACGCACAATTTCAGCGGGGAGCCGTCGATCCACGGGGCGATTTGCATGGACTTCCGCCACGGCGGCGCGCTGTCCGCGTACAGCACATTTTTCCACGGGCACCACATGAGGGACTGGAGTATGTTCAAGTCCATCGTGGAGCTGGCAAACCCGCCGTTCTTGGCGGAGCATCCGAGCCTGTACCTTTTCATAGGCGGGCGGTATTTCGAGGCGCGCGTCTTTACCGGGGTCTGCTATTGGAGCTATGAAGGCGGAAGGCTGGCGGAACGGGCAGAGTTTCGTGACCGGGAGGATTTCGCCGGGTGGCTTTCCGCGATCCGCGAAAATAGCGTGATCGACGCGGACGTTCCCGTCACGCCGGAGGACCGGGTGGCGGCCTTTTGCACCTGCGCCTATCCGAAGGAAAAAACGCACGACCAATTCGCGGCCTACGGCGTGCTGCGGGAAATAGAGCCGGAACGGTGAAGAAAAAAAGGGAACGTAAAAACTCCCCCCGTCAGCTACGCTGACACCCCCCTCCAAGAGGGGGGCTATCCTTGCCTCCCTCTTAGAGGGAGGTGGCGCGCGAAGCGCGTCGGAGGGAGTTTTATTTTTGAACCATTCCAAGACCATGAGGGGGAAACAGACGTGAACGAGCAGGAACGCGCTTTGGCGCGGGAGGAAGAGGGGCTCGTCGCCGACTGCTTTCCCCCTCTTTTTTCTGTGCTCCGTGAGTCATTGCGTGGCGGCGACACGTTCTCGACGCTGGACGCGCTGCTCGCGGCGCGGCCCGTGCTTCGCGTCGGCTGCTCGTACTGGCACATCCGGGACGTCCTTTTGCGCGGCGTGGCGCACGGCGCGCTCCGCTTCGAGGACGGGCTGTTCCGGTTGGCGCGGGAAATCGAGACGCCGAAGGACGCAAAGAAAGAATGGAAATTGGCGCTGATTATGCTGCGCCTTTTTTGGGCGCGGACACGTTGCGCCTATGCGCCGTCCCTCGCAGAAAAGTCAGCGGCGGCAAAGCTGGCGGCGGATTTCTGCCCCTTGCCGAACCGCCGAAATTTTCTGCTGGTGAACCGCGCCCACCCGCTTCCGGAGGATTACCGCCCGGAGGGGCTGGTGACCGTTTACGCGGAGCGTCCGCATTTTTTAGTCGTGTCCGAGACCTTGGAGTTGCGGCGGGAAGCCTTCGACGCAATCGAGGAAATGGCGGTCGCGGCGGCGCGGGACGGGCTGCGCGGTTTTCTCCTGCTGTCCGGGTACAGGAGCCGGGAGCGGCAGGCGGAGATTTTCGCCCACGGCATCCCCGGCTATGTGGCACGCCCCGGGGAGAGCGAGCACGAGACGGGGCTGGCGATGGACATTTCCGCGGAGACGGGGGACGATACGCATTTCGAGGACACGCCGCATTCCGCGTGGCTGACGGAAAACGCATGGCGGTACGGCGTCATTCTCCGCTATCCGAAAGGCAAGGAACGGTTCACGGGGGTCTTTTACGAGGAGCGCCATTTCCGTTTCGTCGGGAAAGAGGCGGCGCGCGCCATCCACGAGGGCGGCCTGTCGCTGGAAGAATATTGCGCGGAGGCAGGAGGGGGCGCATGACGCAAAAAAAACGCCTGACGGCGTGGGAGAGTGTCTTGGACACGCCGATTGTGAACCGGGTCATGAGCCTTTTTGCGTTTGTTTTCTATTTCGTGTGCCTGCCCGTGGATCTCCTTTTGGGCGTTCCCTTTCGCTGCTTCGGACGCTTCCGAAAAATCGCGCCGGAGGGCGTCGAGTGGGCGGTAATCCCCGGCTGCGGCTACAGCTTGCCCTACCAGATCGGCGAGCGGCTGGACGCGGCAATCCGGCTTTACGCCGATTGCCCGCGCCTTCATTTTTTCCTGTCGGGCACGGAAAGGCCGGGCGCCGACTACTCCGAGCCGCGCTATATGGCGGAGTATTTAGAGGCGCGGGGCGTCCCGCCGGAGCGCATCCTGCGGGACGGCGAGGGCTTCAATACCCGGCTGACGTTTGAGAACGCGAAAAAGAACGGGATTCGCCGCTGCGTCGTTTTGTCCAATGACTTCCATCTGCTCCGGTGCGTGGACACGGCGCGCCGCCTCGGGCTGGACGCCTATGCCTACCGTGTGCCGTTCGTGAACGTCCTTTCCCATCCGTACCGCTGGCGGTACTGGGTGCGGGAGAAGCTAGCGCTGTACTGGGGGTATCTGCGGAATTTGACAAAGGGGTGACTGCTATGGAAAAAATCGAAAACACGGCGGACGGCCACCAATGGCATATCACCGAAAAAGAGGCAAAAGGCGCGGGCCTGTCGCTCCAAAAGGACGACGGCAGCGCGGGCGAATGGGGCCACCTCTGGAACACGGGTCGCTACGTTTTCCAGGGAAAAGCCGTCACGCTAAAAGAGGCGCGGGCGCTGTTGAAATTCGCGCAAAAAGAAAAACGCCCCGCCAAAAGCTTGGGCGAGGCGTTTGGGGCGGAATGAAAAAACCGCCTTGCGGCGCATGAGGGCTATACATAACTAAGCGAATATAAATCATCCGGGCATATATCCTGCCCGTCCGGCCATGCAACGGTGTAACCGTCGGCCACTACGGCTTTGAAATATGCCAAATCCTTTAGCTGCCCATACCAGTCGCCTTTTATATATGGCTTTACGTCAAAATTCTTTTCTTCCCCGTTGTCAAATTTTACACGAAGGATATAGTTATCCTTTGGCGCAACGGAAACAGCGGTCGGCCTAAGCATATCAACGCCTCCTTCGGAATGGGAAATCTGTTCCCAAGGAAACAGAAAGGGACTCTTCGCTTTCATCGTATCGCTAAAAGGAAGGATTGTCAATTATTTTGCATTGCTTTGTCAATACATTGTCCAATCTTCCCATTTCAAACCCGGAATACGGGAAAACTCCCCGATGTTGTGCGTGACGACAGACAGGCTTCTCGCGAATCCCTGCGCGGCAATCATGACGTCATACGCACCGATGGGCGTGCCGGATGCGGCGAGCGCCGCGCGGAACCGTCCGAAATGAACGGCGTCCTTTTCATCGAAGGGGAGGATTTCGTAATTTGCCAAAAAGGAGCGCATGACTTCCCGTGTGCGTGCTCCCCAGCGGCTTTTCGCGGCTCCGTATTCCAGTTCCCCGACGGTAACGGACGAAACAAAAATTTTTTCCGGGCGTATGGAGAAAAGCCGTTGCCCGACCGCCGGATACGTCCCCTTCATGGCGTAAATGCAGATATTGGTGTCCAAAAGGTACATCAGAGAGCCTCCCGTCCGGGAAGTTCCGCCAGCGACGGCTGATCTCTTTCAAAGGGTGTGTCGGCGTCCATCTGCCCGATGCTTTGCGCGAGGAGCGCCCAGGGATCATCCGTGGGAATCAAGAAATAACAGTTCTCGTATTTCCGAATGATAAATTCTTTTTCCGTGGTCTGGATTTCTTTTGGGATGCGGACAGCTTGACTGTTTCCGCTTTGGAAAACTTTTGCTTTCAGCATGGCGAGATACCCCCCAATCCTTGTATATACTCTAAGGATATACAAAAGGAGCGGTTTTGTCAACGCGCGGAGCAACGGAATCCCAAGATATTAAAAAGGACGGTTTTTCAAAATGGCAACCATCAACACAAACGGGCTCGTCAAAGAGCAAACCGAAAAGGCGAGGGCGGATGTGCTTTTTGTCTCGATGCCGTTTTGCGACGAGTATCTGCCTTGCGTGACGCTCGCGCTGTTCAAGTCGATTTTGGCGCGGGCAGGCGTCAAGAGCCGCGTGCAGCATGAGTATGTTTATTTCGCGAACCGAATCGGCGCGGAGAAGTACAGGAATATCATGGAAGTCTGCACCATCGGCTACGGGCATGATTATTTCGCCTGCGAGACGATTTTCGCGGACGCGGCGCACGACGGCGGGCCTCTGCGCTCCTTTGACGAATATATCCGATGGATGAAGGAGGAGCATCTGCCGGGAAAAGCTTTTGCCGGAGATCAGCAACAGGAAACGCTGGCAAAGCTCGAGCTGTTCCGCGAGGCGCGGGGGATGGCGGAGGCGTACATCGAGGAAGCGGCGGAACGGGTGCGGGAAAGCGGCGCGAAAGTCGTCGCGTTTGTCTCGATGTACCAGCAGCACAATGCGATGATTGCGCTGGCGAAGCGGCTGAAGCGCGAAAAAAATCCGCCGGTTATCCTGGCGGGCGGGGCGAACTGCGAAGGCGACGCGGGCGCCGCCCTCGCGGAGTATTTTGAGATGTTCGATTATGTGTTCACGGGCGAGGCGGACGAGACGATCGCCCCGATTTGCACGCGTCTTTTGCGGGAGGGAAGGATTCCCGACGATGAGTTGCCGCCCGGCGTGGCGACGCACACGCGTCCGATGGCGCCGCCGGCGAAGATCACGACGGATCTGGACGCACTGCCGACGCCGGATTTCACCGATTTTTTCCGGGAGCAGGACGCGTTGCTGCCGAATCTGAAAGGCGACCGCAACTTGACACTGGAAGCCTCCCGGGGCTGCTGGTGGGCGGCGAAGCATCCCTGCAGGTTTTGCGGGTTGAACGGAAGCAGGGCGCATACTTACCGCGAGAAGACGACGGAACGGCTGGCGGATGAATTGGCGCAGATTGCGGCGGAATATCCGGGGGCGAAGTGCTTTTTTACGGACAACGTACTGAGCATGAAGCACCAAAAGCATTTGCCGGAGGTGCTGGAGACGCGGGAGGCATACCGCAGGAACGGCTTGCAGCTGTTTTCCGAGATCAAATCCCCGGTGACGGAAGCGGAACTGGCGCGGCTTACGGATATTGGATTCTTTTTCGTGCAGGCAGGCATCGAGAGTTTTTCCGACGAAATGCTTCGGCTGATGGGCAAAGGCGTCTCGGCCATCCGGCAAGTGGAAACGCTCAAGCATTGCCGCGCCCATAACGTGCAAGTGATGTGGTACCTTCTTCTGGGCCTTCCGGGGGAAACGGACGCGATGATAGCGCAGGAAAATGAGGTGATTCCCAAAATCATGCACCTCGATCCGCCGGGTACGGTTGCCCATATGATGTATCTGCGGTACAATTACTATATGGATCATCCGGAGGATCCGGCTGCGCCGAAGCTGCGCCCGGATCGCGGCTATGATTTCGTGTTTCCGGACAGGGACTTCATCCGCCGCGCCGTCCATCTCTACGCGCCGGAGGATGAGGAGGAGCTGGCGCGCTATTACGATTACCGCCTGCTCGGCCCGTCCTACCGAAAACTCTCTGAGCTTTCCGAGGAATGGTGCAGCGTGCCGCAAATGCTTTTCATGAAGGACTGCGGCGATAAAGTGAAGGTGCTCGACACGCGGGAAATCGCCCCGAGGCCGCTCTACCATTTGACGGGGGCGGACGCGGATGCCCTGTGCATCACGAAGACCACGACGCGGGAAGACGTCCTTTGGGAGAAGCTGTCCGGTCGTTTTTCGACGGAGGAAATTAAAAAGGCGCTGGAGTTTCTGGAGAAGGCGTCTCTCCTGCTTCATATCGGCGACGAATATCTGGCGCTGCCCGTGGAGAAGGCGCGATGATTTACCAAAAAATCAGGCCTTGTTCGGTGTTTCCTTTGCAATGGCAAACATCAACAGAAACGAACTGACGAAGGAACAAACCGAAAAAGCGACGCTCGTGTGGGCGTCGTTTTTTTGCAAATAATCATATGAATGATTCTCGAAAAACTTTCATATTGCATTTCATCTTTGGAATCAGTATAATAGCCCTAATTGGATATTGTGCGCTGTCATAGGCATAATGTCATAATTTTGTTATAAGGAGATGGGGCAATGGGTATCAAGCAAAAGTTTTTTGTGCTTTCGGGCGTGGTGGGGTTGCTGTTGGCGGTAGTTTCCATCATCGGCTACTACACGGCGAGCACCAACCTCAACGAGAGCATCGAGGGGGAAATCAATTACACGGTGCGCGCGGAGGCCGAGGAACTGGAAGGCTGGCTGCGCGAGAAGAAGGCGTCGGCGACTTACGCGGCGAGCCTGATGACGGGATTCAACGGCAACATGGCGAAAATCAAGTCCATCGACTCGCTGTCGTCGGTGGCGGATGACAAGGAGATCCTCGACCTCAACATCGGCATGGAGGATGGCTATTTCGCGTCGCTGAAGACCGGCGACGGCACAGGCCGCCTCGACCCGCGCACGCGCCCGTGGTACACGGACACGAAAGCGGCGGGCAAGGCGATTTTCACCGAGGCGTATGTGGACAAGAACACGAACAAACTGGTCGTCTCGGCGGTGGCGCCCTTCAAGGTGAACGGCGCGTTCGGCGGCGCGCTCTGCACGGACGTCGGCTTGGACGTGGTGACGGAGCAGGCGAAGAAAATCAAATACCAAAAAGAGGGCATCGGCATCATCATCGAGCCTACGGGCAAGGTGCTGGCTTCCGGCGGCGACCATCAGCAGATGTCGGACTTCAAGGCCATCCCCGACATCGGCGCGCGTTTCGACCAGATGGTGCAGAACAAGAAAGGCTTTTTCACTTACGAGGCGAAGGACGAGACGCGGGTCTTCGCGTACCGCACGATTCCGTCCACGGGCTGGATCATCGGCCTCGCCGTGCCTTATGATTTCGTCTACGCGTCTTTGATCAAGATGCGCTACACCTATACAATCGCGGTAATCGTGGGGCTGATTCTCGTGACGTTCCTGTGCCTCCAGTTCGCGAGCCGCATCACCGGCCCGATCATCGCGCTGGAAAAGGACGCGAAGGAACTGGCGGGGGGCAACCTGCGGATGCCGCCGATCCCGGTGGAGTCCGATGACGAGATCGGCTCCCTGACCGGCGCGTTCAACGATATGCAGAAGAGCTTGAAAAACTTGATTACCCAAATGACCAGCACGTCCGAGCAGGTCGCTTCCTCTTCCGAGGAGCTGACGGCGGGCGCGCACCAGGCGGCGCAGGCGGCGACGAACGTCGCGGAAACCGTTGTCGAGGTCGCGGGCGGCATGGACAAGCAGCTCTCGAATATCGACGACGCGAAGCAGAACGTGGACGCCGCGTTCATCGACATCCAGAACATGGCGGAGCAAGCGAAGGAAGCGGCGCAGGATTCCGAGCGCACGAAGGCAGCCGCCGAGAACGGCTCGACGCTGATGCAGGGCGCGATGCACCGCATGGAGCAGATCGAGGCCAGCGTCATGAGCTCCGCCGAGGTTGTCAAGAAACTGGGCGAGAACTCGAAGCAGATCGGCGCGATCGTCGAGAGCATTTCGGCGATTGCCGACCAGACGAACCTTCTCGCGCTGAACGCGGCCATCGAGGCGGCGCGCGCCGGCGAGGCGGGGCGCGGCTTCTCCGTGGTCGCCGAGGAAGTCAGGAAGCTCGCCGAGCAGTCCCAGAACTCGGCGGAGGAAATCAAGAACCGCATCGCGGTCATCCAGGACGATACGGCGGACGCCGTGGTCGCGATGGAAAACGGCACGAACGAGGTTCAGCAGGGAACCCAGGCCATCCGCGAGGTCGGCGAGCAATTCGCCGAAATCATGAGCATGGTCTCGAATATCGAGGCGAAGATGCAGGGCATCAGCGGCTCCGTGGACAAGGTCTCGACGAACACGCAGAACATCGTCACGGCGGTGGACGATATCGACACCGTCAGCCGCAAGACCGCCGAGCACACGCAGACGATTTCCGCGGCGGCCGAGGAGCAATCGGCGTCCAGCCAAGAAATCGCGTCGGCGTCCCAGTCGCTGGCGACGCTTGCCACTGACCTCCAGACAGCCATCGGGAAATTCCGGATTTGATCAAGGCAACCAAAGCAGCCGCCGAGGGGAAAGTTTCGTAAATTTCCCTTTGGGCAAACAAAAAACCATGACAGAGACAAGGTTCTCCGTCATGGTTTTTTGTTTGCCCAAAATCGAAGCGGGCTATAGCCGCGCTAAAGCGCGTTTGACGACTCATGCAAACGCAGTAAGGATTTAAAAATCCTAACTGCGTTTGCATGAGTTGTCATTTTCGTTGGTTGTCGTAGACGGCACGGATTAGGTCGTGGATCATTTTGCGCTCGTGCTCTTCCGGGAAATGGGCATCGATGGTGTAGTTGCCGTGCAAAATGAAATGGCTGAAATCGACAATGTCTTCCGCGGCATCTTCGTCATTACCGAGAAGGTAATCCAGTGAGACATGAAAAAACTGCGCGATTTTCCGCAGGGTGTCGAAATCCGGCTCCCGCTGCCCGCATTCGTATCGGTTGTAGCTTACCGGACTGAGCCCCAGCGCCTCCGCCGCTTCCGCTTGGGAAAACTCCTGATGCTTCCGGATATATCGTAATCTGTCGCCAAACATACTTGCATCACCGATTACCACTATAAATATTCATCCATGAAAATATGCAGTTAGGTGATTTTTATAGTCAATTACCGAAAAGGAATGATTCTTACAATGCGCTATATAATAGAAACATTATCGCCTTTCGAGGCAGCATTGAGGTGAAATGTTTTGAAGCGTATCCTTATTACTGGTGCTCATTCCTATTTAGGTGAAAGTTTCGAGGCATGGGCAAAAGCGCATTATCTTGGTGATTTTTCGATAGATACTCTGGACTTGCACACTCCTGATTGGGCAAGCGTTTCATTTAGCGGCTATGATGCTGTGTTGCACGCGGCGGCGATTGTGCATCGCGTAAATGAAAAAACATCAGACGATTTATGGCCGGAATATTATGCAGTGAATACGGAGCTTGCAGTTCAAGTAGCAAACAAAGCGAAAACTGACGGAGTTCATCAGTTTATCTTTTTGAGTTCCATGGGAATTTATGGAGAGTCAAAGGGATATGGAGCTCCGTGGGTTATCACTGCGGCAACAGCACCTGCGCCTACAACTTTTTACGGAAAGTCAAAATGGATGGCGGAGCAGAAAATTACGCCGATGGAAGACGAGAACTTTAATGTGGCAATTTTGCGGCCACCTATGATTTATGGCAAGGGATGCAAGGGCAATTACCCGACACTTTCAAAAATCGCCCGTAAATTCCCTGTTTTTCCCGACGTTCAAAATGAACGATCAATGCTCTATATCGCTAATTTTTGCGAATTTCTTTGCCGGCTAATACAAAGCGGAAAGGGCGGACTTTATTTTCCACAAGATGCGGAATATGTAAAAACCGCAGATATGGTTTCCGCAATTGCGTGTGCGGCGGGAAAGCGAATTTGGGTAACAAAGCTCCTGAATCCGCTGGTGGCACTTGTTTCGTCTTGTCCTGGCAGAATTGGGAAAAAGGCAAACAAAGCATTTGGGAACATGGTCTATGACTTGGCTTTATCGAATTATGAAGGTTTTTCGTATCATGTGGCAAATTTTCCCGAATCCGTTATGTTAACGGAGCAAAGTGTACATAGGGAGAGTTGACGGCATGGGGTTTACAAATAATACTTTGACTGTGGCTGATTAAAAAATATTTATCAATAGGCAGGCCATATTGAAGCGTTGATACACGAAAAAGAAGACAATGCATTAAACAATCGCCCTGAGCAAACCAGAAGATGATAATATAATTATACAGGCATCGCGTAATTGGACTACGATTTACATTCCATTAGCAGCAATTTGGGTGTTTTTGTTTTTGTCAAATAAAGGAACTATTACTGATTTATTGGTCAATAGACTGTTTGTTTATATTGGCAATATAAGTGCATATGCCTTTGTAATACATTATGTAATTACACAGTATACATTGTCAGCTGTTCATTTTTTACAACTGAACATTACTGATTTTGGAAACATTATTCTTATCAGTATGGAATTCGTTTTATCGATTTTATTATCACAAGGGTATAAGTATATGAATGACAAATACATTTCCTCAAGAGAATTCAAGTGAAAATGATAGGACTGTTATAGGTATTGGTACAATGGATCCCTGGATCAGGATGGCGTTTTTAGGGATGTGCTTTTCTCGTGTTTATTCTTATGATATAATGCTATGGGAGGAGATAGAATGCCCATAGTGAAAATTCTTGGCGGCATTATTATTCGTATGCATCATGAGCGCAATGAGCGGCATCACAGCGCTCATGTGCATGTGGAATATGGTGAATATGACGCTGTGTATGATTTGGGCGGAAATGTTTTGGAAGGTGGATTACCCACGCCGCAACATCGTGAAATTGTGCGTTGGATGGATGCGAACAGGGAGGCAATTATGGAGCGTTGGGAGCAGGCATTGAGATTTTTGCCCATTGACAGGATTTGAGGAGGACAATGCTATGAGAATCGCAAAAGTGAAGGCGCTTCCCGGTTATAAATTGCAATTGACTTTTTGGGATGGAAGAGAAACAATTTATGATGCGGCTTGGACGACCAAGCACCTTTCGGATTATTTCGATCAACTGCGGGATGTGGAATATTTTCGGCAGGTACGCGCTGACGGTTCCGGCGTTGCGTGGCCGAATGGGCAAAGCATTGGGCCGGAGGATTTGGAAGGTTACGGGATTTGGCAATCGGAGGAGAATACAAAGGCTGTACCCGAGGTATCGAAGTATTATAGAATGCAGGCATAGGCAATCTGCGTATTGACAGCAAAAGCCCCCGCTCATCGTTCGAGCGGGGGCTTTTCTGTCCATTTGTCTGTGAAGCGGAATACCGTGGGGAAGTAGTTTTTTGCCTGATAGAGCGCGCCGTGGCCGATTTTTTCTATGACGAGCTTTTCCTTTGCGGGGGCGGGGGAGGCGTCGTAGAGGGTTTGCATCATCTTGAAGGGGACGAGGCGGTCGGCTGTGCCGTGGATGAAGAGAATCGGCAGACGGGAACGGCGGACGGCCTCGAGGGGACTGGCTTTTTGGAAGGAGAAGCCGGCGCGGTGCTCGCAGACGAGGTCGGCGACGTCGAGCAACGGATGCGCGGGAAGCGAGAGGAGCTTGTCCAGCTCCAAGGCGAATAGGTCGTAGATGGTGGCGTAGCCGCTGTCTTCGACGATGGCGGAGACGGCGGTGGGGAGATCGGGCTCGCCTGTCGCGCGCATGGCCGCCGCCGCGCCCATGGAGACGCCGTGGAGGACGATGCGCGCCCCGGGGTCCACGGCGGCGATGCGCCGCGCCCAGTCCGTGACGTCCCTCGCCTCCAGCGCGCCCATGGTAGTGTATGTGCCTTCGCTTGCGCCCGACGCGCGGAGGTCTGGCGTCACGACATGGTAGCCGTGGGCGAGATACGCGGCCGCGTAGTTCCACACGTGCGCCTGCGTGAGGCCGTAGCCGTGCAGCACCAACACCCAACGGCGGCTGTCCCGCTCCGGCTCGAAATGCGTCGCGCGGAGCGCGAGGCCGTCAAAGGAGCGGAGCGTCCAGCTTTCCGCGTCGAAGTCCGGCTTCGGCGCGGGGCGGATGGCTCTGCCGTTGCCCTCGATGGCGCTGCGGAAGATGGCGGGCGGCGCGTCGGGATTCCCGGCTGTCCCGCGTTTCAGCGCGAGGTCGATAAAGAAGCAGCCCGCGCCATAGGCCGCGCCCGCGCAAAGCGCCGCTGTCGTCAAAAGTGCGGTCAAAAACGCCGTCAGCAAGACGGCGGGCCAAGTCTTTTTCAATGCAGTCACAGCTTTCCTGGAAAATAGAACCGCGCCCCGTGTCCGAAACAGGGGCGCGGTTTTTTATGGTCTCAGCCGCCGTTTTTGCAGGAGGATGGAAAGCGCGAAGATGGCGAGGCCGCCGAGGTCCGTGGCCGCGCCGGGGATAATCATCAAAAGCCCTCCGGCGAACAGTACGGCGCGCTCCCATAGATTCATGTCGGTCACGAGATGACCGATCAGCGACGAGGAAAGGGCGATCATGCCGATCATCGCGGTGACGAGGGTTTGCGCGAGCCCGAGAGGCGTCGCGTCAATCATCAGAATCACCGGAGACAATACGAAAATGTACGGAATGATGAAGGCGGCGATTGCCAGCTTGGAGGCGTTGACGCCGGTTTTCAGCGCGTTGCCGCCGCTGATGGCCGCGCCCGCGTATGCGGCGAGGGCGACCGGGGGCGTGACGTCGGCGATGATGCCGAAGTAAAAGACGAACATGTGGGCCGCCAGCGTCGGGATTCCCATTTGCACGAGGGCGGGAGCCGCGATGGTCGAGGTGATGACGTAGTTCGCCGTGGTCGGAACGCCCATGCCGAGCAGCAGCGCGGTAATCATCGTGAAGAACATGGTCGGGAGCATCATCCCGCCCGCGAAGGACAGGAGCGCGGAGGCCAGTTTCAGGCCGACGCCGGTTTTCGTGACGACGCCGATGATGATGCCCGCCGAGGCGCAGGCGACGAGGACGCCGAGCACGGACTTCGCGCCGTTTTCCAGTCCCCGTACGATGTCGATGGGCTTCATGCGCGTGGAGGCGCGCAGGCTTGACGCGAGAATCGAAAGCACGATGGCAAAGAGCGCGGCGCGCATCGGTGTATAGCCGGACACCAAGAGGTAGATGATGACGACCAACGGCAAGGCGAGATGGCCGCGTTCGCGGAAGATGTCCCATGCCTTGGGGAGTTCTTCCCGGGGGATGCCTTTCAGGCCCTTGCGCTTCGCCTCGAAGTGGACGCCGAGCCAGACACCGGTGAAATAGAGGACGGCGGGAATGATGGCCGCTTTTACGATGTCCACATAGGGAACGCCGACGAACTCCGCCATCAGGAAGGCCGCCGCGCCCATGACCGGAGGCATGAGCTGCCCGCCGGTGGAGGCCGCCGCCTCCACCGCGCCGGCGAATTCCTTGTCGTAGCCGAGCTTTTTCATCATCGGGATGGTGAAGCTGCCCGTTCCGGCCACGTTCGCCACGGAACTGCCGGAGACGGTGCCCATGAGCCCGCTGGACAGCACCGCGACTTTCGCGGGGCCGCCGCTGGCCCAGCCCGCCACCGCGTTCGCCAGGTCGATGAAGAATTTGCCGAGCCCTGTGGAGTCCAGGTACGCGCCGAACAGGATGAACAGGAAAATAAAGGTGGAGGACACGCCCATCGGAATGCCGAAAATGCCTTCCGTCGTGAAGAACAGATGGCCGACGAGCTGCTGGGGCGTCAGCCCGCGATGGGCGAGCATTCCGGGCATATCGGGGCCGAGAAACGCATAGGCGAGAAAGAAGAGCACGACGCAGACCATGGGAATGCCGACCACGCGCCGCGTGGCCTCGATGACAAGCAGCACACCGACAAGGCCGACGATGAAGTCGGTTTGCGTGACAGTCCCCGCGCGAAGCACCAGATTGTTGTACTCGATCACGAGATAGGCGGGCGCCGCCGCGCCGAGGAATGCCAGTACATAGTCGATGCAGTGCAGCGTGGTTCCCCGGGAGCCGGGGAAGGTGGGATACAGGAGATAAACCAGCGCGAGGCCGAAGCCCAGATGCACGGCACGCTGGAGCTGGGCGTCGAGCACACCGAAAACCGCCGTATACAGCTGAAACACCGAAAAGGCGATGGCCAGCGAGGAGACGAATTTCGCCATCCAACCCGTATGGGTGAGCGCGTTGGCCTCTTTGTCGTATTTTTTCAGCGCGTCTTCCGCGAGCTGCTGGTGTTTGTTGTCAGTCATCATATTTCTTGTACCTTTCCAAACAGTTTATAATCGCAGTTAGGATTTTTAAATCCTTACAGAGAGTGCTTGCGCCGCAAGCTCGGTTGCAGCCTGAGATAAGTATTGGATTGCAAGGGAAAACTTGCGTTCAAAAATTTTGAAGTAAGAATTTCTTACTTCAAAATTTTTCAATCCCGCATTTTGTGTCACCACGCGCGCAGGAAGATGCGCCAGCGCGGCACGATGGCCACGCGGACGAGGCTGCCGAGAGGCACACGGTCGGCGAGCAGGATTTCCTCGCCCGGCAATGTGATCTTGAGGTCGGTGGACAGGCCCGGGCGGAACTGGATTTCGGGCATGGGCCGGTTCATGCCGTCCATGACGAAGGCATCGCCCTCGCGGCGAAACGTGCCGTCTGTCGGGAGAAACGGCAGGCCGACGCCGAAGGAATGGTAGCGCGTCCGGAGCAGGAGGAAGCCGTCCCGCGCTTCGTTCACTGTGAAAAATTCTTCCACCGGCGTTTTTTGGACGGAGTGGATAAAGCGGGTTGAAAATTCCGTCCCCGCTTCGGCGGGGCAGGAGGCGAGCAGGCCGCTTTCCGCGATGACGGCGAGCCGGGGGCGCGTGAGGCCCCACAAAAGAGCGGCCGCAAGGGCGGCGGCGAGAACGGCAAGCCCGATTTTTGCCGGCAAACGAAGAAACGGGCGCCGCAAAGCACCCGTTCTGCGAGTTTTGTCAAGGCTTCCTTGTCCGTATGGCAAGCTCATTTCTTGAAGAACTGCTCCGCGCCGCCGTTCATCTTGACGGACATGCCGCTCATTGCGCTTTCTTTGGTGATCAGCTTGCCAACCGAATGCGCGGACTGGAGGCGGTCGAGATTTGTGAAGATCGCCTTGGCGATTTCGCCGCCCAGAGCGTCGTCCATCTTGTCGGTGGTGACGAGCATCGCCATCACCGAGACGGCATTGACCTCTTGGTCAAATCCCGCATACGTTCCGGCGGGAATCGTCGCTTTCGTGTAGAACGGATATTTCGCGATCAGCCGGTCCGCCGTGGCCGGGTCCACCGAAATCAAGCGCACTTTGCGCTGGGACGCGATGTCCTGGATCGCCGCCGTCGGATAGCCCGCCGTGACAAAAGCCACGTCCACGTTGCCGTCTTTCAGCGCGTTCGCCGCTTCGCTGAAAGAAAGGTACTGCACGGACAAATCGGCGTAAGCCACGCCGTAAGCCTCCAGAATCTGGCGGGCGTTGGCCTCGGTGCCGCTGCCGGCGGCGCCCACCGCCACGCGGCGGCCGCGGAAGTCCGCCACGGTCTCAATGCCGCTGTCGGCCAGCGTCACGATCTGGCAGGTTTCGGGGTAGAGCGTCGCGATGCCCCGCAGATTGTCCACCTTTTTGTCCTTGAACATTTCCGTGCCGTTGGATGCGTAGTAGGTGAGATCGTTCTGCACGATGGCCAAATCGACGGAGCCGTCCTTCAGCATATTGATGTTTGCCACCGAAGCGCCGGTGGACTGCGCGCTGGCGTTCATGCCGGGGATGGCCTTGTTCAGGATCTCGGCCATCGCGCCGCCGATCGGGTAATAGGTGCCCGCCGTGCCGCCCGTGGCGATGTTGATGAATTTCTTCGAATCGCTCTTCTTGTCGCCGCCGCAGCCGACCAACGCCAGTGTCGCGATCATGAGGAGCGCGCAAAGCAAAGCGATTTTCCCGAAGCGTGTTTGTTTCATGATGATTCCTCCTGACCTCTCGTTATCAAATGCAAATTGATTATAGCATAACGATATAAAAAAGTGAATAGTAAATATATCAAAAAAGCTATGGAAAGAAAATTTTCGAGCGTTTATAATAGATCAAAATTTGTACTCGCAAAGGAACGTGATGTGTACATGGGAACGTGTGGGCAGTGGTGGAAACGGAGTATTGCGGCCATGTTGGTTTGCGGCGCGTTGGGTCTCGGCACGGCGTTGGCCGCGCCACCGGAAGGGAACGCGGCTTGGGCCGGCACGGGGAAAATCCTTTTGGTGAACAAAACCCATAAGCTGCCCGACGATTATGAAGCGAAGGCCGATCTCGTCACGGTGAAAAACTGCTTCGGCAAGGATTTTCGGGTGGAGCGGGAGACGTACGGGCATTTTCTGGCGCTTCGGGACGACCTCATGCAAAGCGGCATCCACATCGAACTGGAATCCGCCTACCGGAGCGTCGAGTATCAAAAGCAGTTGGCGGAGGAGCTTCGGAAAACCGAGGGCGAGGACTATGTGAAAAATTTTGTCGCCGTGCCCGGATATTCCGAGCACCATACGGGGCTCGCGCTGGACGTGGCGGTGGTGGTGAACGGGAAAATTGTCGATGATGTCTACGAAACGGAGGAAACGCCATACCAGAAAATGCACCGAAAACTCGCCGACCACGGCTTTATCCTGCGCTATCCGCCGGGAAAAGCGGGCGTCACGGGCTACGACTACGAGTCCTGGCATATCCGCTATGTAGGCGCGGAGACGGCGCGAAAGATTTTCCTGCAAAACCTGACGCTGGAGGAATATTTGGCGGGCGGGGAGGAAACGGCGACGATGGCGGGGCCGCTCGCGTCGGCGGAGTACTGGACGAGGCGCAATCCCGAGGGCGAAACGTCGCTTTCCGAACAGGAACGGGAAAAGGCGCAGTCACGGATTCGCCGCAAAAGCGCGTGGGTGAAGGATTTGGCGCAGTACCCGGCGCGCGTTTCGGGCGACGCCATCCGGGAGCAGATGCGGTTTGCCATGTCGGATTTTTTGGCGGACGAGCCCGAAGGACTTTTTGAAAACAAGGCGCCGCTCTCCAAGTTCCGCTATCATCGCGTGAAGCAAAACTGCGGCATGGACGCGCTGCCGGAGCGGCAGACGGTACGGTACGCGCTGACCGTTTCCCGCGCGGGCCTTCGCTATCTGCCGGAGCGCGGGGCATGGTACGAGGACGCGGCGGACACGCATTACGACCTCTTGCAGGGGCTCACGCTGAACCCCGCCGAGCCGCTGGCGGTGTTGGCGGAGAGCCGGGACAAAACATTCTGCTTCGTTTCCTCGCGGCATTATGTGGGCTGGGTGGACCGGGGCGCCATCGTCTTCGTGGACCGGGACAAATGGATGGAATACGTTTCGCCGAAGGATTTTCTCGTAGTCACGGCGGACAAGCTGACCGCGCACATCGGCGGCGCGTTTTTCCTGCCCTTTGAGATGGGCGCGCGCTTGCCGCTCCGCCAGCCGGAGCCGGAGGACGGCATGTGGCTGGTCTCCGTGCCTGTGGATGTGAATCGCGCGATGCACGAGGCGAAAGTGAAAATTCCGGCGGATGGCAACGTACACAAAGGCTGGCTGCCGCTCTCGGAAAACAACGTGATCCGCCAGTCCTTCCGCTTCCTGGGCGACCTGTACGGCTGGGGCGGACTGGAGGGCGGCGTGGACTGCGCGTCCTTCGTCGCCGACGTGTACCGCACGATGGGCGTCGATATCCCAGGCGACTCCGTGGAGCAGAGGCTCGGGATGCCGAGCCTCGTGTCCGTCGCGGGCATGAACAGGGAACAACGGCTTTCGGCGGTTGCAAAGCTTCGCCCCGGCGATTTCCTGTTCACCGAGGAGCACGTGATGCTCTACCTCGGACGCGACGCGGGCGGCGTGCCGCGCATCATCCACGCGTGCAGCAGCCGTTGGTTCCCCGGCGAGGGAGAGAATGACGGCCCGCTGAAATATTACACGCGCCGGGTCGTCGTGGACGGCCTCGATTGGTACAAGACGGCAAAGGAGCAGCTCGTGGATAACTTGGTTGCTGTCGGCGGGGTGTGGAAAAGAGGATAAATCAAAACCACCCGTTGAACGGGTGGTTTGATCAGGCCCTATAAGGGCCTATTACTTGTGGTAGCACCCTAAAGGGCGCATTGAATGGTCTGGCAATCACACTGTTATCACGGGCAAGCCCCCTACTCGGGGGCTTTTT
>JAFVAI010000069.1 GCA_017480545.1 Schwartzia sp. (in: firmicutes) | reverse complement strand
CGTCAGGCCAGAGGTTTGCCTGCACCTTCCTTCAGATTCCACCTCGCGATGGACACCCTTGGTGTTCAGCTACGTCTTTCCCGCTACCGGGCAGACTCCGGACTTTCACCGGTTAGAAACGTGCGCCGCCGGGCGCACCATAAACAAAGGCCTCGGGGAATTGCCCCGAGGCCTTGTCTTCTATCATTTCCTCATAGTTCCGTCCCAACCGATCGACGCTTTTGACCACAAGCAAATCGTCCGGCCGCAGCGCTTTCATCAGCCGTTTCCATCCGGGGCGCTCAAAATTTTTGCCCGACATCTTGTCCATAAATACGTTTTCTTGTGGTACGCCATAACCTTCGAGCGCAATCCGCTGCCTGTCCTCATGCTGTTCTTTATGGATTTGCGCCGGGTTTGGGCTACGCGGTTTTGTCACGCCTGCTCCAGCATCGCGTTGACCCGTACGCCGAGAGCGGCAGCCGCCAGACATTTCAAAATATCGCCGGGGATAAAAGGCGCCACCGCCATCATCACCGCCTGCCACGGCGTTACGTCCATCAGGAGGATCATGGACGCCATGCCGCCCAAGTAAGTCAGCGGCATGCCGACCACGATGTCGACGAGGGCGTAGCGCCGGAAGCTCGGCGACGCGCCTTTCAGCGCGCTAACCAACGGATAGACGACCAGCCAGACGAGCATGAAGCCGCCCACCGGGCCGAAGAGCTTGCCCGGCCCGGACGCCCCTGCGGCGTAAACCGGCAGCCCGCAAAGCCCCAGCAAAAGATAGACGGCGACCGCGAAAAACGTTTCCCTGGGCGTCAGCACGAAAGCGGCCACGCCCAGCGCCAGCGTCAGCGCGGTCACCATGCCCGGCGTGAACGGCAGCGGAAACGAAAGGTACGCGGACACGCAGAGCAGCGCCACGCAGAGCGCAATCTTCGTCATCGACCGCGCGGAAAAATGTTGTTCGTTCATTGCAATAACTCCTTTGCGGAAAAATTCGTTTCCATTATAATAAAGCCTACCGAATCGGTCAACTTGAAAAAGAGATTCGGTAAACGCTTTTTGCCCCTTCGCGGGCAGGAAAAGGGGCGCAAAGCGCGAATAATAAAAAGACAAACAATTTCGGGAGGGAATGCATGATGGACAAGATCACGAATGAAACCATCGCCGCGCGGCGCGCCGAGTGCCTGGCGCTGCTCACGGCGTGGGCGGAGGAGACAGAGCTCAAGCTTCGGCGGCGGGGCGTCGCGTTCACGCCGAGAGAGCGGGAAGCCGTGGACGCGGCGAAGGCGAAGATCGCCGCGCGCATCCAAAAACAGGCGGACGAATTCTGGGCCGAGGACCTGACCGCGCGGGAGCGGCTCGAAAAACTCGGCGACGGGCTTTTGCAGGGCATCGGAGGCATGCAATGACGCGGGAGGAACAGCTCGCAGCCATCCGCGCGGCGGACGCCGCCTATTACAACAGCGACGCGCCCGTGATGACCGACAGCGAATACGACCGCCTGCGCGCGGACTACATCGCGAAATACGGCAGCGCCGATCTCGACTATGTGCCGGGGGAGGCGGCGGCCGCGTTCTCGAAATTCCGCCACAAGGTGCCGGTCATCAGCCTCGCGAAGGTGAAGTTCGACGAGGAGCGCGGGAAGCTGGAAAGCGAGCTTCGCCGCCTTTGGCCCGTCCTGCACGAGCCGAAGCTCGACGGCCTGACCGTCGTCGCCTATCCGCGCGCCGACGGTTCCTGCACCTTTGTCACGCGCGGCGACGGCAAGACCGGCGAGGTGCTTCCGGCCTTCATCAGGAAATACGAAAGGAGCGGCGTGAACCACACCGGCGAGGCGGTGCGCGGCGAAGTATTCATGGACGTGGCGACTTTTTCCGCCATCAACGCCGAGCGGGAAGCGGCGGGCGAGGAACTGTTCCGCAACCCGCGCAACGCGGCGGCGGGCATTTTGCGGAACAAGGAGCGAAGCGCCTATCTCGACCGGCTCCGCTACATGGTGTACGATTTGCCCGCCCTCGATGCCGCCGAGCCGGACAAGCTGGCGCTGCTTCGGGCGATGACCTCCTTCGAGGTGGCGCCCGTGGGCAGCGCGGACAGCGTCGAGGATGAAATTGCCGCCATCGAGTCCTTTTACGAGGAGCATTTGCACGGCGGCGTTCCCATTGACGGCGTGGTGGTGAAAAACGCCGAAGCGGGCAGCCTTGCGCGCTTTGGAGGCACGAACCATCACAATTCCAACGCCGTCGCGGTGAAGTTTCGTCCGGACCAAGCGAAGACCGCGCTGCGGGAAATCGTCTGGCAGGTGGGGCGCGACAGTTTGACGCCGGTGGCCGTTTTTGACGAAGTGGAGCTGGACGGCACCACGGTATCGAAAGCGAGCCTGCACAACTGGGCCAACGTCCGCCGCCTCGCGCTGCACCCCGGCGACGCGGTGCTGGTGGAAAAAGCCAATGAAATCATTCCGCAAATCATTCAAAATTTCGGGCAGGAAACACCGCCCGCGCCCTTTGCGCGCCCGACCGTCTGCCCGGCCTGCGGCGCGGCGCTGGCCAGCCGCCGCCTCGAAACGGCGATGCCGGATATTCCAGAGGACGAGCAGATTGAGCTTTTCTGCCCCAATGACGCCTGCGCCGAAAAGCTGGCGCAGGCCGTCGCCTACCTCGGCAGCCGCAGGCTCCTCGCCATCGACGGGCTTTCCGTCATGACCGCGCGAAAGCTGACGGGCGCGGCGGAGGGCGCGGAAAAGCGAATCGCCGCGCCGTGGGACATCTTCCGTCTCACCGTTGACGATTTCCGCTCTCTTCCCGGCTACGCGGAAAAATCTGCCGCCGCGCTTTACGATGCCGTACAGCGCGCGAGAACTTCCTGCGACCTCGCCCACTTCGTCGCCGCCTGCTGCGTACCCGGCGTGGGGCTGACCGTCGGCGGCGCGCTGATGCGCCAATACCGCACAGCGGACGCGCTTTTGACAGCGCTGTCCGACGAAACGCGGAAGGAGGAACTGACCGGCATCGACGGCATCGGCGAAACACTGGCGGGCATTTTGCAAGGCAAAGTGTTCACGAACGCCTTCGCCGCGCTGCGCGAAGTCGTCACGCCGACAGACTACGAGCCGCCCGCCGAAAACGGCGGAACGGAGCCGACTGGCAAACGTCTGACCTTCGTCATCACGGGCAAGCTGAGCCGCCCTCGGGACGAAATCAAGGCGGAGCTCGAAGCGAAAGGCCACAAGGTCACGGGCAGCGTCTCGAAAAACACCGACTATCTGCTTTGCGAATCGAAGGACTCCCAGAGCGCGAAAGCGAAAAAAGCCCGCGAGCTCGGCACCCAAGTCATCGGGGAAGCGGATCTGGCGGGAATATTGGGATAAACGAAGAGCCATCGAGTAGGAGGCGGTGATTAGCCGCCGTCCTCTCACACCACCGTGCATACCGTTCGGTACACGGCGGTTTCAATAGTTGACGTGCACAGACTGGTACGCTAAGGCTAAATCATAGAAGCCAGCGCGTATCAGTCTTTCT
>JAFVAI010000068.1 GCA_017480545.1 Schwartzia sp. (in: firmicutes) | reverse complement strand
TTCATCGACATTACCTCCTATGCTCTTTCTCCGCGGTTGCCAGACCACGCTGATTGTAGCATAGGAGGTTTTTCTACTGAAAGAAGTTTTGCTTACCACCAGCATAGCTGGTGGTTTTATAACGCCTATTCGGCTACCAAATAATTTTTTTGATGCATGAATGCATCAAAAACCGCCATTCCAACACACTGCACCACGCATAAATAAAGGGCTGGAAGGTGTTTTTGCTGTAATTCTTGCAGGTTCTGCATGAAACGGTATCCGATTAGAAAATCTAATCGGTCACCGCATGAACGTCTGCGACGCAAAATTCGTCGCCCTCGCCAGAAGTTCTGGCCAGACGCCGACGACGAGGGTCGCGGCGGCCGAAAGCAGCGCGACGGCGCGGACGGAAAATGGCGCCGCGATGGGACGCGCGGCATCCGCCTCCTGCGGGTCGAGGTCGCGATACATGGCGCGAACGACGAGCAGGTAATAATAAATGGACATCATTGACATGATGAAGCCGACGAAAGCCAACCAGAGGTAACCATAATCCACCGCCGCCGTAAAGATGTAAATTTTCCCGGCAAACCCGGCCGTCGGTGGCACACCCGCCATCGACACCAACGAGATAGTCATGACCGCCGCGAGCATCGGGGAAGCCTCCGAAAGCCCCGTGATGTGCCCTTGGGACGTCCCGCCCCGTTCCTCCTCCACGACAGCCAACACGGCAAAGGCGCCGACATTCGCGAAAAGATAAAGCGTCGCGTAAAACATCACGGCCTTGATCCCCGCGTAGTCCGCCGACGCCATGGCCGCCATCATGTAACCGGCCTGCGCGATGGACGAATAGGCAAGCATCCGTTTGATGTCCGTCTGCTTCATCGCCATCAGATTGCCGCCGATCATCGAAAGCGCGGACAACACCGCGAGCAACGCCATCCAGTAGGTACCGAGAATCGGGAACGCCACATAGAGCACACGCATGAACACCGCCAACCCGGCAGCCTTGGAGCTCATGGCGAGCAGCGCGGTGACGGGTGTCGGCGCGCCCTCATAGACATCGGGCGCCCACATGTGGAATGGAATCGCGGAAAGCTTGAAAAAGAATCCCGCCATGATCAGCACGACACCGGCCAGTCCCGCCGCGTAAAACAGATGAATGTTACGGCAGATGGTCATGAACTCAAAGCTGCCCGTCGCGCCGTAAACCAAGCTGATGCCGTACAGCATGACCGCCGTGGAGCCGGAGCCGACCAAAAGATACTTGACCGACGCTTCGCCGGACACCGCCTGATCCAAGCGGAAGCCCACGAGGATATAGAACGAAATCGTCATCAACTCTAGGCCGACGAAAAGAGTGAGGAAATCGTTCGCCGACGCCATCACACACATGCCGAGCAGCGCGGAAAGCAGCAGCGTATAAAACTCGCCGCGGTACCTCAGGAATTTATGCGCATACTCCAATGAGAACAGGACTGCGAAAATCATGCCGAGAATGAACAGCTGCTTGAAAAACAGCGAATAATTGTCGGCGATGAACAGTCCCCGATAAAACGTCTCGCTCGACGAAAGATGGTACTGCCCCAGAGAAAAGACGAACACGGAAATGAGCCCGATGACAGTGATGAAAGCCACGGCCCGTCTGTCCGAATCCTTCGGGAGAGCGAGATCAACGAGAAGCGTCAGGAGCATCAAAACGGTAATCGCGATTTCGATGCTGATTGCCCAGAAATCCATCACCGAACACCTCCCATCAGTGTCGGCGCGTTCGCGATCTGCTCAAAAATCGGCGCCAACGGCTCGATGCCGCAGTTGATGACGTTCATCAAAAAGCCTGGGAACAAGCCGAAGCCGACGATGAAAGCGCCAAGCACCAAGAGCGGCACCATCGACGCACCCCGCTCGTCGGGAACGTCCGCGAATTTCTCATCCTTCGGCCCAAACAGCAGAGTCGCGAGGAGACGCAGCACATAAAGCGCGGTGAACACGATCACAAAAATCGCGACGAGCGCCTGCACCGGATACACGCCAAAAGTGCCGACGAAAATCGTGAACTCCGGCAGGAACTCGATGAGCCCCGGCAGGCCCAGAGACGTCATGCCCGCCAGCATGAAGCCGATGGTCAGATGCGGCATATAGTGCGCAAGGCCGCGAAGCTCCGGGATGCTCCGAAGATGCGTCCTTTCGTAAATATAGCCGATCTGCGAGAAAAACAGCGCAGTCATCATGCCGTGGGCCACCATGTTCGCCACCGCGCCGGAAATGCTGGTCGCGTTCAGCGTCATGATGCCGAGCAGGATATAGCCCATGTGCGACACCGACGAATAGCCGATGATATACTTTAGGTCTTTTTGCGCCATGACGATATAGGCCGCGTACAGCACACCCATCACCGCCGTGGTGACAATCAGCGGCGACCAATATTTCGCGCCGACGGGCAAAAGCAGCACACCGACCCGAATCAGGCCGTAAGCGCCGAGCTTTTTCAAAATGCCCGCGTGAATCATCGAAACAGCCGTAGGCGCGGCGGCATGGCCGTCCGGCGACCAACTGTGGAACGGAAACATCGAGAGCAGAGATCCGAAGCCCAAAAGGAGCAACGGAAACGTGAAAATCTGGAAGCTGTCGCTGAACCGCCCCATTTCCTCCGCCATTCGAAGCGCCGCGAAATCAAAGGTACGCTCGCCCGCCGGGTACGCCGTCACATAAAGCATCACGACGCCGACCAACATAAAGGCCGAACCCATCAGCAGGAACACGATGAATTTCATCGCGACAAATTCCTTGGGCAGACGCTTCGTCGATCCCCAGACCAACACCATGATGAACACGGGTATCACGAACAGCTCATAGGAAAGCAGGAACAAGAAAAGGTCCTGCGCGATGAACGTGCCGGTAACACCCGCAATCAAGAGCAGCAGCAGGATGAAAAATTCCCTGGGCCGCTTTTCGGTATTCCACGACGTGTAGACGGCGGAAACGCCAATCACGCCCACCAACAGGAGAAGCGGCATTGAGATGCCGTCGACGCCCACCGAGTACGAAACGCCGAGATCGGCCACCCACGGAAATTTCTCGGCGAACTGCACACCGCCCACCGCCGTGTCAAAATGGAAGAACGCGTAAAGCACCAGACACAGCATGAAAATCGTCGCAGCGGCCGCCACTCTGCGAATGGTTTCCCGGTCGTCCTTCGGCACAAAACAAAGCCCCAGCGCCGCCACAAGTGGTGCGCAGAGAACGGTGGAAAGCAAAGGGAACCCCATCAGAACGCACCTCCCGTCACCGAAAGCACTTTGATCGCGTAAAACAGGCTGTACGCCACCATCGCAATCACGCCGGTGTAAAACACCGCCACATATCGCTGCGTGTCGCCGCATTGCGGCAACGCCAACACGACACCGACACCTTTGGCCAGCCGCCCCAGGCCGTGAACGATGCCGTCCACGATATGGTTGTCAATCCATACGGCGAGCCTTCCGATTTTGTCCACTGTCAACTCGCGGACAAAGGCGTAAACCTCGTCTACGTAGTACGCGTGGAAGCTCAAATCATACAGCACACCGAGCCGTCGCGCGATCTGGAACGACGACCAACGCTTTTCCACATAAATCTGGTAAGCGAGCCACATCGCCAGAAGGGAAAGCACGATAGAGCTTCCCGCGATTGTCCAGTTGATTGCTTCCTCCTCGTGTACGCCATAATAGACCCAATCGCCGAAGCCAACGAAATGCCCCCAAGCGCCGCTGACGACGGAGAGCACCGCGAGCACGACAAGCGGCCAACGCATAAAAGCGTTCGTCTCCTGCGCCGGGCAGTCGTCCTGAACCTCGCCGAAAAACGCGACGAACAGCAGACGGGACATGTAAAACGCCGTCAGGAACGCCGTGACCGATGCCAGAATATACAGCGGGAAGCTGACCTCCGCCGCCGCGGCGAGAATCGCGTCCTTGGAGAAAAATCCCGCGAAGGGAGGCAGACCGGCAATCGCCAACACACCGATGGTCATGCACTTGAAGGTCACGGGCATCCGATGGCGAAGGCCGCCCATCTTGAAGATGTCCGCCTCCTCGTGCATCGCTTCGATGACCGCGCCCGCGCAGAGGAACATCAGCGCCTTGAAAAACGCGTGG
Source organism: Schwartzia sp. (in: firmicutes) (assembly GCA_017480545.1). Taxonomy (GTDB): domain Bacteria; phylum Bacillota; class Negativicutes; order Selenomonadales; family Selenomonadaceae; genus RUG12372. The sequence goes on along the minus strand of JAFVAI010000068.1, from coordinate 14,790 downwards.
GTCATCAGATGGAACATGGAGGCCGTCAACGAGCCGACTCCGAGCGCCAACATCATATAGCCGAGCTGGCTGATAGTCGAGTACGCCAAGATCCGCTTGAACGGCCGCTGGGTGACCGCGATCGTCGCCGCGAAGAACGCAGTGAATCCGCCGAGCCACGTGATTACATTCAGTACAATCGGCAACTCCGAGAAAATGAAATACGCGCGTCCGATCAGGTAAACGCCGGCGACCACCATCGTCGCCGCGTGAATCAGGGCGGAAACGGGCGTCGGCCCTTCCATCGCGTCCGGCAACCAAACGTGCAACGGGAATTGCCCCGATTTTCCGATGGGGCCTATGAAGAGAAGCAGCCCGATTACCGTCATGAAGCTCGTACCCGACACCCAAATAAAATCGGGCACCAGTGCCTTCAGTTGGATGAAATCCACCGTGCCGAAGGTAATCTGAATGAGCAGGATGCCGAGCAGCATGCCGAAATCGCCGATGCGCGTCGTGATAAACGCCTTCTTCGCTGCTTCCCTCGCGGAGATTTTATAATAGTAGAAACCGATCAAAAGATAAGAGCAGAGCCCGACGCCTTCCCAGAATATGTACATCTGCAAAAAGTTCACGGAAATGACAAGGCCGAGCATCGACGCCGCGAACAGCGACAGAAACGCGAAGAAACGCCCCATGCCAGGATCATGCTCCATGTACCCGACAGAATAGACGTTGACCATCAGGGCCACCGTCGTGACCACAACCAACATCATCGCCGTCAGCGGGTCGATCAGCGCGCCCATGCCGAGCTCCATGCCGCCGATGCGGGCCCAGACCGTTTGCATCACGAAAGGCTCCGCCATGACAATCCGATGGGACAGCACCGCGCCGACGACACCGAGCGACAAAAGGAAACTCGCGCCTATGGCGGCAATGCCGATTATCGCAGATGTCTTTTTGTCCTGCCGCGTCCCGAGACCGATGACGAGAAACGCCAACGCCGGAAGGAGCGGAATCAGCCATGCGTGATACAGCGCAAAATCAAACATCCGAAAGCTCCCTCCTTACCCTTTCATTTCTTTCAACTCGTCGACGTTGACCGTTCCATAGTCGCGGTAAATGCGGAATGCCAGCGCCACGCCCACCGCGATCTCGGACGCCGCCACCGCGACGGAGAAAATCGCCATCAGCTGTCCCGAATAATCCGGCACGGGCATATAATGGTTGAACGCCACGAGATTGATATTGACCGCGTTCAGCATCAGCTCCACACACATCAGAATCGGAATCAGTCCCTTTTTCGTCAGCAGGCCGAAAAGCCCGATGGCGAAAAGGATTGCCGAAAAAAGCAGGAAATGATGAAGCCCGACGTGCGTCGCGAGCTGCATAAACTCCATAATGTTCATCATCGCTCGTCCGCCCCCTTCGCCAAAACAATCGCCCCGATCATCGCGATCAGGAGCAGGACGGCGGCCACCTCAAAAGGCAGCACGTAATGCGTGAGCATCAAATCCGCCAGCCCCGGCGCGGCGTCCCCAAGAGGCAGCGGCGCCGACTGGAACGGCGAAAGCACAGCCACCGCCGCCATGCCGAGCAGGAACAGCCCGGCCACGACTGCCGCGGCAACATGTTGCAACAAGCCGCGGGACGGATTGGAGTGCGCCATATCGTCGCGCCGCGTCAGCATGATGGCCATGACGATCAGCACCGCCACCGCGCCGCCATAAACGAGGATCTGAACCGCTCCCATGAAATCTGCGCCGATGGAAAGATACAGGCACGCGACGCAGATGAAAGTCGCCGTCAGCGACAGTGCGCTGTGCACAACGTTCCGCAGGAAGATCACGCCGCAGGCAAACAAGAGGGCCAGCCCCGCGAACAGGAAAAACACGCCCGCCTCGATCAAGCTCGACACATCATATTCGTTTGCCAACGCGAACGCCCAGGCGACTACCTCATGCACCTGTCCCAAAATCGCGTCCATCAAGCGTCACCTCCCCCGGCCGTCTCCGTTTCGGCTTTTGCCTTCGCTTCCACCTCGGCCTCCTCTTTCGCTTTTGCCATCATCATTTCAAAATACGCCCGTCCCTCTTCGGTGACGAGTTCATCGTCCATATCCTCCGGGTGCCAGGACGAAATCGCGTAATTTTTGTCCCACGAGAGCGCGCGGGGATTGCATGCCTCCACACAGAGATTGCAATACAGGCAGCGCCCGATCAAGTGGACGTAACTTTGCATATGCCGCTTCTTCTTCGCGTCCGGCACGATTTTCAGCTTGATCGCCTGATTCGGGCACGCCAAGGAGCAAAGCGAGCAAGCAATGCACTTTTGATGATCGAGCACCAGATGACCGCCGCGAAATCGCTCCGTCATCGGCAGCTTTTCCTCCGGGTAGCAGAACGTCTCCTTCTTGCCCCAGAAATGCTTCCAAGTGACGCCCATGCCCGTGAGCAAACCTTCCCCAAACATTCAGCGTCCCTCCTTACAGCCACTGCCGGGCATAAATGCCCACGCCGGTGAACAGCACGTTGGCTAGCGCCAGCGGCAGCAGAACCTTCCAGCTAAAGGCCAGCATTTGGTCGATGCGCGTGCGCGGGAACGTCCAGCGGAACCACATGAACACGAAAACCATCGCCAGCACCTTCAGACCGAACCAGACGACGCCCGGCAGGAACGGCCCGTTCCAACCGCCGAGGAAAAACACCGTCGTCAGGATAGAAACAGAAAGAAGATTCGCGTACTCGGCAAGGAAGAACAGCGCCCAGCGCATGCCGCTGTACTCGGCAAACGGCCCGGCAACAATTTCAGCCTCGCCCTCCACAAGGTCGAACGGCACACGGTTCGTCTCCGCCGTCGCGGAAATCACGAACACCACGAAAGCAATCGGCTGCATCAGAACAAACCAAAACTGTTCAGCCTGCGCGTTCACGATATCGCACATCCGCATGGAGCCGGACAGCATCACGACGCCGAGCAGCGAGAAGACCATCGGCGCCTCATAGGAAAGCATCTGCGCCACGGTCCGCATGCCGCCGATGAACGCGTATTTGCTGTTGGAAGCGTACCCGCTGATCAGGAACGGAAGCACCGCTTGGGACGAAATGGCCAGCATCAGGAAAATCCCCACATTGACGTCGGCCAACGCCACGCCATTGTCAAACGGGAAAAAAGCATAAATGAGCGCCGTAGGCACAAAGAGCAGCATCGGGCCAAGCGCCCAGACGACCCGGTCGCACCCCTCCGGAATGATATCTTCCTTGCTCATCAGCTTCAGCATATCCGCGATGGGCTGCAACAGGCCGAAACGGCCGCCGACACGGTTCGGCCCGATGCGCACCTGCATAAAGGCGCAAACCTTGCGCTCCCCATAGGTGAAAACAATGGCCGCCACCGAAATGATGCCAAGAATCGCGCCGATGCCGACGCATTTCATCAGGAAGCCCGCAACCACCTCGTTGCCGAAAATCAGCATCAAAAGGTTGCGCAGCTCGTCGGCCAACGTAGAGACCACGCCATTCTCCAGCATTGTATTCAACAGTTCCATCAGCAGTCCACCTCCCCCATCAGAGGATCAATGGCGGAGAACGCGGCGACGGAATCGCCGATCAACATTCCCCGGCACATATCGTCAAGCCCTTGCAGATTGATAAACGACGGACGGCGAATATGCACACGGTACGGCTTCGTCGAGCCGTCGCTGACGATATAGAATCCCAGCTCGCCGCGCGTCCCCTCCGTCCGGCTGAACACCTCGCCCTTCGGCGGGCGCAACACCTTCGGGAATTTCGCCATGACGTCGCCCTCCGGGAGCCCGTCCAATGCCTGGCGAATAATTTTCGCGCTCTCGAAAATCTCCAGATAACGTACCTTGTACCGATCCCAGTTGTCCCCGTTCTCCCCCACCGGGACATCAAACTCGAACTTCGGATACGCGCCGTACCCGTCCACCTTGCGGATGTCGAAATGAATGCCAACCGCGCGGATATTCGGCCCGGTCATGTTGCGGCTGAGGGCCTGTTCCTTCGTCATGACCGATGTGCCTTTCAGACGGTGCTGGAGAATTTCGTTGCCCGTCAAAACATCCTCGTACTCCTGCATGAACTCCGGCACAATCTTCAGAAACTCGTCGCATTTCGCCGCGAACTCCGGCGGCAAATCGGCGCTGACGCCGCCGACGCGGATATAGTGGAACGTCATGCGAGCGCCGCAAACGAGATCGAACAAGTCGAGAATCTTCTCCCTGTCGCGGAACGCGTAAATCATGCCCGTGACCGCTCCAAGGTCGTTGGCCAACGAACCGATGAAAACCATGTGGCTGGCAATGCGGTTCAGCTCCGCGACAATCACGCGGATATACTCGGCGCGCTCCGGCACCTCGATTTGCGCCAGTTCCTCCACAGCGCGGCAATAGCCGAGATTGTTGTTCATCGAGGAAACGTAGTCGAGCCTGTCGGTGTAAGGAACGCCCTGGATATAGGTGCGGGATTCCAACAGCTTCTCGATGCCGCGATGGAGATACCCCATCACCGGGGTCGCCCGCAAAATGTTTTCGCCGTCAAGGTCGAGCAACACCTGCAGCACACCGTGGGTCGAAGGATGCTGCGGCCCCATGCTGAGCGTATAGGTTTCCGTCTTCGGCATACTACCGCCCCTCCTTCCGTATCCGCGGCACATGCGGCGGCATGATCTGTTTGTAATCCTTGCGAAGCGGATGGCCCTCGAAATCGTCGGCCATCAGGATACGGCGCAAATCGGGATGCCCGGTGAAACCGATCCCCATCAGGTCGAAAACCTCGCGCTCCTCAAACTCCGCACCGGGAAAAACGCCCGTCACGGACGGAACCGCCGGCCGCTCGTGATCGAGCTTCACCTTGACCGTGATCCAAGCACCCGTGTTCCAGTTGAAGAGATGATAGACCATCTCGAAATATGTCTTGTAGTCCACCGATGTCAGGTTTTCAAGACGGGCAAACGCGAACTGTTAGTCGTCCCGCAAAAACGAAAGTACCGCGACGAGCTCCGCCGCGGGTACATAAACCGCAGGCTTCGTTGCCTCGCCGTTATATTCTATGGAAGGAAATTTCTGTTTCAGGACCGCCAAAAGCGATGCGTCGATATAAGCCTTCATGCCTCCATCAACCTCGCCTTCCGTTCTTCTTCCACCCGCTCCGGGTGCATGATTTTCTCGCGGAGCTTCAGCATTCCGTCAATCAGCGCCTCCGGCCTCGGCGGGCAGCCGGGGATATAAACGTCCACCGGCATCACCTCGTGAATCCCCGGCACCACCGAATAGGAATCGGCAAAGGGGCCGCCGCCGATGGCGCAGCTTCCCATCGCGATCACATATTTCGGCTCCGGCATTTCCTCGTAAAGACGAACCAAGGGCGGCGTCATTTTCCAAGTCAGCGTCCCCGCCACAATCAAAAGATCGGCCTGCCGCGGGCACGGACGGAACACCTCGTAGCCGAACCGCGAAAGGTCAAACCGCGCCGCCGCGCAACTCATCATCTCGATTGCGCAGCAGGCAAGCCCCGACGACAAAGGCCAGATAGAATTCGCGTGTGCCCATTTGAAAAGCTGATCTACCTTCACGACAATGACGTTATTTTTAAGAATCGGAGGTACAATATCGACTACTTCCACGACAATGCCCCTTTCTTCCAAGCATATCCAAGCCCGACGGTCAATATCCCAAGAAAGATGAACATCTCCACCAACGCGAACAGCCCAAAATAGCCGAACCGCACCGCCCACGGATAAAGAAATACCGTCTCGATGTCGAACACGATAAAGACAAGCGCGTACAGGAAATACCCGATGCGGTACTGCACATACGTCTTGCCCACAGTGTCGACGCCGCACTCATAGGGAATCCGCTTCTCCTTTGTCGGCTGCCGGGGCTGCAACAAAAACGCCGGAATCAGCGCCGTAACCGGAAAAATCAGCGCCACCAGAAAGAAAAGCCCAAGCCCGCCAAACTCGCCCATACCATTCATCCTTTCCTATGTATACAATACACACGGCTAACAAAAACAGCGGCTACCAGTGTTTTCCACACGATAACCGCCGCACGTCAAGCCCCAAGGGCTCCTTTTCTTACGCAATACAAGCACCCCTCGATATTTATAGAGGATAGTATACAGCTTTATTGTATAGAATGCAACCCTTCAACGCCGCCAAAAATAAATTGTGCAATTTATATTTTTATTTCATTTTTTCAAAAAGGAAACGCCAAAAAAATTACCCCCTGTTCCAATTTTCGGAACTTCAGGGGGCTTTTTTATCTCCTCTCGCGAATCTATATAGGAACCCCTAAGGAAACGCCGAACAAGTCCCTTCGGCCCACGCCGGGTCTTTTTCCGTCATGCTGCGTCAGATGCCGTTCGATGTAGCGATGCTACGCCTTCGCGGCATCTTCCTTGCCTGACGAAAAAATTCCTCGGCGTGGCCTCGAATTGACTTATTCGTCGTTTCCCTAAAAGTTCCTTTCGAATTTCATAACCCAAGCCTTATTTCCCTAACTTTGCCTCAATAGCCGCAAGCCGTGCTTCCAGTTTGGCATTCTGTTCTTTCATTGCCGCATTTTCCGCTTTCAAGGCTTGGATTTCTTCCCCCTGCGCCGCAATCTTCCTTGCCATAGCCGCCTTGCTTGTGCTGAAACCTTTGCCTTGGCCCAGCGCAAAAGAAAGACCTACATTGACCATATTCTCGCCGTTGCCGAACGCTCCACCGACACTGCACATCATCGTTTCCGTCGGGCGGTAGAACATCCCCATAGCCATAGCGTTGGCACCGTGGTAATGGCCGTAGCCCATCCCCATGGTGAACTTATCATCTGTATCCAAGGGATGCAACGCCGCTAAAGCCGCCGCCCCTGCGCCAACCTTGTCAATACGGTTGTCCAACCGGTTGATATGGTTGTTCACGGTCACCATGTTGTCACCCACCGCGTTTTCAATCGCCGTATCCAACTGCCGTTTGTTGACCGCATCCGTATCGTCCTCGCCGTCCGCCACATGCTTGATCTGCCTTTCTTCCCCCGGCGAACCGACGGAAACCGCATTCGCTTCCGCCTTGGATTTGTTGCCCAGCACAATCGCATCATCCACATCCGCGGTTACATTGCTACCCAACACAATGTTATTTTTCCCCGTGACATTGTCCGAATGCCCCAATACGAAATTCTTGTCGCCCGTTACGGAAGCATCATTCCCGGCCACGAAAGTACCGTTTCCGTTCACATTGGGATTGTTGCCGATGACATAGCTGCCATCGCCGAACACATCGCCCGGGTCGCCAATGGCTCCGCTGCGGTTGCCGTGCACTTTAATCCCGTACCCGATGGCGATGGACTGTTCCCCGATAGCCTCGCTGCCGTTGCCTACGGCAATCTTTGCAACATTCTCGCCCAACCTCAGGCTTCCGCCTTCACCGGGTTTGCCGTTCAGGTATTCATAAACGGTTGCCCCTCTGACAAATTCATCGGCTTTTTCCCCCTGCGCAATGATTTCGCCCTCTTGGGCCGCCAATTCATCAACCTTTACATCCGTAGCAATAATTCCTTCAATATTTATCCCTGTGCCAACCAGCAGCGCAGATACCCCATGCACAGCCGTATCGGCAGTCTCCTGGGCAGTGGCAATATTGCCTGCGTTCGTTGCAATGTCCTGTGTGTTTTGTGCAATATTTTTGCTGTTTTCCGTTATTCTTTCCGTGTTTGAAGCAACTGCATCGGCAGTCATCTTTGCCTGTTCATCCAATGCCGTCAGGTTTTCCGCCAGATTTTCATCTGCTTTTATTACCATCCCGTCTTCATTGATCGTCCCGATGCGGTTGGATAACGCGGTATCCTTCGCATCGACTTCCTTTTGCGTATACGCGTCCCGGATCCCGTAACCTCCCAACGTTGTTGCCTTGTCTGCCTTGGCCGTGACAGCGGTATCCAACGCAGCAAGATTGGCTGCGGTTGTATTTTTTTCTTTCACATACGTCCCATCGGCCGGACGGACTTCTTCATAGACGGTAGATCCCTTCACGAATTCATCCGCCCGGGATTCTCCTTTTGCCGCAACCTTGCCGTCCATCGCCTTGATGGTTTCAATATCCTCGGTTCTTTCATCGATTTCTTTAGCCAAATCAGAAATGGCCTCAAGCTCTATTCCGGAAACCCCCGCTATCAGCTGCAGATCGGTTTTCGTTTCTTCGGCAGTTTTCTTTGCATTGTCCAACGCATTGTCCAACGCTGTCAGGTTTTGCGAAACGTTATTGCTTGCTTGAACAACAGCGCCATCTTGACTTATCGTCCCGATGCGGTCGGACAACCCGCTGTCCGCAGCCCCGATCGCCTGTGCCACGGCATACAGTTGGGAGCCGTTCACCGCATCGGTGCTGGTGGGAGACACGTCCCCTGCCGCTACATATTGTATCTGCCGTTCCGCACCCGCATGGCCTACACTGACAAGACCGGAATCCGTCTTGGCTTCCCCGCCGCCGAACGCATAGTCCGTACCGTTTATCGTAATCTTTTTAGCGATATCGCCTGTATGAACACTGCCCTGTCCATTCGTATTTGTACCTAAAATAACACTGTTCGGGGTGCTGATTTTTAAATAATTAATATAATCATCGGAATGTCCGGCCAAAGCAACTGTATCCTTAGCGTCGGGTGTCAGATAAAGGTTTCCGCCAAACGCATAAGCACTTTTTGCATCGACCCGGATATGATACCCTACGGCAGCCGACAAGTCAGCATCCCGCACCTCATTCGACCCTCCCAACGCCACAGAATACAAACCCGAAGCAAGGTTTTCACGACCCATGACGACAGTAGAACCGCCCGTAGCCTTGTTATAGTCGCCTATAGCGACCGCACCGTTACTTGTCGCATGATTTTCAAGCCCTACGGCTACCACATCTTTATCACCCGAGGCAATATTATTATGTCCTACAGCGACCGAGAGTTTAGCCGACGCTTTATTCATATTCCCAATAGCAACAGAAGTTTCTCCCGTAGAAAAGTTTGCATGCCCCATAGCTATAGCAGTTTCTGTCGTTGCTGTATTATTATATCCAAAGCCTACGGCTCCTTCCCCTGAAACAACATTGCCGATACCAAAAGCACTGGAAGATGCACCTTCTGCCTTATTGTCATATCCGACAGCACTCGAATCCTGCCCGGAAGCTATATTCTGATAACCAATGGCAGAAGAACTGTCGCCGGAAGCTGAATTCTTGTAACCAAAAGCAGACGACTTTTCTGCCAAAGCTGAGTTTTCATATCCTACGGCACTATCCATCAGCCTGGCCGTATTATTAAAACCTACGGCAGTTCCACAAAGACCGGTCGCTTCATCACTGTAACCCAAGGCAAGCGTATACGCCCCTGCAGCCTTGCTTTCAGACCCTATAACGATTGAATCCATGCCTTGGGCATAGCTCTTGTACCCTATCGCAATTGACCTTATACCCTCGGCGGTGTTTCCAGCCCCTACTGCAATCGCCTTTTCATTAGTAGCTTTATTCTCTGTCCCTACAGACATTGAATCCAAAGCAGAAGCCGTATTCTTTAATCCCGCTACGACTGAGTGTTTACCCGAAGCCGTATTTTGGAATCCGAAAGCAATCGCGTATTCAGTAGAAAGCGTATTTACATTTCCAATATCTATTGAATTGAACGTAAAAGCATTATAACCATCTTGCTCTCTACCCAATGCCAAAATGCGAGTCTCGGCAGTTACAAACGGATATACCCAATCCGTAGCCCCAACCGTTGTTGCCGAAAAACAAAATATGCCAGCCAGCATAAGCGTAGCTGTCGTTTTCGGTAGAACAGAACGACCGGCAAATATTTCTTTGCCGGCAGTCTTCGCATTTGCAGCGCTTTTCTCTTTCCCGTACCGCTTTGTCAGTTCCGATACCACAACGAAGCAGCTCCGTACCTTGCTCCAGATGATTCTGTATACCCTGTTCATTGCCTTATCCTTTCCCAACCAAGTTGCCATTGGCTTACACAAAATATGTTACACGATCAAGGTGTACTCCTTTTATACAACACAGCTCTTCCCGGTCAATTTGTAATTGTCCGGCTTCATCGTCGCGCCGATCTCGCCGCGGAATCTGCCGTCGCCTGTGTCCGCGCTTTCAATCCCGACGCCGCCTTTCGCCTTGCCGTCCATCTCGTGCTCGCAGGCCGCGCTTTCGCGGCATTGAAAATTTTTCAAGTAAGAATTTCTTACCTCAAAAATTTTCGACACGTCAAAAAGCCGAAAGGACGGGGGAAGAGGGACGAAAAAAGGCGCCGCGTGAAGGCAAAAACCTTCCGCGACAGCCCTGCTCTGATTACTTGACGCGCATGGATTCAATTCATTTCCGTTTGCAAAACCTGCCTAATCTGTTCCTCCGTCCACCCGCTGACAGCCTCGATCATCGGCATCTTCACCCCAAGACGCCAAAGTTTCTTGATGACATTTATCATATTATTCTTCTCGCCTTGCGCCATGCCCTGCGCCATGCCCTGCGCCATGCCGCCTTCCCACGCCTTTTCGGCGATGCCTTCGCTCAAGTTGCACATGGTTCTCATCTCCTCTTCCATGTCCGACGTCACGTCGATGTCATACCGGCTCTGCAGCAGCTTCTTTTTCTCCGCCGCCGTTTTTTTCGTTTCCGTGAACAACAGCTGCAGGAGCCCCAGCATCCGGTTCCGCACCGGGCCTTGCGCTAGGTAGACCATCACGATGTTGATGAGGTCGTAGTTTTCCCTCGCCTCGCGATATTTCCCGAAAACCGGATGCTCCGCCATGCGGTAGTGGTTGATGGCGCTTTTTCCCGTCGGCGATTCCATGCAGATCCAGATGGAAGTGCTCATATTATACCACAAAATGATCCACAAGAAAAAACCGGGGCGAATGACCCGCTCCGCTTTTTCTTGTGCCGCATCAGAACCCGAACGACACGCTGACGCCGCCCGTGAATAATACCTTATTTGCCTCCCGCAAGACATTTTCCGTTTTTTCTGCGGTTGTGCTTGCAGGGGGACGAAAGGAAAGATGCAGGGCGGGATAAGCGGGATGAAAAAAAGCCGCCGCGTGAAGGCAAAAACCTTCCGCGACAGCCCCAAAATTTTTCGCCGATTACCGTATCCCTTTGCATTATATATATCTTCATTGAACTCTTCCCCGGCCAATTTTTAATCTTCCTTTTATTTTTTTCCAAAAGGGTTTTAAGCATTTGTATCGAAAATAACTATGTAAATGAAAACAGCGGGGAGGAATGGATATGAAAAGAATCGGGGCATGGCTGGCGACGCTCGCCCTCTGCCTCGCGTGGACGGCGGCGGCGCTTGCCGCACCCGTGACCGCCACGGGACAGGGCGCCACGGAACGCGACGCGCTTCACGCGGCGATGCGCGAAGCCATCGAGCAATCCGTTGGCGTGCTCGTCGACAGCAAAACGTATGTGGAAAACTACCGCGTGATCCACGACCGGATCTATACACACTCCGAAGGCTACATCGCGGGCTACGAAGTGCTTCGCTCCGAATACAAGGCCGGATATTACGAAACCACGATCCGCGCCGACGTCCGTGATGAGCTGCTGAACACCGACCTGATGTCATACCTGCAAAAAAAAGCCGTGATTCGCGCCAACATGCAGGACCCGCGCATCGGCATCATTATCGTCGACGGCGACGGAGAGGAATATCCTTCCGTAGAAAACTCCATCATCACAGGACTTCAAAAAAACGGCTTTTCCCGGATTGTCGACCTGGCGCAGATCGACGCCTCGGTCAAATATCGCATCGCGAACGCTGTCTTCGACGGAGATTACGGTCTGGAAGCCCTCGGCTCCCACTTCAACGTCGACTACCTCGTCACCGGATACCTTGACATGAATACCAACGGCATTCCCCTGATTGAGGATTTCCCCTCGATTGCCTCGCTGAACAACGTCGTCGTGAATCTCTCGGTGCGCATGCTGAACGCCAACACCGGCGAAATCGTCTACGCCGGCTCGGCGGACGGGCAATCCTTCAACCTCGGCGCGAAGGCCATGCAGGAAGCGCTGAAAAAAGCGACAACCCCCATCGTAAAAGAACTTTCGAAATCGGCGCTCCAAAAAGCCGCGAACCCCGAGCAGCATGTGACCATCCTCGTCACCAACAACCGGCTCGGCTCCATGAGCGACGCCTACGCGCGCATCAGTTCCATTCCCGGCGTATCCGGCGTCTACACCCGGACAAAGCAGGCGGGCGTCATGCAAATCGACGTCGACTACAACGGCACCGCCTACGACCTGGCCCAAGCCTTGGAACGTGACGGCATCACCATCAAGGAGATGACGTCGGAATACATACGAATTTGATTCCTGTCAACTCGCTTTCCCCTTGAGGGGAAGGTGGCGCCCGTAGGGCGTCGGATGAGGTGTTAAAACGTAACGCGTGTTATAGGCGCAACATTGTTGCCACCTCACCCACCGCTAACGCGGTTCCCCCTCCCCTCAAGGGGAGGGCAAGGATATCGGCAAGTTTTAATCAAGAACTATATAATAGAGGAGGAATTCACCATGAAACAAAAAATCCTAGGTTTGGCAGCGGCGTTCCTGCTGCTCCTGTGCAGCGTCGCCTTCGCGGCGGGCGCGGACTATGATCTGAACCGTGTCGAAGCGGATGGCTTCGGACTGCCCCCCGCCTACGCAGCCAGCGAAGCCCAATCCAGACTGATGGCGCGCCGCGCGGCCATCGCCGACGCCCAGCGCAACCTCGCCGAGCAAATCGCCGGCGTACAGGTCGATTCCGAAACCACCGTGCAGAATTTGCAGATTTCCAGCGACGTAGTAAAAACCCGCGTCTCCGCCCTGCTGAAAGGAGCGAAAGTTGTCTCCGAATCCTATGAGGACGGCGCCTATCACGTCATCATGGCCCTCCCGCTGTACGGCGCGACCAACTCCCTCGCCTCGGCTGTCCTGCCGCAGACGACGCAGCGCGAGTCCTTCCCAGCCACCATCCTGCCGGAGCCGGACGAACCGCAGTACACGCCGACGCAGCCGGAAACCACCACGGTCACGACCACGACAACCCGCACCACGACCATCACCAATCGCCAGAGCGGCACCTACACCGGCATCATCGTCGACTGCACAGGCCTCGGCCTCCGCACGGCCATGTCCCCGGTCATCAAAACCACAGCGGGCGAAAAAATCTACGGCTACAAGAACCTCGACTCCAAAAAAGTCATCAAAAACGGCATGGCGGGCTACGCCAACGGCTACGACGGGAACGTCAGCCGCGCCGGCTCCAACCCCCTCGTCGTCAAAGCCGTAGGCGTTGATCACTACTTCAACCCGGTCGTCAACGTCGCCGACGCGAAAATCATCCTTGAGGAAAACGGCTATACCCATTTCCTCGACAACTGCGCGGTCGTGTTCATTCGATAAGACAACCTCATCTCATGGCCTCCGGCTCTGCCAATGACCATAGCGACAAAATCCTCCCGGAACATCGCCGGGAGGATTTTGTCAAGATTGCATTGTGCTGTTATTTATGATACGATGACACAAACGTTGGGAGATGATGCCAATGGAATACTGCAGAATCCATACCGAAGACGCCACACTAATCGTCGCCATTATGAACATCTGGGAAACGATGGACAGTGGAGAACACCTTGAAATACGTATTGAAAAAGAAAACGACATGGACACCTATGCCGAATTCACGCTGCCTGCCTACCATTGCCATCATGCCTATGGCTTTAAGGAAACAGAACTGATGCAGTTGGAACAATTCCTCCGAGATAATGCCGTCACCATTTGGCGCATGGGAAAGGGTGAGATTGTTGCCGAAGGCGTTGCTTGACTACCTTGGATACGCCATCTACTTTTGGATCAACGAAGGCACTCCCTTGGAACCGGTCCACGTTCATGTTTCAAAAGGAAAACCCGCACAAAATGCCACCAAGATATGGATGACAAGAGAAGGAATCAGGATGGAGCATAATAACAGCAACATCCCGCCAAAAGACTTGAAAGCCCTGCTGGATTTCATCGGCGAAAACCAATCGACCATTATCCGCGTATGGCTGAACCGCTTTGGCGAGGCAAAACTGAAACAGTAGATGCTTCAACGGAAAGCTTTCATTGAAAACGCCTCTCGGAACTTTTAACTCCGAGAGGCGTTTTTATCGTGGAAAGCCGTTATGCATTTTGTCTCCGGCAAGTTGCTTCATGAAACATTGTGTAACCAACTAAAAATGCGGAGGACGAAGCAAGGATAACCTAAACAGCAATCACAGCACGCAAAAGGATCGGATCTGAATGCTCAGTCTTCGAAAATCCTTGTCTCTCCTCCAAACGCAAAACTTTATAGCCTAATCTAATCAGCTTATTCTCCAATACATGCGGATCAATAAATCTTCGGAAATGCCCATCATACACATAAGCATTGGGCGCAACTTTTTCCCCTTTTCCATAAATATCATCGCGGATCGTACGCGCCTCAATGTAGAGTTTGCTTTCAGCAGCCATCGCGTCCTTGATATTTCGCAGCAGCTCGTCCTCCTGCTCGTCCGTAATCGCGTGCAAAGTGAACCGGCTGTAAATGTAATCGTACTGACGCTGAAAGACTGCCCGGCATTTCACAAAATCGTCGCAGATAAACATACCCCGGTCGGAATCGCCAACGGCCAATTGCAAATTTCGGATGGCTTCGTCCGAAGCATCCACGCCTGTAACATACACCCCTCTTTCCATAAAAAAGAGGCTGTCGCGCCCATTGCCGCAACCAAGTTCCAAAAGATGCTTTCCCGGTACCAG
>JAFVAI010000067.1 GCA_017480545.1 Schwartzia sp. (in: firmicutes) | reverse complement strand
TATTGGAACAATCGCAGGATATGCTCGGCGAACGGCGGGCTTCCCCCGCTCAAGAAACGCGCCGCTTATTATGCCGCCCTTAAACAAGCGGCTTGATATTTCCTTGCGAAAAATGTGTCAACCATTCTTGACAAAATCAAACTGCGTAAAACGATTCACTTCATCCTGCGTGGTCAACGGAATGAGCAAGTTTTTCCTCTGCCCCGCAAATACAACGATTGATTTTTTCCATCGTCATCTCTCCTCGTTTTTATACCTTCGCTTATGCTTATCAACCGCAAGACTTTTTTGCCGTTTTCTTAATCTCCTCTTTTGCTCTATCCATGAAAATCTTGATCCATTCCTTCACGCTGGGTCCCGCGCTACAACCTCCGTATTCTACCCCATTATCGAAATGGTCTACCTCGTCCTTGAGCCGAGCAGCCATCAACCGCAAAGCCCTTCGCAACAGTTTATTCTCTGCTTCCAACGCAAGGATTCTCTCTTTCCGCTTGATGTACGTCGCATACAATCGCATTTTCTTCGCGCTATCCATCTTCACCGCTTCCCTTTCAGGCCCAGCGAAATCAGAAGGGCCTCATCAACTGCTTCCATTTCCTGCGTATCGCACTTGCCGACATACCTCCCCAATCTGCGGCAATCCACGGAATGTACCTGCTCGCAAAGCGCTATGCTCGGCCTTCCTGTCGCCGAAATCTGAACGTGCGTCGGCAAATCCTTCTTTGGTCGCGTAGTCAAATAAACGACCTCCGCTACATTGCTGTGCTTATTGTTCGCGTCCAACGACACAATGATTGCCGGTCTGCCGGAGCTTTGCTCCGACCCGACAAATCGTGTGCGGTGTACGTAATAAATATCGCCTCTTGCATAATCCACTTTCACTGCCTCCTCATTCCGATAACAACTATCGCTTGCACTGTTGTAATCGCATCCACGGTAATCCTCGGCGTGGATACATTCATCACATAACATCAGCCGCTTGCCGCACACTGGGCAAAACGCCTTGAATCCATCGGCGTCCGTATTCCAGCGCATCTCGATTTCATTTCCGCAATGCGGACAAGGTTCTGTCACAACATATGTACGTTCTGGAATCATCATACGCCCTCCGTCTCCTTTTCTTTTTTGCACCGTCGGCACATCATAATCCGCGTTGCTTTCCCATCAGAATCTGTTTCATACCGCGCTGCAATCCAATCATGCTGTTCGCAAGGGCAAAGAATTTCCTCAAGCTCGCGAATCCGCATATCCTTTTGCAACAACTCTTTTTTCCGATTCCACGAAAAACGTGTAGTGACTGCATCCGCTGCAATCAACAACAGAAGAAAGGTCAACCAAGGATTTTCCAAACACCATGTTGTCACTTACCGCACCTCCTTCAAGATACCCGCTGCAATCCGCCAGCAGGTGTCGGCGCAACCGTGATGCAGCCCATTTCAGAGCACCACGGAGCATCGTGGTTATACACATAAGCGAGCACAATACCATGCTTCATGTCCTCATACTCGATTTCCCAATCCTCGCGATAGTCACCGACGAACAGGAAAGCATCCATCTTGCCGATGATGTCCCAATAGCACCGAACCGCCGTGAACACCAGCGCGTTGTATTTCGCCTCGAAGTCTGCAACGCGCTTTTTGTCGTCCTCATCCAACCAAAAGTGAGCACCAAGGGGCGGCTCACTGATATTCACCCAGCCCTTCTGCTCAAACTGCTTGATGATCGGCGGGTACAGCTTCAACATCTTCATCCGCTTGATAGCCTCAACCCGTTTTTCTTCCACGCTTATGTTCATGTTCAGTCCTCCTTCAACTCATCCAACTTTCCTGACAATACGAGCAACGTGGCTTCCGCAATAATCGTAAATTTCACGCGTTCCAAATTAGCCGCAATATCCAAATCCTGCTCACGATACTTCTTCCCTGATCTGCTCCGCTGCCCCGCCGTTTTCTGCATCGTCATCTGGCAAAGGTCCTTAACCGCTGCTTTCAACGCGGAGATATTCGGCTGCGCCGCCGAACCCGGTTGCAGGAAAGCCCACGTCGTCAGCTCCGTAAACCCTGCCATTCCTTTTTCTTGCTCCATCATTCTGTCATACCTCATTGCAAATTCGGACATTCTCAACCTCTTTTACAACCGCGCCGCAACTTGCGCAAAGGAATTGCGTCGTTCCTGTTTTTGAAATCACAAACAAAGAACCTGATATACGAACTACCTGCAATGGCTGCATCACGAACTCAATCCCGCCACAATTCGGGCATTCTATCACTTGGTCTTCCATATTCACCCCTCCTTTGTTCGCAAGAAAGAATTCGCCAATTTCGCAAGTTCGTTGTATTTTTTGGCATCTTTTAACATCGCTCTCTCTTGCCTGTTGCATTTTTCTTCCAGTCGCTTCACCGCATCTTCCGGAGTTTCCCCCTGAGCATAGAATAAACTCTTGCCTCTTTCTTTCTCGGTCATCTCATTTACAACAACATGCTCGCCATCCCCATCGACCGTAAAATACGCGATATATTCATTTTTTGTCATTTCGTCGCCCCCTCACACCAAATACGCGCACATGAAATTATCAAACTCCTCATCGTTGCCCCAATCGCCAGTATCCGGCTCGGATTTTTCGATGATTCCCCAAAGCTCCGTCAAACCCATGTCATAGTCCAGCGTGTCTGCAATGAGATTGTGATGGAAACAGTACGCTGTCCACAAACTGCGGAGCTGGTCGCGGCAAATTTCCGCACTCAAATCGGCTTCGCGGCAAAAATCTTTCAAGAATTTCAGTTCCGCAATCTTTTCGCCGCGCCTGTCATTCCACATAACTACTGCACCGCGGCATGTATCTTCGATACATCTCTGTGCTCCTCCACAATTAGAGCACTCAACCATCCCCAGCGTAAGTCCATCGCCTTTAACTACTCTGGCCTTCGCTTTTGCCCCACAGAACGGGCAGCGTTTTAGATCAACTGTTTTGCTCATTTGCCTTTCCTCCCATCTTGTAAGTCTTGAACTTCTTGTCGCCCTCGCCCTTCTTGTACTCCTGAATCCACACCACCTTCCCGCTTTTGTACCGGCGGTAATGCCCGCGCACCGTGAAAATCCCTTTCGGGCTTGCGTGATGCCCGCCCAGCGGCCCGTGAGCCGCCTTAGTTCGATGGCTGAGTATGTATGTGGTCTTCGCACCACCGCCCACCCGCTTACCTGCGTGGTGGGCTTTTCTTGTCTGCCGGGATTCTTCAGCGGGAATCATCTCCGGCTTCTCATAAACCATGAACGCCATCAGCGAGCAATAGCAGGACAATATAGATTCAAAACTTTCCCGGCTTATCTGCGTTGCGCCTTTCTTGTGAACGAGCTGATTCTTGCCGTCAATCGCAAACTCCATCTTGCCGAGGCGTTCGTTGCCTCCGTACATATAGAGCTTCAGCCATTTTTCCTGCCGGATGCCTTTAATGCGGAAGTCGTGGTGCTCGAAAGCGATTTCCACGGACCTCAACGGGGCTGGGAGCTGGCGAACCAGCTCCTTGTGCCCGTGCATCCAACGGAACAGCATTCTCACGTCCTCCTGTTTCAGCAATACCCTGTCCGATCACATCAGCCCCCGAATCTTGAAGCACTCCCACGCAATCCCTGCCCCGATAATGAACCCGACCGCCAGCGACGTATATAAAACTGCCGCGAACGCCGCCGCCATCAGCTTGCTGGCCGTCATGCCGCTACCTCCGTTTTCGGATCATGCCACTGCAATCCGCGAGCCTTGTAAAGCGGAATCCAGTACGCTTCGTAAAAGTCGAAGCCCGCCGCGTCGATGCCGAAGAAAAAACCAAACTCCTCACTCTCGTAAACCCTGAACCCGCAGCGGGACATAACCTCGATGCCGTCTCCTTCTTCCAGCCAATGAATATCGCACGGGTCATGGAACGACCACATCGTTCCCCACATCGGAAGCCGTTCGTCATACTCAAGCTCGAAGTCCCCCGGCTTGACCCAAACCTTCCTGCCGCTGCGGTCCAGTTTGATGCAGCTTTCAAACGTCTCACTGTTGCGCTTTACGATTTCGCCGCTTGCGCATTCGTCGTACACATAAGCCCTATCGCCGACCGCGCCTTTCGTGACCTCGCCCCATTCCTCCGGCTCATACTTCATCAGCTTCTTAATCATGTCCGTTTGGATAGCGTCAAACTCGCGTACCCACTGTTCTGCGGCTTCCCTGATTGTCATTCCTGCTTTCAGCATTTTCAATCCTCCACTTCTTCCACATCGCTGTCATCAACCTCGTTCCCGTACCAAACGAAATTCCGCAGGTCTGACGAAACGAACTGTTTGCCCTTCGCAATCTCAATGGCTTCGTCCTCGTTCGCGGCTTCAACTTCAATGTCGCCGCCCATCGTTACATACACCCTCAGCTTGTACTTCACTGTTTACTCTCCCCCCCCGTACATAAACCCGTACTCCGCGCGGTAGATTTCCTCGATAATTTCGTTGCCGTACTCTTCACAGAAAGACTCAAGCTCTTCCGGCGCATACAGGTCGAGCAACTCGTCGTACATCTGCTGGTACTTGACGGGCAAATGAGGTGGAACCGTCCCCCAATCGTCCGCCGCGTCATTTTTCAGCAACCCCCAATCGAGATAGCCATAATCCCGCCTTACAAGCGGCTGATGAACCCGCTTGACGTACTCGTACTTCGGGAAATCCGGCAACGCCGCTTCTGCCACGATTTCCACGACCTTTTCAATCACCGCGTTGATCTGCTTGCGGTTGATGAACTCATGCTGCGTGTGAGCGTTGTAGTAGCCCGACGAAAGGTTCACCGCCGCCACGCCCAGCTCCGGCGCGACGTAGGAAATATCGCTGAACGACCCGAACTCCGTCTGGAAGCCCTTGCCAGTGATGTACGCCTCGAAATCCTTGTTGTCGCAGTCGTAATACACCGCGTCCTTGCTTCCGCGCCTGTCGATTTCCACGAGTAATTTCAACGTGTTCAAATCCTTCGGCAGCTTGCCTTTTTGATGCAGCCTGCAAAACGCCTCTGCCCCACGCCCGCCGATTTCTTCGTCGCAAGTGAACAACAGCCACGGCTTCTTATCGGCTTGCTCGTAAACGTTGACCAAGGCGTAAACCCCGCACCTGTCATCGCCGCCGATGCCTTGGGGCGACATCAGGATGTTGCCGTCCGCTGTCTTGCAGATATGCTTGACAGGCTTTTCATGCACTGTGTCCAAATGAGCCAGTAGCATAATCGGTGCCTCACCTTGAACCAGCACGAAGCTGTTCTTCCGGCAAATTGACTTGCCCTTAAACATCTTGCGGAGCATTCCAAACAGCTCCTTTTGCGTTGGTTGCAGAAAATCTTCAATCGGCTTCATGCCACTTCATCCTCCTCTTTTTCTTTCGCGCAATCACAGCACATATCGTCGTCGTCCAAGTCATCACTGTGGAATACCTCGCCGCATTCCGCGCATACTTCGTAGTTCCGCTCCCGGCAATCGGAGCAAATCACTACTTCATCGCCGTGCCGGTGAGCTTCTTTCGTGTCGTCTTTATGGACGCAACGCCCGCAGTCAGCACACACGACATAATACTGCTCCCGGCAGTCATCGCAAACGCGGATATCATCGCCAAAACTGTCAACCGCATCGCTCATATCGTTTTTGTGATGCCACTTGCCGCACTCATCGCATTCTTCATAGTACCTATCCCTGCAACTTCCACAAACCCAATCACCATCGCCAACTTCTTCAACAGCGTCATTTTCGATGTAGTCATCGCAACAATCACAGTACGTATAGTTAATGCTCCTGCAATGCTCGCAAACACGCCTTTCATTTCCATACCTGTCAAACACTGTGCACAGATCGTCTTCATCACATCTGTCACCGCAATCGGCGCAATAACAGCTCTCGTCGTCTTCTTCCGTGCCGCCGCAATCGTTGCAGTAAAGGCCGCCGCTGGTCTCGCATCCGCAGCTGATGCAAAGGCCATAAGTGCCAACTGCGAAAGTCTCGAAATCTTCTGCGTGATCTTCCCTGATGCTGAACATCGCTGCAAACTCCTCATGAGGCCAATCAGGATACCCGCCAAAGCCGCGTCCCTGCGGAAAGTGGACACCCTTATCATTGCAGTAATACTTGAACGTCTTCCACAGATTCGGGACATCTTCGCATTCCGAGATTTCCCTCTGAATCAGGTCGCGATACACTTTCGATTCCGCTTGCGCCCCGGTCGTCCCGCCCGACGAGTTGTACATCCGGCTTTGCAGCAGAAGCCCGTTGCCGGGACGGTACATGAACAACTGCCGCGTCGTCTTGCGGTTGTTCAACAATTCAGGATTCGACAGGTCCGCCACGGTGAAGGCAATCATCGTGCAGTTGTCCCGCGCATAACCGCTGCATCCGTTGGGATAGTCGTACTCCGTCGAGTTGAACGAATGGCAGCTTGTCAGCATTTTGCCGCGGCTGTCCTCTTTCGGATTCGACATCGTGACGAAGTGCGCCGGGTTCAAGCTGACGAACAGCTTATAACTGATTTTCTTCGCTGACAGCTCGTCCGCCAACTGCGCGTAAAAATACTGGAACTCGCTGCCCGCCGTGTTGTCCGCAACGCCAAGTGCTTCGCAAATCGCCTTAAAAATGCGGCTCGGCTTCTTGCCGGGAGCGTATGCTTTCGGGGCGAGCCTGTTGATCGCCGCAATCGCGTCCGTGTGGTCGCCGCCGTAATTTGTGAACAGCTCCAACGCAACGCTGATGTCAAACCCATGTCCGGGAATAGCCGGAGACAAAATCTGCAACGCCAGCTCGCGTACCCTGCTGTAATCCGGATCGTGCGTCCGCGTTCCGTTGATTACCAGCGCATCCAGTTCCTCGTCCCAAGCGGGCGACTTGCGGAACATTTCGCGCAGCTCCATCTTTGCGTTCACGCTGTCTTCCGCCAACCGGCTGACAAAATCCTCGCTCACGTCATCCAGCACGGCTGTCATACTGCTGTGCTCCCCGTAATCACTGACGGCTTGCCAAATCTGCTGGCGAGCCGTTTCTATTTTTTCCTGCATATCCATGTCATTTGTCCTCCTTCAAAAGCATTCCATCGTTGATATAATTCGCGAAAATCCAGTTGCGACAGGTTCGCTGCCGCTGCGAGAAATACCCCCGCGGATTCGGCTTGTAATCCTGAAAATGAATTTCACGGGCATCCGTGATTTTCAGGCTGATATTGTGATTGTCGATTTCAACTGTCTCGCCTTTCGCCGGAACAAACGCAACGTGCGTGTTCTCATGGTAGTTGTAACCTGCGCTCAATCCACACAGATAATACGCAACCGCGCCCGGATATTCGTTTACGTCAATGTCGATGGTGACGCGCGGCTTTTGCAGCGTTCCGTAATAAACCCGGTTGTCCTTGTGACCGATGAAGCATTCAGCGCAGCACTGGTAAATATTCACTTTCTGAATGTCTCGCAGCCAAAAGAACTCGTGGTATCTTTTGACTTTCAATGTCAGGTGCATGATTTGTCCTCCTTGCCGAGCCGCCCGCTGTGTTCTGCGGGCGGCTCTTTCGTCATTCTCAGGCTTTCTTCACCTTCGTGCAGTCTTTCAAAACTTTTACGGCTTCCTTCGCGGAATCTTCGTGAATCACGGTATTCTCGCCGTTCATCCAGCCGTTCTTCAGCTCGATCCAGAATCCGTCGCTGTCTTCGTAGGCTTCCCGGACGCGATTCAGATACCGCTTCGGAACATTGAACCCGACTTTCTGCACGACCTTCTTTTCGGCTTTTTTCTTCAACTGCTTGGCGGGCTGCTTCTTGGTAACGGGTTCACCCGGCGCCCAAATCAACTGGACCTTGAAAATTCCCTGATCCATTTTTTCAATCTGGCAGCTCCATTTTTCATGGTTCAAATCAAGGTCTTCCTTGTTTTCGGCTTCCGCCTCAATCCGTGCGGCAATCTCGTGAAGAATCTGTCCAGCGTTTGCCGCTTCGAGATACTTGAGCATCCAGTCGGCGGCTTTCTTATGGCTGCGGACCGTGTAAGTCACATCCGCGCGGCAACGATTTTCACCGATCAGAATGTCCATGATGTTCTCTTTCGCTTCATAATTTGCATGGCCCGGCTCGTGCACCTTGACCCAGCGGCTCTGTTTCAACTCTGCCATTTTGTTTGTCCTCCTTTTTTGTTCCTGAAAGTGTTTTGTTCAATTTCAGCAGACCATTGAAATGGATTATTAAGCATAAGTTGGAAGTGGCGTTCATTATTCTGCTTTCAGCACTTACTGTTACAGCTTTCGTCATGCCGAGAAAACCAAGTAAGCAAAAAGAATCTGTTTATCAACCTTTCGGAATCCATGAAACCGTCGAGCTGCCAATATTAGAAAAGCCCGAACCTCGTGAACCCACGAATCCGTGGTCCAATGACGAAGTTCAGGCTATCGCTCAAACTCTTGCAGGTGAGTGTTTTGACGAGATGGAGCAAGACAAACGACTTGTTTGTGAAGTTATCTTGAATCGTGTCAGCGATGAACGCTTTGAAGATACCATAATTGGCGTCTTGACTACGCCAAACGCGTTCGCAGGATATTGGAATCAATCACGTCCGATTTCCGAGAACGATTTAGAGATTGCCGAACAAGCGCTGCGAGATTGGTTCGCCAATAATTGCCGGCCGCTTTCGGATATAAGGTTCTTCTGCTCCGGCGGAGGACAACAAAACAATTTCTATTAACCAAAGGAGGACAAAACCATGTTAGAAATCAAAGTTACAGTCGATGCACCCGCTCTTGCAGCAGCTATCGACAAACTCGCTCAGGCTATGGGCGGCAGCATCAAAATTCCTGCGGCAGTTTCTGTTCCACCGCTTGTCGATGTACCAAAGTGGGAAACTCCTGCTCCGGTTCAGCCCGCTGCTCCACAAACATCACCTGCCGCTCCGGCAAGCCCTGTAGCAAATGTTCCATTAGCGCAAGCTCCGCAATATACGGCAGAGCAGATCATGGCGGCGGGCGCGACGCTGATGGACGCTGGCAAAGTGAATGAACTGATTGCCCTGCTGCATTCTTTCGGCGTTCAGGCAGTGATGGACTTGAAGCCGGAGCAACTCGGCGCGTTCGCCACAAAGATGCGTGAGCTGGGGGCGAAGATATGAGCGCACACGCACTGCTGTCCCCATCGGCGGCTCACCGCTGGCTGAACTGTCCGCGCTCGGCGCGGCTGGAAGCCCAGCTGCCCGAAAAGCAAAGCGCGTTTGCTGCGGAAGGTACGCTCGCGCACAGCGTTTGCGAATTTGCCGCGAAAAAGCATTTCAAGAAAATCGCGGCGGCAACGTATACGCGAAACATCAAGAAATTCAAAGCCGACCCGTTGTGGGACGACGAAATGCTCCATTCCTCGGAAACCTATGTGGAGCATCTTGCAGAACGCGCAATGGGCTTCGAGCATGAGCCATATATTGCCTTCGAGGTCAGCGTGGACATTTCGGATTATGCTCCCGAAGCCTTCGGACGATGCGATTGCGTGATGTTCGGCGGCGACACGCTCATCATCACGGACTACAAGAACGGCAAGGGCGTTCCGGTCAGTGCCGTCGAGAATCCGCAGCTCATGCTGTACGCGCTCGGCGCGCTGAAGCTCTACCAGCCGATTTTCGGCGGGGCAATCAAGAAGGTCGAAATCTGCATCGACCAGCCGCGGCTCGGCAGCTATGAAAACTGGAACTGCTCGACCGAAGAACTGCTGGCGTGGGGCGAGGAAATCAAGCCAAAAGCGCAGATGGCGTTCAGCGGCTTCGGCGAGTATCACGCCGGAACATGGTGCCGATTCTGTCGCGCCAACGGGCAATGCGAGGCACAAGCAACCCAGCAAACCTCGGCATTTGACGATTTTGCTGACGCGATTTCCACGGGGCTGACTGGGATTCTGTCGGCGGAGGATATGGCGGCGATCCTGCAAAAAGGCGAAACACTGGTCGAATGGTTCAATTCCGTGAAAGAGGTAGCTTTGGAAAGGTTGCTGCAAGGAATCCCGATTCCGGGCTACAAACTGGTCGAGGGCAGAAGCTCCCGCGCTTGGTCGGACCAAGACAAAGCGCTTGAAGTTTTGGAGGCCAACGGCATCGACCATGCCGCGATTTACGACAGCGTCCCAAAGACGCTGGCGCAGCTCGAAAAGATGCTGGGCAAGCCGAAGTTCGAGGAATTGGTCGGCACGTTTGTCACCAAGCCGCCGGGAAAGCCTACGCTGGCTCCCGCATCCGATTCCCGCAAAGAGTACAGCAGCGCAAAAGCAGATTTCGATTCCGTTGTCAATCAGAGCAATAAGTGAAGTGAGAGGAGAAAAAATTATGTACAACAACATTCCGACGAAAGTTCTGACCGGCGAAGTTCGCCTGTCCTATGCCAATCTTGTCCAGCCTCGTGCCAACACGAACGATCCCAATGCTACGCCGAAGTATTCCGTGACGCTGCTCATCCCCAAGACGGACGTTGCCGTGAAGCAGAACATCGACGCAAGCATTGAGGCGGCTGCCGCCGACGCGCAAAGCAAGATTTGGAACGGCGTCCGCCCCCCTGTCATGCCCGTCCCCATTCACGACGGCGACGGCGTTCGGGAAAACGGCACTCCCTATGGCGACGAGTGCAAAGGCTGTTGGGTCATCACCGCAAGCTCGAAGAACAAGCCGCAGGTCGTCCATCAGAGCGACATCAACACGGAGCTTTTGCCGCAGGACATTTACAGCGGGATGTACGCCCGCGTGACCATCAATTTCTTCGGCTACAGCAAGGCCGGAAAGCGCGGCATCGGCTGTGGACTTGGCAATGTGATGAAGACCCGCGACGGCGATCCGCTGGCGGGCGGCGCATCGGCGGCGGCAGATTTTGCGGGCATCGGGGCGACTCCTGCGCCTGTTGCACCGGCATCCAACGTAGGTTTGCAGCCCGGAGCCATCAATCCGCTGACCGGGCAGCCTTATTACGGCTAATAGACGAAAAGAAACCTGCGGCCACGATTCTTTGACCGTGACCGCAGGTTTTATAGTCAGGAGAAGTTGTTTATGAAGCATCTTTCGATTGATATAGAAACGTTCAGCAGCGAGCCGATTGCGAAGACGGGGCTTTACAAATACGTCCAAAGCTCCGACTTCGAGGTTCTGCTTTTCGCTTACAGCGTGGATGGCGCCCCTGTGGAAATCATCGACCTCGCGCAAGGCGAGGAACTTCCGGCATGGCTCGGAAAAGCCCTGCTTGCCCCGGAATATGTCAAACACGCATACAACGCGGCATTCGAGTGGTACTGCCTGTCGAAATTCTGCGGACGTATGCTTCCGGTCGAGCAATGGCGTGACACGATGCTCCACGGCCTGTATTGCGGATTCACTGCCGGACTGGACGCCACAGGCAAAGCCCTCGGCCTTCCTGCCGACAAGCAGAAGATGTCGGTCGGCAAGGCATTGATACGGTATTTCTGCGTTCCCTGCAATCCGACGAAAGCTAACGGAGGCCGGACACGGAATTATCCGAAACACGATCCGGCGAAATGGAATCTTTTCAAGGAATATTGCCGACAGGACGTTGCAACGGAAATGGAAATCGAGAAACGCCTCTCGTCTTTTCCCGTGCCGGAGGACGTGGAAAAGCAATGGCAGACCGACCTTATCATCAACGCCCGGGGCGTGGCGGTGGATATGGAGATGGTGCGGGGCGCGTTGGAAATTGACGGCACGTCTCGTGCGGCTCTGATGGAAGAAGCCGTTGCCATCACCGGACTGCAAAACCCGAACAGCATAGCCCAGCTCGCGAAATGGGTGGAGGAGACGACAGGGGAAGCCTTGCCCGACCTTCGCAAAGATACCGTTGAGCAGATGCTGAAAAGTCAAGTCGTGGAAGGATCGGCAAAGCGGATGCTGGAAATCCGTCAGGAGCTTGGCAAGACCAGCACGAAAAAGTACGACGCCATCGAGGCGGCTGTGTGCAGGGACGGGCGCGTTCGCGGGCTGTTGCAGTTCTACGGGGCGAACCGGACCGGCAGATGGGCGGGGCGGCTCGTGCAGGTGCAGAATCTGCCGAGAACGTACATCGGCGAACTGCCGTTGGCTCGCAACGCCGTGAAAAAGAGGGAAGCCGACAAGCTGAAAGTGCTGTACGGCTCTGTGCCGGATACGCTCTCGCAGCTCATCCGCACATCATTCATCGCCGACAAGGGACATAAGCTGGTGGACGCGGACTTTTCCAGCATCGAGGCTCGCGTCATCGCATGGCTGGCACAAGAGCATTGGGTGCTGGACGTATTCAAGACGCACGGCAAGATTTACGAAGCCACGGCGAGCCAAATGTTCGGCGTTCCAATGGAAAAAATCAAGAAGGGAAACCCCGAATATGCCCTGCGGCAACGCGGCAAAGTCGCCACGCTCGCGCTCGGCTATCAGGGCGGCGTCGGCGCATTGGTGGCAATGGGAGCTTTGAACATGGGCATCCCGGAGGAAGATTTGCAGGACATCGTTTATCGTTGGCGCGACGCCAACAAACGCATCGTGGAACTGTGGTACAAGCTGGAAAACGCCGCTGTCTCGGTCATCCAAACCGGAGGGCAAGCGGGCGTCAATGGTTTGCTGCTCTCACGCGAGTTCGACCTGAAAAATGACTTGGACTTCCTGACGATTACCTTGCCGAGCAAGCGGAAGCTCTACTACGCGCACCCGTCGCTCGGCGTGAACCAATGGGACAGACCTTCTATAGCTTATCGCGGCGTCAACCAGACGACGAAGCGCTGGGAGGAACTTGAAACCTACGGCGGGAAGTTGGTCGAGAACGTGGTGCAAGCCATCGCCCGCGATTGCCTTGCCCAAGCTATCGAGAAACTGGAAGCTGCGGGATTCCCGATTGTTTTCCATGTCCATGACGAGGTTGTCATTGACTGCGAGGAATGGAAAGCGAATCTCGATGAAGTGGTGCGGATTATGACCGAGCCGATACCGTGGGCGAAGGATTTGCCCTTGAACGCCGACGGCTGGGTCGGAGATTTCTTCAGAAAGGATTGATAACTGATGCCGGATATAACGATGTGTGTTGGTGAAAAATGGCGCGGTCAAAAATGCCCAAAGAGAAATACGTGCTATCGACATATGGCAATTCCAGACGCGTTGCAAGCATATTTTGCAAGTGCTCCACTAAAATATGATGGAGAATGCGAATATTATTTGCAGATTCAGAAAAGCAGTGACGTGAAAAAATGAGGAGGACAAATCCATGAAAATCATATTGCCGAAAGCAGAAATCGTAAGCCCGATAAACGGAAAGACAATCTTGAAGCACATCGAACAATGCGGTCGGGTGTGTTATAAATCCGAGGATAAGATCACAGACGATTCAGCAGAAAGGTTTGTGCATAACGTAATCAAACGCGGGCATGAGTCCGTAATTGAGCACTTTGTCGTGACGGTCAAATTCACGGTTGACCGTGGTGTTTCGCATGAAATTGTAAGGCACAGGTTGGCTTCCTATTCGCAGGAAAGTACGAGGTATTGCAATTATGCAAAGGGCGGTTTTGGTGCTGAAATTACGGTCATCAAGCCCGCGTTTTTTGCAGAGGGAACCGCTGGTTTTGAGTGTTGGAAACGCGCTTGCGAAGAAGCTGAATACGCATATTTCAACCTGCTCAAATTCGGCTGCATCCCGCAAGAGGCCCGTTCGGTATTGCCGAACAGCCTGAAGACCGAATTGTATATGACGGCGAATCTTAGAGAATGGCGGCACTTTTTGCAGCTGCGGACATCTCAAGCGGCACATCCGCAAATGCGGGAAGTAGCCATTCCGCTACTCAAGCAGATGCGCGATATGATTCCTGTCGTGGTCGATGACATCGAGGTGACTGACTGATGGCAACACCGACGAAAGCGCAGCTCGATTATGCAAAAGACTTAATGGAAAAGCTCGGCTACGACGAACAGGACTTGGAAATCAACCTTGACCGGATGGATCGGATGGAAATGGCACAGCTGATTGGTGAGCTGAAAAGGGAGTATGAAGGATGAAAATAGATGGCGATATGCCAAACTCGGAAAATATTCAAGAGCTAAACGAAGAGATTGACCTGCTGAATATGATGCTTGGTCTTTCCGTAGGCCAGTATATAAAAGCAACGTATTGTGTAGATTGTAATAACAGGGGCGGTCGCTTCTGCACAAAATGGGGTGGCTGCGAAAAGTTCCATCAACTTTCGCAGAATTGGCGTTCAGAAATCAAGCGCAGGGCAGAATACGAGCTTGATCTTATACGGAAAAGAAAAGAAGAATGGGAAAAGGAGAGAGCAAAAAATGGGTGATAAAAACTTTTTTAGAGGCATCAGTGACGGATATATTCGCTTCACACTGGATCCGGACAGCACAGAGGAACTCAACCCGGAACCCGAATACCCGCAGGACGAAGAACCGAATGAGTACCGTTACCTCTCCCCTGCTTGGCTTGACGCGCTTGCCGAAGGGCTGACGGCAGGAGCAGCCAAGCATCCCGGCGCAACATGGCGAAAGATTCCGTGCAGGGAACATCTTTTCCGCGCCCTTCGGCACATTATCATGTACCTAAAGGGCGACCGCTCGGAGAAGCATTTGGTCAACGCTTCGATGCGGCTGATGATGGCTTTTGAAACGGAGGCAGGACAATGAACAAGAAAGAAAAACCCATGACAGTACGCTATGAAAGCGACGGCGACGCGGACGGGTACCCGGTCTATGATATGGCGTACTGCCCGCAATGCGGACGCGAATTTGAAGCTGGATGGGATTCATGGGAATCCATCTATTGCCCAGAGTGCGGGCAGAGGTTGGCATGGGAGGTAGGATAATGAAACGCATCAAAAAAGTCTACATCTGCTCGCGGTATCGGGCGGACGAGAATCACACGGTCGAAGACAACGTGGGGCGAGCACTGCGCGCTTGCAGGATTGCCCTCTGCAAAGGCTATGTCCCGATTGCGCCGCATCTGATTTACCCGCGCTGCCTCGACGATGATGACCCGGCGGAACGCAGCATCTGCATTTTCGCGGGACTTGCTTTGCTTGCAGAATGCGACGAGGTGTGGCAATGGGGCGCCTCCGTGTCAGAAGGCATGGCAATAGAACTCGGTCTCGCGGAATTGCTGGGCATCCCCGTCCACGTTTTCAACAGCATTGGCATTCCAAAGGAACACTGGAATCGGGAGGAAGCAGAATGCAATACGACCGCAAAATCACATTATCCGTCGGCAGCAACCGAAGGAGCATAAGCTGGCAGCCGCAGACCATGATGCTGTCGGAGTTTTACGAGAAGCTCCGCATCCCCGCCCGGTCCACAGAAACGATGGCCGAATACCTTGCCCTCAAGAAGTCCGACCAAGACGACAAGAAGGACATCGGCGGCTTCGTGGCGGGCAGCCTTTCGGGGACGAGAAGGAAAGCCGGAGCGGTCACTGGGCGCGACCTGATTACGCTGGACTTCGACAATATTCCGCCGGGAGGCACGGAGGAAGTCACGCGCCGAGTCGAGGGGCTTGGCTGCGGCTACTGCATCTATTCCACGCGGAAGCACGCGCCGGCGAATCCCCGGCTTCGGATTCTCCTGCCGTTCGACCGTTCCGCGACCGCAGACGAATACGAACCGGCGGCGCGGTACATGGCAGCGGCTATCGGCATGGAGTTCGCCGACCCGACCACGTTCGAGGCTTCGCGGCTGATGTACTGGCCGAGCTGCTGCTCGGACGGCGAATACATTTTCATTTTCGCAGACAAGCCGACGTTGTCCGTGGACGGTCTGCTGAACGCCGTCACGGAAAAATACGGCGACTGGAAGGACGTTACGAAGTGGCCCCAAGTCCCCGGCTCCGAGAACGCATACCGGCGGCTTGCGACAAAGCAGAGCGACCCGCTTGCCAAAGCGGGCGCGGTGGGCGCGTTCTGCCGGACGTATGACATCTACGCCGCGATGGAGGCTTTTCTGCCGGGCGTCTATGCGCCGGTGGACACGATGCCCGGACGGTACACGTATCTCGGCGGCAGCACCACGGGCGGCGCGATCATTTACGAAAACGGCTTGTTCTTGTACTCGCACCATTCCACCGACCCGTGCAGCGGACGATTGGTCAACGCTTTCGACTTGGTTCGGCTGCACAAGTTCGGGGACGCCGACGACGAAGCGACCGCGAACACGCCGACAAACCGCCTCCCATCCTATCAGATGATGTGCGAGCTTGCCGTCGCCGACCCGAAGGTATCGAAGCAGCTTGCGAAGGAGCGGGCGGAGTCCGCCGTGAACGATTTCAGCCAGCTTGCCACACACGAAGACGACAGCGACAGTCTCGACTGGACGGCGGAGCTGGAACTCAACAAGCAGAGCGGGGCCATCAAGCCGACCATCGACAATATTTGGCTCATTCTCGAAAACGACCCGAACCTTCGCGGCAAGTTCGCGATGAACGAATTTGCCGGACGCGGGGAGGTCTTGGGAGAGCTGCCGTGGAATGCGTCAACAAAACGACGTGCGTGGTCAGACAACGACAATCAGGGCCTGTACTGGTATTTCGAGAAGGTCTATAAGATTACGGGCAACGGCAAGATTGACGGCGCCCTTTCGCTCCACAGCGAGAAGCACAAGTTCAACGAAGTGAAGGATTATCTGAACGGGCTTCGATGGGACGGTATTCCGAGGCTTGATACACTTTTGGTTGATTATCTCGGCGCGGATAATACGCCATACGTCAGAGCCGTCACACGGAAAGCGTTCACGGCGGCAGTGGCACGGGCAATGGAGCCGGGATGCAAATATGATACCATGCTGATTCTTTCGGGACCGCAGGGCATCGGAAAATCCACGCTGCTTGACCGCATGAGCAAGGGCTGGTTCAATGACGGCATCCGGACGTTCGAGGGCAAGGAGGCCAGCGAACTTTTGCAAGGCGTTTGGCTCATCGAGATCCAAGAGCTGGATGCTTTCAGGAAGACGGACGTGGCCCGCATCAAGCAATTTTTAAGTCTCCGATACGACAGATTCCGAGCAGCTTACGGGCGGCACGTCAAGGACATACCGCGCTGCTGCGTGTTCTTTGGCACGACAAATACCGCCGAGTTCCTGCGGGACAGAACCGGCAATCGACGATTTTGGCCGGTGGACGTGGGGAAAAACCAGCGGAGCAAAAACGTATGGCTGAATCTCGGCGATGCTGAAATCGACCAACTTTGGGCCGAGGCCGTTACAAGATGGCGGCTCGGCGAGGGCATCCACCTTTCCGGTGATGCCGAAGAAGACGCCAAGGCGGCGCAGGAAGAACACCGCGAGGTAAGTTCACTGGAAGGCTTAATCATACAATTCCTCGAAAAGCCGATACCGACGGATTGGCAAAAATGGCCATTGGAAAAGCGGAGAATGTTCCTGAACGGCGAAGGTGTCGCCGAAAATCTTGTGCCACGTAACCGTATTTGTGCTTTGGAAATATGGTGCGAAATGTTGAACGGACTGGCAAAGGATTTGCCCTACGCAACAACAGTAGAGATAAATGATATTCTCAGGACGCTTCCGGGATGGGAAAAAGCGGAAAGCAGCATCCGGTTTGGGTATTGCGGAAAACAACGCGGGTTTGTCAGGAAAGCGGAACATTAAGCGGAACATTGCTGGAACATACAAAATTTTGGCAGAACATGTTCCACCGCGAATGTTCCGTGTTCCGAAAAAGTTCCAGCAATGTTCCATCAATTAACCCGTTGATTTTATTGACTTTCTATATCTATATGGAACATTGGAACATTAAATATCTATTAGGTAGTAATGATAGAGGATTAACAGCCCCCTATATGCCTAATGCGCCTGTATGCACACGTATATACGCGCGCGAGGAAGTGCCAGTTCCGGCAAAAGGAGGACAAGATGCTTGAAAAACAAATCGAACGCCGCCTTGTCGAAGGCGTAAAAAAGCGTGGTGGTTTATGTTACAAGTTTGTAAGCCCCGGACACCCCGGAGTCCCGGATCGAATCGTTATAAAGCCGGACGGAAAAGTGATCTTTGTGGAGTTGAAAACAGACACAGGGAGGCTCTCGAAGCTGCAAAACTATACCATCAGAGAGCTGCGGGAGCACGGTGCAGATGTTCGCGTGATTTGGGGACTTGACGGCGTAAGCAAGTTGTTGGAGGAGGTGGGAGAATGATATTCCGGCCTTATCCGTATCAGCAATTTTGCATTGACAGCATAGTTTACAACAAAGCCGTCGGGTTACTGCTGGATATGGGCTTGGGCAAGACAGTCATCACGCTTTCCGCCATTCGCGAGCTTCGGTACAATCGTTGGGAAGTATCCAAACCTCTTATCATCGCCCCTAAGAAAGTTGCGGAAGCGACATGGACGGCGGAAGCGAAGAAATGGGAGCATCTGAAAATGCTTCGGGTTGTTCCGGTTCTCGGCTCTGCCCAGCGACGGCTTTGCGCTTTAGCAACACCGGCGGATGTGTATGT
This sequence comes from Schwartzia sp. (in: firmicutes), assembly GCA_017480545.1. Classification (GTDB taxonomy): domain Bacteria; phylum Bacillota; class Negativicutes; order Selenomonadales; family Selenomonadaceae; genus RUG12372. The sequence goes on along the minus strand of JAFVAI010000067.1, from coordinate 8,103 downwards.
TACCAACAGGGAAAACACACAATGGCTTGTGGAGCATTTCAAAAACGCGTGGCCATTCGACATGGTAATTCTTGACGAAAGTTCAAGTTTCAAGAACAGCCAAAGCAAGCGGTTCAAGGCCCTTCGGCTTGTCCGAAGCAGAATCAAGCGGATTGTAGAGTTGACAGGAACTCCCGCGAGCAATGGTCTGGAAGATCTATGGGCACAGATTTATTTGCTGGATGGTGGCGCGAGACTTGGCACGACCCTCGGAGCATACCGTGACAAATATTTTCTTCCCGGTCGCCGAAACCAAATGACCGTTTTCGACTACAAGCCGAAAGAAGGCAGCTTCGAGATGATAAAACAGGCCATCAGCGACATCTGCATCAGCATGAAAGCAAGCGACTATCTAACCTTGCCGCAGGTAATGTATAACGATATTCCGGTAGCACTGGATGCCAAAGCCGTAAAAGCCTACAAGGAGCTTGAAACCGAGCTTCTTCTCCAAGTGGATGAGGAAACGATTACTGCGGGAAGTGCGGGGGTTTTGACTGGAAAACTCCTTCAGCTTTGTAACGGGGCAATTTACAGCGAAGATCGGACACCGGTGCCGATTCACGACTGCAAAGTTGATGCTTTTTTGGAATTGGTTGAGCGGCTAAACGGGCAACACGCACTTGTATTTTACAATTTTCAGCATGACCGTGATCGCCTGTTGGAAGCTCTCGCCAAAACAGGGCTTCGCGTCCGGGTTTATTCGCAAGCGAAGGATGAGAATGATTGGAACACGGGAAAAATCGACATCCTTTTGGCGCATCCGGCAAGCTGCGGTTATGGGTTAAATTTGCAGCAGGGCGGGCATCACGCAATTTGGTTCGGGCTGACGTGGAGTTTGGAACAGTATGAACAGGCAAACAAGCGGCTGCATCGTCAAGGACAGGAACACCCAGTTATAATTCACCATCTTATCGTGCAGAACGGAATGGATGAATCCGTCATTGAAGCACTGAAGAATAAGGGCGACATGCAGAATGCGCTCATGTTGGCTCTGAAAGCGAAAATTACGCAATTAAAAAAGGGGAGGTAGCAAAGCGTATGCGCCGAGAAGAGATTATCGAGATAGCTCGCGCTGCGGCGAAGGAAGCACTGAATCGCCGGGACGAGATTGTTAAGGAGGAGTTTGATGCGCGTTACCATGACGTGAAATTGTTGATGAACAATTACCGGAAGCTGAAAGCGCATTATGCGCATATCTCTCCCGAGACATTAGAAGTAAGTGTAATTTGCTCCATGCGCCGCAAGACGAAGTTGATGATGAGCCACGTTGACAAGATGTTGCTGGTTTACAAGGATCTTTGCCAAGCAGCTATAACCCCGGATGAGGCACGGCGTTGGGAGGCTATTTATCTGCGATACATCGCAGAAGAGCGTATGAGCATTGAGGACATTGCCGAGAAACTTGGAATTGACAAACGCACGTTTTATCGAGATGTCGGTCGAGCTATGGAGGATATGGCGGTGTTGTTGTTCGGAATCGAGGCAATAGGCACTTGGAAGCCGAAAAAGTGATACAGAGGAAGCCCTCGTTGGCTTCCTCTTTTTTATTGCTTTTGGGAAAAATTTTTTGAAAAAAATTTCATAAAAAAGAAGGATTTTTCCTTATAGTGTCGAATAGAGAAAATAGGGAAATTTTGAGAAACCCCGTCAGGAACAAAAGGAGGTGAGCACAATGAAATCACTGACGAAAAAAGAACCAGCGAAAGTAACGGTTCCGCATCGAGACAAACAGCTCGATTGGTACTGCGTGAAAACGACATATCACCATGACGGCAAGATCGAAAGCGAGATTATGGTAGACGAGAATACGAATCTGCCAATCGCGATCGAGTGTCCTGACAAGCCGCTGGATGGTTACTGCGAAATGGCGAACGCCACGATTTATTACAGTTACCATTACGGCTACAAAGCTGCCGCCCGACAAGTTGCAGCGGTAGAGGTACATAGTCAGATACAGCAAACTATTTCAATGGTTTCATACACCTCTTTTCTGCTGTCGCTATTTTTCGCTTAAAATCATATTGAGCGAGAATTGTCTCTCCATTGAATTCGGTTTCTCGGCAATATTTTCCGCCTTCCACCCATTCGTGAATGACCTTTTCGCCCTCTTTGATTTTAGGCAGCTTACTTTTAGCTGTGTTCGTTAGCTCAGAAGCTACCGCAGCTAAAACCGAGAAGGTTGCTTTCATCATCCGCGATTGTTTGCGTCGTCTGCCAGCAGTTCTTCGATGGCGCAGCCATACAATTTAGCGATTGCTGGCAATTTGTCAGCTCTCGGCTTGGCATATCCATTCTCCCATTTGCTGACTGAAGACGGCCGAACGCCAAGAATTTTTGCGACTTCGCATTGTGTCGGGATCGCACCGCGAAGCCGTCGTTCTTTCATTACATTCATCTCTGTGCCTCCTCCCATTATGGCGGGTTTCATATTCCTCACAGTCATATTATAAGCCCTAAAAGAAAATATGTCAACTCAAGGGAAATTTTTTCAGCAAAAAATTTCCCTTTTCACGGCTTGACGTGTTGAATTAAAAGAAATATAATTTCCTTAAAAGAAAGGTGGCATCATTTATGGAAGGATTTGGCGAGAGATTACGGAGGCTTCGCAAAAGCCGAGATGTTACGCAGAGTGCGCTTGCAAAGCATATTGGTGTCGTGCCATCGGCGGTTGGAAAATACGAGCTTTATTCTAACTCCTACCCCAGTGTAGAGGCCGTCGTTAAGATTGCCGATTACTTTGATGTCAGCACAGATTATCTGCTTCGAGGCATTCAAACCATTCCTTTAGTCAAAAACAATATCAACGGAGGCATAACAAACAGCTCTTTTGTTCAGGCTAATAATGGCGGCGTTATTGTTAATGACAAAGGATTGTCCCCTGAAGTCACGGAACTGGTGAAGATATACGAACACCTCAATGGAAGAGATCGTTTGAAGCTCCTGAATTATGCGGTTGATATGGAAGAAGGGAATAAAGATAATGCCGGATATCAAAAAGAAGTATAGGTTGCTTGGTGCCAACGGCGAGTTTTACATGAGCGACGAACCAGGCATTCTTGGCGGCAACAGCAAAGCAAAAATATACGGTCGGCTTGATTGCCCCGCCGCCCTCAGAGCAATAAAAATAGGTGGTTACACACAATATCGGGTCTTCTTCAAAGACGAAGAAGCTGCGATTGCTACGGGCTATCGACCTTGCGGAACTTGTTTGCCTGAAAAATATAAAGCTTGGAAAAAGGGGCACGAGGACCAATGAAACGCGCGGCCCTCTATATTCGTGTGTCTACGCAAGAACAGGCACAGGAAGGTTATTCTGTTGGAGCGCAGAAAGAACGACTGATTGCATACTGCAAGGCCCATGACTGGTTGATTTCTGACATTTATGTGGACGGCGGGTTCTCCGGCAGCAATCTGAATCGTCCCGGTATGCAGAAGCTGATGGAAGAAACGGACAAATTTGATGTGGTGTTGGTTTACAAGCTTGACCGTCTTTCTCGCTCTCAGCGGGATACGCTGTTTTTGATCGAAGAAACCTTCCTCCCGAATCATGTGGACTTTGTATCCATGCAGGAGAGCTTCGACACAGCCACCCCTTTTGGCAAGGCCATGATTGGCCTCCTCGCTGTGTTTGCTCAGCTTGAACGAGAGCAAATAAAGGAACGTACCAAGATGGGCCGCATCGAACGTGCCAAGTCTGGATTGTATCATGGCGGAGGCAGAATCCCCATCGGCTATGATTATGACGAGAAAGACGGCAAACTTCATATCAACGTCTATGAAGCGGTGCAAGTGCAGAAAATCTTTGACTGGTATCTTGCCGGAGCGTCTATCCATAATATTCAAAACCGATTGCACAAGGCTAACTATACCAATCGGTACGGCAGCTATAAGTGTTGGTCGTGCATACGGAATATCCTCGATAATTCTACGTATACTGGCACGTTGCACTTCGGGGAGGTTGTTGTGGAAAACGCACATGAAGCCATCATAACCAAAGAACAATTCGCGGCAGTTCAAGCTATTCGCAAGAAACAACCGGAGCAGCACCCAGGCAGTCATTTTCAATCTCGACATCTTTTGACTGGATTGGTATTTTGCGGACATTGCGGAGGCAGATACTATGTAAGGCACGTAGGTAAATACATCTACTATGCTTGTTACTCCCGGACTAAGCAGACTCCAAATATGGTAAAAGACCCGAATTGCAAAAACAAATACTGGAAAAAAGACAAGCTCGAAGCACTTGTTGAATCACGGGTGCGCGAGATCCTGCGGTCTCCCGAAATGGCTGCGGAGATTGCAGCCGCAAAGAAACCGAAGCCCGTATCCGGCAACAAGAACGCTGAAATCGAAAAACGCGTCAAAGCCATCGACAAGCAAATCGGGAAAATGATGGAGCTGTACCAGCGCGACGACATTCCGCCGGAAGTGCTTGGGGACAGCATCAACAAGCTCTACAACGAAAAAACCGCATTGGTGGCTACACTTGTGCCGGAGGAATCGCATGATGTCATGCCCTTCGACTTGGCGGAAGAATTGCTGAAGGATGCGGCGCAGGTGTGGGACTTTGCCGACGAGGACCAAAAACGCCGCATCCTGCAAAGCCTCGTTACGCGCATTGTTCTGACCGATGACAAGGTTGATATTGAGTGGGCGTTTTGAGGCATAAAAATAGCCCCGCGACCGAGGATTGATCCTCAGCCGTGGGGCTTCTATAAAAATAGGGGGTAAACGCTTATTCAATGCTGTGTTTTACACGCTGACTTTCTTCAGCTCGCTTGGCATTGTTGAATCTGTCCAACGTGCCGACAAGGTAGCCGGTGATTCTCCGTATGCGCTGGAACGGCTTTGGCTTGATGGTGTAGCACAAATTTACGCTGTCGCCGTCTGCGGCGTTGATTTCCAACGCTGGTATCGAATCATCCGGATACTTTTCTCTCAGCATTTTTATATATTCTTTCGCTTCTTCCTCTGTCACTCCTCGAACGCCGTGTACGCATACCCTCGTCCCGTCTACTTCGGCAAAGCCGTTGACTGCAATCTGTGTTTCAAAGTCCGCGACCATCATTTTGCAACCGCCACCCCTCCGATGAGCACGGCGACGATCTGCCAAAGAAGCCGCTGCCTTTCAAGCTGGTTTTCCCGCTTACGGTGGGTTGCTTCGTTCGCCTCGATCTCCTTTTTCGTATCGCTCAAATATTGATTCGCTTTCGTCAGCGCGTCGGATGCCGTCAGCGATTCCGATTTCAGCGCGGTCAATTCCTGCCGCAGCTTCTCGATTTCGGCTTTCTGCAATTCCGATTCTTTCAAGAGCGTCAGCAACTTCTCCTGCGCCTCGGCTGATGTCATTTGCGACAGCTCCAATAATTCCCTCGCTTCGGTCAATGCTGTCTGCGATGCGGTCAGTTCCTTCCTTGCCTCGGTCAATGCCGCTTGCGATTCTTGCAAGGCTTTCTTCTGCGCGGCGTTGTTCGCTTTGAGTGTGTTCCAGTCCTGCATTGATACGGTCACTGTTTCCTCCCGGCCTGTCGCCTGTGCTTCCGAGCAGATACCAACAGACGGCAAACACAGCAACAAAACCGCACACATAAAAGAAAGCACACGCGAGCTTTTCTTTGTCCACATTTCAGCACCTCCAATTACAAAATTTCGCCAATGTCGGCAGCAAATAAGAATAAAAATGGCGGCTATCACATTTCCATCTTCCTCGGCTGCGGGATTGGGCAGCGCTCGAACAGGTCATTTTCTATGCGCCGGATGTCATCAGCATACAGTCCTTGCTTTTCCGCCTGCACTTGGAACGCCACGAACGCCTCATAGAGCTTGCACCATTCAAGGCTGCTCATCCGCCGCCCGTCAGTCGTACAGCCCCGCCCGGTCATGGATCACGAATACCCGGAGCATATCATGCGACAAGTCGAGGCCTTTCCCGTCGCCGGAAAGCAGCTTCTTTGCAATCATTTTTTCGATGGTCGGCTTTGCCCAGTCTGGCATTTCCGCCAGTGCATTGTACCGCTTCGCTCCGTCCATCTCTTTCTGGATAGCTTCCATGTCCTTTTCCCAAGCGGCTTCTTTTTGCTCCGCTTTCTTCGCTTCCTGCGCGTACCAGATCGCCTTGCCCCGGATGACGTTGCCGCCCGTGATGGGGTCACTGTGGTCTTTCGTGAAGCGCGGGCTTTCCGCTGTTCCGAGGAACTGCAAGTCCCACCGCTCGCAGTCGTTGTTCGGGCCGTACAGGTCTTCTTCGTCGTAAAGTTCCTCGCTGTCCGCCGCCTCGCCGTGGGTGAGCACGTTTTCCTCGCTGATGTCCATGTCCAGCGCTTCGCACAGCACGGCGACAACCTGCGCCATGATGTTGATCTGCTTCTCGGTCGGCGGGTTTTCCCCGAGGTGGCTTGACGTCGCCCCGGCACAGCAGCAGAGCGATACACCGACTGTTCCCGTGTTCAGCTTCCATGTGTGCGGGAGCGTTTCCGCAAGGCTTTCCTCGTTCAGCCATATCCTTCCGTCTCCCGTGATGTTGATATGGTAGTCCTTATGCGGCTGGTCCCACCACCCAGCGCTCCAATGCAGGATAATTTTCGGCGTGTCGAGGTCTTCGCTTCGCGCGTCGACCCATAAATCTTTTGCACTATCCTCCGCAATCTTTTTCAGTTCGTCAAGGTCAATTGCTCGCATCTTGCCCGCCTCCCTTGTTTTCCTTTTTCTTTGTCTCGTCGTTTGACACGACCTGCCCCAAGTAGCCGCCCAGCCCTGCGGATATGCCGATGGTGATTTCCGTCGCCGATCCGAAAATGACGGCGAGAATCAGGGCAATCGACATACCAAGGGCGATAATCAAGTCCGGCGTGATTTCCATTTTCTTCATGCCGCGCCTCCAATCTGCTCATTCGGGTAAACTTCTGCATCCGGCTTGATGGGGATTTTCAAGAATTCCTCATAGATTCCATCCATGACGCCGTTTTTGCCGAGCGCATGATATGCCTCGTACATATTCTTGTAGTTCATGGCCTCGCCATACGTCACCATGCCGCGCTTCTTGAAGAAGTGGAATCCCTGCAAGAGCCTGTCACGCAGGAGGGCGTGTGTCCCTTTGTTGTTCGCTTTCCGCATTTCCTCGACGCGCTCCCGCTCCGCCGCAAGTTCGGCCTGCATCTGTTTTTCCTTTTCTTCCGTGGCTTCCAACCGCTTTTGGATGCACAACTGCAAAAAGCCGATGGTCGCGACCGCCACCGCCTCGATGACGATTCTCACCAATTCCATGCTGCCCATTCCCTCATCCTCCCTGCCAAAAATAGAGAAGGGCGGCTATTTGCCGCCCTTTTCGTCCTTCTGCTAATTCGTGGTCTGCACTTCCGGGACGTATCTCACGCACTCCGGATTCTGGCAAGTCCCGTCAGCGCGGAGCGGCTTCCGGCAGCGGATGCAGCGTTTTACGATTGCCATGATTATTCCTCCCCTTCAATTTTGCGGTATTCCGTGTCATACCATTCGTCCAGCGCGGCAAGCTCGGCCTTCAGCGCATTGGCGGTTTCGGCGTCGTCGTGCATAACCGCGTCGCCGTATTCCCGCGTGAGCTCCGCCTTGTCGCTGGCATATTGCGCGTCGAGGTCAGCGAGCTTCTGATCCTTCGAGCGCGGCGTTTCGCCGTTGCCGTCACCGGCGGGCAGCTCTTCCCACGTCGTATAGATATAACGGTCCGGGTCGTTCGGGTCTTGCAGGATACGCCCTTTCTCGTAGTCCGGGCGCTCGGTAAGCTCATTGCCTTTGGTGTCGTAAATCTTCATAATTGGCCTCCTTAAAAATTGACGTTATCATCTGCTCCCTGCGCCGCCGTCTGAAAATCGGCACACGCGGGAACAAGGTTCGGAACAGTGCGTCCATCGTTTGAATCGTGGTGCGGCAAGCATTGCAATCCGAAATCAAAGACTGCCGCCAAGACTTGTAGCAGTTCAGCACGTCGTATTCCTTCATCCGTCCGGCGTCGCACAGACCGCGAAAGCGTTTCAGCCTCCGCCGTTCCCGTACAATCTTCGCCCTTGTCGGCCTCTTGATGATCCGGCC
>JAFVAI010000066.1 GCA_017480545.1 Schwartzia sp. (in: firmicutes) | reverse complement strand
TCTCGTGATTAAAAAGCAATAAACGGAATTCCGACGGGGGCGCGGGGAGGATACTACCCAACGCGCTCCGCGTCGGTTTTTTGCGTCAAGGAGGAAGTATGATTCGGATTTCGGAGCTCCATGTGCCGATTGGGGACGGGTGTCCTTTGGAGGAACTCGCGGCGGAGCGTCTCACGCTTCGGCGGGAATCCGTGCGGCGCATGGAGATCGTGCGGCGGGCGGTGGACGCGCGTCGGCGGCACGGCGCGCCTGTCTGTTTTTCCTATGTGCTGGATGTGGAGACGGAGGAAAGCGAGCGGAAAATCCTCGCGAATTTTCGTCGCGACAAGAAAGTCGCCGCCGCGCCAAAGGCGGAGCCGTCCGTTTTCACGCGCCTCGCGGAGCAAAAGTCCGCCGCATCGGGGGCGCGTCCCGTCGTCGTCGGTTTCGGTCCTGCCGGGATGTTCGCGTCGCTGGCATTGGCGACGGCGGGCTGTGCGCCGGTTGTCGTCGAGCGCGGGCAGGACGTGGATGCGCGCCATGCGGCGATTGAACGGTTCTGGTCGGGCGGCGCTCTGGACGAGGACACGAACGTGCTGTTCGGCGAGGGCGGCGCGGGGACGTTTTCCGACGGGAAGCTGACGGCGCGGGGCGGCGATCCGCTGCAAAGGGACGTCATCGAGGCGTTCATTCAGGCGGGTGCGCCGGAGGAAATCAAGTATTTGGCGAAACCCCATATCGGAACCGACCGTTTGCGCGGCGTCGTGAAGGCAATGCGGGAGGAAGTCATCCGGCGCGGCGGGGAAATCCGTTTCGGTGCGCGCATGGAGGAACTGGAACTCGACGCGGGCGGCGTGCGGGCCGTCCGTCTTTCGGGCGGCGAGCGCATCGGGACGGATACGGTGCTGCTTGCCATCGGTCATTCGGCGCGGGATACATATCGAATGCTCTATGAGAAGGGCGTCGCAATGGAGGCGAAAGCCTTCGCCGTCGGTGTCCGCATCGAGCACCCGCAGGAATGGATTGACCGCGCGCAGTACGGCGAGGACGCGGGAAATCCGCGCCTTGGCGCGGCGGATTACGCGCTGACATTTCAGGACGCGGTGACGGGGCGGGGCGCCTACTCCTTTTGCATGTGCCCCGGCGGGCAGGTCGTCGCGGCGGCTTCGGAAAACGGGCGCATGACGACGAACGGCATGAGCCTTTATGCGCGGGATTCCGGCGTCGCCAACGCCGCGCTTCTCGTGCAGGTGCGCCCCGAGGATTTCGGCGGCGAGGTCCTGGGCGGCGTCGCGTTCCAGCGGGACTGCGAGGCGGCGGCCTTCCGACTGGCGGGCGGCGACTACCGAGCGCCGGTGCAGAGCGTCGGGGATTTTCTGCGCGGCACGACAGGCAGCGGCAATTTTTGCGTTGCGCCGACGTATCGCCCCGGCGTAACCATTTGCCGTCTCGACGATTGCCTGCCGCCCTTTGTCACGCGGACGCTTCGAGACGCTTTGCCTGCTTTCGGCGTGAAAATTGCGGGATTCGCCGCGCCGGACGTGCCGATGACCGGCGTCGAGATGCGCTCGTCGGCGCCCTGTCGGATACTGCGGGATCGCGACAGCTTCGTATCCGTCTCGACGCCGGGACTTTATCCCGTCGGCGAGGGCGCGGGCTACGCGGGCGGCATCATGAGCGCGGCGGTGGACGGATTGAAAGCGGCTCTTGCTTTTTTGGGGAAAAACGATAGAATATAGAGAAGTATTTATCAAATGAATCGAATCGGCAGGAGGAACATCAATCATGGCGAGAATGTTTGGGACAGACGGCGTGCGCGGCGAGGCGAATCTGGAACTGACTCCGGAGCTTGCGTATTATCTGGGACGTGCGGCTGCGCTTTATTTCGGCAACAGGGGCACGGAGAAGCCTCAAATCCTGATCGGACGCGACACGCGGATTTCCGGGCCGATGTTCATTTCCGCGCTGGCGGCGGGCGTCTGCTCGGCAGGCGGCCATGCGGTCATCGCGGGCGTGATACCGACGCCTGCTATCGCGTATCTTGCGAAAAAACATAAGCTGGCGGCGGGCATCGTCGTGTCCGCTTCGCATAATCCTTTCGGCGACAACGGCATCAAGTTTTTCGGCGGCGACGGCTACAAGCTGCCCGACGAGGTCGAGGACGAGATCGAAAAGGTCGTGCACCGTATTGCGGAAGACGATGACTTTTATCGCCCGTCCGGTCCTCTCGTCGGCTCCCTTAATTATAGGAAAGAACTTCTCAAGGAATACATCGACTATGTGCTGTCCACGACGGACGTGCGTCTCGACGGCATGAAGATCGTCCTCGACTGCGCGAACGGCGCGGCCTATGAGGCTATGCCGACAATCCTGCGGACCCTCGGTGCGGAGCTTACCGTGATCCACGATGCGCCGGACGGCGTGAACATCAACGACAACTGCGGCTCGACGCATCTGGAGTCTTTGATCCGCACCGTCAAAGAACAGGGCGCGGACATCGGCGTCGCCCACGACGGCGACGCAGACCGCTGCCTTTGCGTGGATGAAAAGGGAAATATCATCGACGGCGACCGCATGCTCGTGCTTTGCGGCCATGCACTGAAAGATAAGGGAGAGTTGCCGAACAATACCATCGTCACGACGGTCATGGCGAATATCGGATTCCATAAAGCCGTCAAAGCGGCGGGGTGCCGTGCCGAGATTACGAAGGTCGGCGACCGCTATGTTTTGGAGGAAATGCGCGCCCACGGCTACACGCTGGGCGGCGAGCAGTCCGGCCATATCATTTTCGGCAATCTGGCGACGACGGGCGACGGGCTGATCACTGCGCTTCAGGTGCTGGGCGTCCTGAAGAAAAGCGGCGGTCCCGCGTCGAAACTGACGGCGATGATGAAAAGCTATCCGCAGCTGCTCGTCAATGTGGAAGTGAAAACGAAAGACGGCTGGGAGGAAAATGCGGCAATCTGCGCGGCCATCGAAGCCGAGGAAAAGCTTCTCGGCGACAACGGGCGCATCCTCGTCCGTCCGTCCGGCACGGAGCCGTTGATCCGCGTCATGGCGGAAGGGCCGGAGCAGGGACAACTGGAAGAAATCTGCCAGCGTATTGCCGACACCGTCCGCGCAGAACTTGGATAAAAACAAAACGTATAAAAGCGCGTCGCTCGTGAAAATGTGAGCGGCGCGTTTTTTGATATGAACTAAAAATTCTAGAGTAGGAAAATAAGAATTTCTTACATTCTTACCTTAAAAATTTTGTCATTAACTGCAATATGAACAGAAAGTCAACAGATTGCGGGAATGACAATTTCGAGCACGATGATTATCCTGAAATGAAATAAAATCATAATCCTATTTGGCATGGAATACAATTTGAATTAATATATGTTTTATAATCGGATTCATGCATGCATAATAATATCCCGATAAAAAATCCATTTTTGGATAAATTGCCGAACCGCTTATAGTTATTGGCTTTCATTAAATTTTCATTTTCCAAAGCAGAAATCGGGCGTGGTTTGACAGGAGAAACCCTTATGGGGTATGCTTTCCGCTAGTACGGGGGGAAGTCTGTTCAAGACATCCCGTACCGATATTGAAGGAAGGCTGGCAGCTTTTTCCTTTCGGGAAGCGTCGTCCTGTGAGGCGCGCGCCCGGCGGGGGGACTGCCGACCGGGAAATGCGGCACGCATAAAGAAGGCAACGGGCGCGTATGCGTTTGGGTCTTGGTGCGGGGCGCAGGGCAAGCGCCATGTGTTTTGCGCTTCGCCGTAAGTGCCAATACGAGCAGCTTCCCGGTGGCCTTGGTGTTTTTCCGCAAGGAAGGCGCGAAGGCCGGGCCTGTGCGGAACTTTGAAGGAGAGGTGGGGCGTCGGCACAGAAGGTTTGAGGAAGAATCTCAGGGGTGTTTTTGGGGAGGCGGCGAGAGCCGTTCTTCTACAAAAGGAATTTTGAGGTGATTATCAAATGCATCAACCGGCAACTACGAATCCGCTGATTATCATGTGCATCAACATGACGATCGTTTTCGCCGTGCTGATCGGTCTGTCGTTCATGATCAAGTTCATTCACATGATCGATCCGACGAAACCGAAGGAGAAGAAGGAGGAAGCCCCGAAGGCGGCTCCTGCTGCGGCTCCTGTGGCGGCGGCTCCTGCGGCTCCGGCCGTTGACCCGAACCTCAACATCGCGGTCATCTCGGCGGCTGTTGCGGCCTATGGACTCGGCGCGAAGATCGTTGCAATCCGGCCCATCGAGAGCGCGGGCTGGAAGAACGTCGGTCGCGCGAACGGCGTCCAGAATACGGTCTTTTGACATGAATCCCAAAGAAATGTTTGGAATTCAGTCATGCAGAACCTGCCGCGCTACGCGCTTAAAAAAGCTGACGCTTTTTAACAGGTTCTAGTATAAGGAGGAATCATAGGCATGAATGAATTTTTGACGGCATTCAGCGTCTCGCTCCAGTCGGTATGGAACGACTCCGGCTTCCAAGCGCTTACGAGCGGCAACATCATCATGATGGTGGTGGGCTGCCTGCTCCTCTATATGGCGTTCGTCAAGGAGTACGAGCCGCTGCTCCTCTCGCCGATTGCGTTCGGCTGCATCCTCGCGAACTTCCCGAAGACGGGGTTCAACGATGAGATGAACGTCATGATGGCGATTGGCTTCGGTATCAAGTATGAAATTTTCCCGCCGATCATCTTCATGGGTGTCGGCGCGATGACGGACTTCGGCCCGATGATCGCTGACCCCGATACGATGCTTCTCGGCGCGGCCGCCCAGTTCGGCGTGTTCATCGCTTTGGCGGGCGCTATGCTCCTCGGCTTCAATGTCCAGGAAGCGGCCTGCATCGGTATCATCGGCGGCGCGGACGGCCCGACGTCGATTTA
>JAFVAI010000065.1 GCA_017480545.1 Schwartzia sp. (in: firmicutes) | reverse complement strand
TAAAAATTCGATCGCACGTCATGGCGGCTCTTTTTCCGTCTCTCTGCGTCAGCGAAAACTCGACGTAGCGATGCTACGCCTTCGCTTTCGCTTCCTTGATAGACGAAAAAATATCTCGCCATGACGCACAATCTCATTTTTAAGGAAACGACGAATAAGTCAATTCGAGGCCACGCCGAGGGATTTTTTCGTCAGGCAAGGAAGATGCCGCGAAGGCGAAGCATCGCAACGTCGAACGGCATCTGACGCAGCATGACGGAAAAAGACCCGGCGTGGGCCGAAGGGACTTGTTCGGCGTTTCCTTTAAACAAGGCCTAGAAGCGGCGCTGCAAGAACAGCAGACAGAACCAACCCGTCGGCAGGAGATTTGCAAATGGGATGGTTCGCCGGAAAACTTTTTTTGCCAATTTTCACATTATGCCGTATAATATACGGGAACAAGAACGATGCGTTACCAAATTTTACGAAAGGGTGTGTTGCTGATGGTTCCGATGAAATACAAGGGGCTGGGCTTCGAGCGTTATGACTCCGACGCCTACAACAAGGAGGCGGTCGCCGCGATGAAGGCGCTCGTCGCGGACGCGTCGAAGGGGGCGTTCGTCTACGGGCCTCCGGGGACGGGCAAGAGCATGCTCGTCGCGGTGTTCGCCAATGAAAAGGCGAAAGCCGGAACGGAAACGACGTTCCTGACGGCGGCGGAGCTTTTCTCCGAGACGCTGGGCGCGGCGAACGAGACGGCGCGGGCGAAATTCACGGCGAAAGTGGAGGCTGCGCCGTGCCTCGTGGTGGACGATCTCGACGCGGCGCATTTGAACAAAGATGCCGGGGAAACGTTGATCGGCCTTTTGAAGGCGCGCCAGGAGAAAAAACTGCAAACCATCGTCGCGAGCAAATTCCCGTTGGCGGATGTGCCGGCAAAGACCGAAGGCGTCGGCGAGGAACTGCACACGGAGCTGAAAGCCTTGGGCGAGCATCTTGTATTGAAATAAAGCGGAAATACAATAACGGAAAAACAAAAAACGGGCAGCGCTTGGCTGTCCGTTTTTGTTTGGAATTCTATGGTTGCATGGTCATACCAAAAACCGCTCCGCGAGGAATACGACGACACAGCAGAAAGCGGAGACTTTGAACAGGCTCGCGCCGAACCATGCCAGCGTCGCGCCGACGACGAGAGCCAAGAGGCCCGATATCGGGGTTTGGGTCGCGTGGAGGATGTCGGGGAAGGTCATCACCGCCAACGTGATATAGGGAACGTAAAAGAGAAACGAGCGGACAAAGCGGCTTTTGATTTGGCGGCGAATCAAAGTCAACGGCAAAATGCGGATTGCCAACGTGACCGCCGACATGACGAGCAGATACATCCAAATGCTGTGCTGCATGTTATCCCTCCAAGAATTTCTGTAACATCGTTATAAGGGAAAGATTTAGAACTTTTTATACTTATCTCATGCCAAAATTTTAAGGAAACGGCGTTTCCTTAAACTGCGGTGCGCCTGCTACGCAGAAACGTTTATTCGTCTCTCGGATATTTCACGGCGGCGATTCCGGCGAGGAGGACGGTCAGAAGAATCGTCCGCGTGCCGCCGGAAAGCTCCGAAAGCACGGGCAGCGTCGAAGCGGCGAAGCTTGCGACGAACGCCAGCGCGACAAAAGCGCCGACGACGCGATTGACCCGCGCGGGCGGGATGATGATCGCGAGAAACATGCCGTAAAGCGCGACGGAAAGCGCGCTGACCGCCGCCGCCGGAAGGGCGTTGCCGGCGACGATGCCGAGCGCCGTGCCCACCGACCAGCCGGGCAGAGCGACAGACATCGCGCCATAGTTGTAATAGGGATCGAGAGGCGCGGGGCGCGCGGCGGAAATGCCAAAAATTTCGTCGGTCACATCAAAGCCGACGAAAATCCGGTGCCAAATCGAAGCGTCCGGCGCGAACCGTTGGCTGAGCACGCAGCTCATCAAAAGATACCGCGCGTTGGCGACGAGGGTAATCAGCGCCATTTCCAGATACGGACTGTCGGCGGCGATGACGGTAAAGGCCGCGTACTCGCCCGCGGAAGCGTTATTGAAAAAGCTGGCGAGAAAACCTTGGAACGGCGAAAGCCCCGCGTTGCGCGCGGCGATGCCGAGGGTAAAGGCGACGACGAAGTAACCGAGCGCGATGGGCATGCCGTCGCGGATGCCCTCCTGCAGGGCTTGGCCGTGCGTCCGCAAGAGGCCGGATTTGTTCAGAGATACCATAGAGATCCTTTCCCTTTTATCAAATTGCCTCTATTCTAATGAAAGCGCGCGTATTTGTAAAGGGGAAGAATCGCAAAGGCCGCCCGAACCTTTGGGCTCGGGCGGCCTTTTGTACGATTTATACGAATCGCAGTTAGGATTTTTAAATCCTTACTGCGATTGCATGAGACGTCAGACGCGCTTTGGCGCGGCTGTAGCCTGCGAAGCAGGCGCATCTCAGGTCAAAATTTTATTTAAAATTTTGGTCTGAGATAAGTATTATACATCCTGCGTCTTGATGCCGGACTCCTTCATGAACCGGGCGAGCTTGGTCACGCTGTCCATCAGGTCGCAGTAATTTTCCGGCGTCAGGGACTGGGGACCGTCGGAAAGGGCTTTGGCCGGATTCGGGTGCATTTCCATGATCAGCCCGTCGGCGCCGCAAGCGGTCGCGGCCAAAGCCATCGGCTTGATGAAGCGCCATTTGCCGGTGCCGTGGCTCGGGTCCACGATGATCGGCAAGTGGGACAGGTGCTTGATGGCGGCCACCGCCGAGAGGTCGAGGGTGTTTCTCGTATACGTTTCGTAAGTACGGATGCCGCGCTCGCAGAAAATGACGTTCGGGTTGCCCTCGTTCAGGATGTACTCGGCGGCGTTCAGCCACTCGTCGAGGGTGGCGGCGAGGCCGCGTTTCAGCAGGACGGGCTTCTGGGTGCGGCCGACTTCCTTCAGCAAGCGGAAGTTTTGCATATTGCGCGCGCCGATCTGCAAGAGGTCGGCGTAGGCGGCCACCGTCGGCACGGCCTCGACCTCGGTGACCTCGGTGACGATGCGAAGGCCGGTCTTTTCTTTCGCCTCGGCCAGATATTTCAGCCCTTCCTCTTCCAGCCCTTGGAACGAATACGGCGAAGTGCGGGGCTTGTACGCGCCGCCGCGCAGGAATTTCGCGCCTCCCTTTTTCGCGATTTCGGCGGCCTCCAAGAGCTGCTCGCGGCTCTCCACGGCGCAGGGGCCGGCCATCACGACAAATTCGTCGCCGCCTATCGGCACACCGTCCACGTCGATGACGCTGGACTGGGGATGAAATTCGCGGCTGGCGAGCTTGTAGCTCTTCGAGATGGAAACGCTGCGCTCGACGCCCGGCAGCGCGTCGATGGCGCAGGAGCCGAGGCGCGTCTTGTCGCCGATGACGCCGACGATGCGCTGCTGGGAGCCTTCCATGACCTTCGCGGAAAGGCCCGCGCCTTGGATCATTTCGATGACGTCCTTGATGTTTTCGGCGGTAGCGTCTGGGTTCATGATGATAACCATAAATAAATCTCCCCTTTATATTTATATAGGAAACAATTTGGATCCTTTGGAAGCGCGTCTTCACTTTCTGTTACTTTTCCAGCACGGGGAAACGCCCCAAATCTTTCAGCCAGAAGCTCTTTTTCCGCACGGCGGCGATGGACGCTTCCAACGGCTCGCGGGATTTTCCCGCCTCGATTTCAAGATCGAAAAAGAAAATGTAAACGCCGAGGCCCGTCCGCGCGGGACGCGAAATAATGCGCGTCATATTGACGCCGCGCGCCGCGAATTCCTCGAGCACCGCGCAAAGGCTGCCCGCCCGCGCGCCGTCGATTTGGCAAATAATCAGCGCGCGCCCGCTTTCCTGCTCGCCAAGGGACGGAACGGGACGGCGGCGAAGCTGGTAAAACCGCGTGGAGTTCGTCATGCTGTCCTGAATCTCCGTCGCGACAGCGGAAAGGCCGTAAAGCTCCCCGGCCCGCGCCGTGCAGATCGCCGCCGCGCCCCGCTCGCCCCCCGCCACGAGCTCCGCGGCCTTCGCCGTGCTCTCGGTGGCAACAAGCCGCGCCTGCGGGAAATGCTCCTTCAGATATTGGCGGCACTGCGCCAAAGGCTGGGGATGCGAATAAATGACGCGCACTTCGCCCGTCGGCGCCTTTGCCATGAGCTGGTTGTGAATGTCCCAGATCAGCTCCCGCTCGATGGCGAGGTCGTCGCTCTGGGCCAGCGTGTCCATCGTCACGTTCACCGCGCCCTCCAGCGAGTTTTCCACCGGCACGATACAGGAATCCGTCTCGCCGTCCGCCGCGGCCTGCATCACCGAAAAAATATCCGGGTACGGGCGAAGCTCCGCGCCGCCGATCCTGCCGCGAAGGAACAGGGCCGCCGCCTCGCTGTGCGTGCCCCGCGGCCCGAGAAAGCCCAAGGTCTGCAAAATATCCCTCCTCGCAAAAACCTTACGAAAAAAGAGCATCTCGTCCGTAAAGGACGGGATGCTCCCGCGTTACCACCTTATTTATCCGCCGAAGCGGATCCCTCGATTCCGACGGACTGCCACTTTGCAATCGATCGGCTTCCCCATCTAACGGCGGGGATTCCGGCATCGCCTACCAACCTGCTTCAGCGAGCGGCTCACAGGCGAACTTCCCTCGCGCGTCCCCGTCCGGTTCCCAGCTCCCCCGGCTCTCTGGCTCGGCTCCCCGCAAGGTACTTTTCCTGCTCATCGCCATTTTCGTTATGATTGCCTATCATAGCACGACGCTCAAATTTATGCAAGACAAAAATTTACGCGAGACCATGCAGTCATGGTTTTCAGTTCCTCTCTGTCTTCACAATCTGCATGATGTGCTCCTCGGTTCATCCTTGCACAAAAGCTAAGGAAACGCCGAACAAGTCCCTTCGGCCCACGCCGGGTCTTTTTCCGTCATGCTGCGTCAGATGCCGTTCGACGTAGCGATGCTACGCCTTCGCGGCCTCTTCCTTGCCTGACGAAAAAATCCCTCGGCGTGGCCTCGAATTGACTTATTCGTCGTTTCCCTAAGAGTGAGTTTCTGGCATGAAAAGCCGCGAACAACATCCAGACAAAATTCATTTTTATATTGACACTCGCTATCCATAGTGTTATAGTTCGAAACAGAATGAATAACTACATGGGATATTCATTGGTGAACTCATAATCATAATCTTTTGGGGAGATGGGGAAATTATGAAAGCGTATCGGAAACTTGGCAGAAAGTCGCTGCGGGCGCGGAATGCTCTGCTGGCTGGGCTTCTTGTCCTCGGGGGGGGGACATTCCTGCCACTCACGGCGGAAGCGGCGGAGGCCGAAGAAGCTTCGGAGACGGCACAGGCTGAAACGGCTGCCGAGGCGCCCACGTACACGATGGGCGAAATGGTCGTGACCGCGACGCGCACCGAAAAGCGCGAGATTGATGTGCCGATGGCGACGGAGGTTATCACCGAGGAAGACATCAAGGACAGCGGCGCGACGAACATGGCCGAAATTCTCCAAAAGGTCAATGGCTTTACATGGAACACGATGGGGCCATTGGGCGCGTCCAACGGCGTCATGGCCAATGATGTTGTCGTCCGCGGTGTTGACAACGGCACCCTCGTCCTTATGAATGGCGTTTCCATTTCCCAGCGCGGCCTTTATAATCTCCAAGAGATTCCAGCCGACATCATCGAGCAGGTGGAAGTTGTAAAAGGTGGCGGCGGCACCCTGTACGGCAGCGCAGCGATGGGCGGCGTCATCAACATCATCACGAAGTCCGAGGCGGCGAACTCCGTCACCGTGGGCTTCGGCAACTTTGCCCAGTCGAAATACCATCTGAATGTAGGCGGCGACGGCTTGGTTGTGACGTATGACCGGAACTGGTTCGGCCATGTCGAGGATATGACATCGGCGGAAGTGACGAGGGGAATGACAACGACGGATTTCCGCGACACTAGGAACCAGAGCGCGACGGTCAGCTACAAATTCAATGACCATCTGAATTTCATGTACGGGCATTATGACACGCGGACGAAGTTTTTACGGGAGGTATCGGAAAAATATGCCACCGCCTCCGCTACTGCCGCTGCGGTCGGCGCGCCCTTCAACGATATTGAGAACATTACGTCGCGGGATACCGTGCAACTGAATTACCACGACAGGAACTGGAAAGCCAGCCTGTTCTATAATTCCGGCATGATCGAGAAGCGAACGCATACCTATCTTAACTCTAGTTTAGAGGCCGCTCCAGATTGGGCAGATACCCAAGAAAAGAATATCACCTATGGCTTGGATGTACAACGCAACTGGACCATCGGCAAAGGGACGCTGACTGCCGGATTTTTCGGAGAACGCGAGTCTTTTCAGCAACTTTATACGGACTCCAACGGTACATATTCTAATTTTATGCGAAACAACTGGGCCGTTTTCGCTCAGTGGGACCAGAAAATCGACAAGAAAAATTCCTTCATTATCGGCGCACGAGAGACGTGGGCTTCCGCTTCCGAGTCCTACAGCAATTTCAGCGCGTCCGGGCAGTTCCTGCACAAGATGACCAAGAACGACAGCTTGTTCCTGAACATTTCCCAGTCTTTCATCATGCCCACATTGAAACAAATTTACGGCAGTACGAACGGGCAAACCGCGACACCAGGCTTAAAACCGCAAAAAGGCATCAATTACGAAATCGGTTGGAAACGGATGAAAGGTGACCATACGTGGAAGGCATCTCTTTTTAGGATGGACATCAAGGACAACATCTCAGCGACGTTGGATCCTACCACCGCAAGTTATGTTTACGGCAATGAAGACTTCCAAAATGAAGGGCTGGAATTGTCGTATGCCTTGCAAAAAAAGGAAGGCTTTTCCTACAATCTCGGTTTGACATGGCAGAATCCGAAGGTCAAGGACAGCGGCAGGATAATCAGTGTTATGGGAAGAAGAGTTTCAGACTATACCAAGCCGTATTGGGATCGCACGCTGGGAAAATTTCAGCTTACGGGCGGCATCAGCTACAAGAAAGACAAATGGCGCGCCGCGTTCAACTGGTCGCTTCTCACCGCCCGCGTGCGGAAGGTAAACGCCGCTCCCAATATCCACGAGAAGCCGTATTTCTTGACGACGCTGACGGTAGCTTACGCGCCGACGGACAAGAGCGAGTTCGCGCTGACGGTGGACAACGTTTTCGACCGCCGCGATGTCGTTTCCAAGGGAACATCGCCGTACTATAGCGCTCCCTGCAATTTCCTGTTCAGCTTTACCCAGAAATTTTAACAGACAAAGAATCGTAGCCCGATGGGAATCCCGTCGGGCTGATTCTGCTATAGGAGGAAATACAAATTATGAACATTTTTTCTGCCGGGATGGATTATTTCGTCAAGGGCGGGCCGGTCATGTACCCGCTGCTGTTTTGCTCGCTGGCCGCCGTCGCTTTGTCGGTGGAGCGGTGGCTCTTTTTCCACGCGAACGACAGCGGGCGGGAGTTCACGCGGAACTTTTGCGATTACATCGAGGAGGACAACTGGGACGACGCGAAGGCCTTGGCCGACAATACCCACGGAGAGTTGGCGAAGCTCGCCACCATCGTCATGAAGCGCCACGGAAATTTCGAGCGGCTCGAAAATTTTGTCAGTGTCCGGGCCGAGCGGGCTATGGACAAGTTTGAGCGGAATCTCAACTATTTGAATGTGATTGTCACTTTGTCGCCGGTGCTTGGTCTTCTCGGCACGGTGACGGGCATGATCGGCTCCTTCAACAGCTTCAATCAGCGGCTGGACAATCCGATGGCGGTCACCGCCGGTATCGGCGAGGCCCTGATTACCACGGTTTTCGGTCTCTGCATTTCCATCGTCGCCATTTGCATGTATGCCTATTTCATGCGGCGGCTGAAGCTTATTTCGCTGAATGTGGAGGAAATCGGGAATACGCTCTTGGAGGCGCGGGCGAAGCATCTGGCCCACGGAGGGGCGGGGCATCCCCACAGGCAGGAGGCGGCGTCATGATCAAGCTGAAAAAGCGCGGGCAAAGCGCGCCGCAGCTCATGCTCAGCCCGATGATCGACATGATGTTTTTGCTGCTGATTTTTTTCATTGTCAGCACGATGTACATGAGCGAGCTCCGGACGATTCCGGTAAAGCTTCCGGTGGCCTCCGAGGCGCAGACCCAGAGCGCGGCGAAATTTTCCGTCACGGTCAAGGGGGACGGCGTGTATTGGCTGGAGGACAAGCTGATCAAGGAAAAGGACTTGATAGAGAAGGCAAAGGCGGAGCGGAAACGGGACGAGAAATTTGCCGTGATTATCCGCGCCGATGAGGCGGTGCCGTACCGCGCGGTCATTCATTTATTGGATTCGTTCAAAAAGGCGGGCATCTCCCGGGTTGGCCTTGCCGTGGAAAAGGAAGGCAAGGCATGACGGGCGTGGCCAAGGCGCGCCGAATCAAAATGGGACGCGCCAGAAGGGTGCGGACGGCGAAAGGAATTGCCGTTTCGGTGGCGGCGCATATCCTGATTTGCGCGCTGCTGGGCTTCGCGGCCATTCATGTTGCAAAGGAGACGGCGCCGGAGCCGATTTACGACGTGGCCCTGATGGGTGCGGCGGGCGCGCCCGCCCCTGCCGCTGCATCGGCGCCGCCCGCCCCCGTGGAGCAGCCCAAGCCCCCGGAGGAGGTTGTCCCGCCGCAGCCGGACGATATTATAGAGGAAAAGCCGCCGGAGGAGCCGGTGCAGGAGGAAACGCCAAAACCCGCGCCGCCTCAGCCGCAGATGGAGACACCCGCGCCGACCGCATCCCCCGGAACGGGCGGGACGGCGAGCGAGGGGACGGGCGAGGGCAGCGGCGCGGCGGCGGAAGGAAGCGGCAGCGGGGAAACGCAAGGGATTCCGCCCGCCAGCGACGCCATCGAGGCGCCCGCCGTGCCGCCCAGCGTGACAGCGGGACGCGCGCCGGAGTATCCGTACTCGGCCCAACGGAAAAACATTGAGGGAACGGTGGTGGTCCGCTTCCTGCTGAACAAGGACGGCGGCGTGGACGATGTGGATGTGGCGGAGTCCTCGGGAAACGACGCGCTGGACCGCGCCGCGCTGGAAGCCGCGGAGGGATTCAGTTTCAGCCCCGGACTCGACGGCTACGGGCGTCCTGTGCGTTGTTATGCGTACCAGCCCTTTACTTTCCGACTGGAATAGGCGCATATTTGTTTGAATGTTGCACATGAAACAGGCGCGGCAACGCGACGGAAAAAGATTTTGCCCGCTTGACAACGAAAAAAGGTTCCTATAAGATAGGTGTATCATCGGAGGGTTGGACGATTGCAAGATTGTCGACCGGATAAGATGTCGGGCATGTGTCCGGTGTTTTGTCCGGTCTTTTTCATCGGAAAGCTGTGGAAAAGGAGGGGGTTTCGTGCGCAGGGAAAACGATTTCACGCGGGGCGCCATTTTGGGGCCGCTTTTGCAGTTCGTCGCGCCGATGTTTTTCACGCTGTTTTTGCTGTCCATGTACAGCGCGGTGGATCTTTTGATTGTCGGGCAGTTCGCGGACGCGGTGTCGGTGTCCGCCGTTTCCACCGGCTCGCAGCTGATGATGTGCGTGATGACGCTGATCAGCGCCTTTGCCATGGGAACGACGATTCATCTCGGCCATGTCATCGGCCGGGGCGACACGCAGAAAATCCCGGCGGTCATCGGGACGAATATCGCGCTGTTCGGCGCGGCGGGGCTTCTGCTTTCCCTCGTGTTCCCGCTGCTGGCGGGCGCGGCGACGGATCTGATGCAGACGCCCGCGGAAGCGCGGGCGGACACCGTGCTCTATCTCACCATCTGCGGGGCGGGCTCGCTGCCGCTGGTGGCGTACACGCTTTTGTGCAGCATTTTTCGCGGCATGGGCGATTCGAGGACGCCCCTCGTCACTGTGGCGATTGCCTGCGTGATCAATATCCTCGCGGATTTGTATTTGGTGGCGTCCCTCGGCATGGGCGCGAAGGGCGCGGCGATTGCCACCGTGGCGGCGCAGGCGGCCAGTGTGGCGATTTCCTGCGCGATGTTGCGGAAGCATCCGAGGCTCGGCGATTTGCGCCGCCGCCATGTGCGTTTCAATCGCGCGGTCATTCGCCGCGTGGTTGCGCTGGGCGCGCCCATCGCGGTCCAGGATGTTCTTGTCAATTTCTCGTTCCTCGTGATTCTCGGCATCATCAACCAGCTCGGCCTCGTCGCCTCGGCGGGCGGCGGCGTGGCGGAAAAAATCTGCTTCTTCATCATGCTGGTGCCTGTGGCCTTCATGGATTCCATATCCGTCTTCGTCGCGCAGAACGTGGGCGCGCGAAAGCCGGACCGGGCACGGAAGTCGCTCCTTTACGGCATCGCCGTTTCCACCGCCTTCGGCGTCGTCATGTTTTTCTTTTCCTTTTTCCACGGCGACGTCCTCGCCGCGATTTTCACCTCCGAGCCGCCCGTCATCGCGGCGGCGGTGGACTATCTGAAAGCCTACGCCATGGACTGCCTGCTGACCTGCTTTCTGTTCTGCTTCATCGGCTATTTCAGCGGCCTCGGCATGACGCGCTTCGTGATGATCCAAGGCTTGGTGGGCGCGTTCCTCGTGCGCATCCCAGTGTCGCTCTATATGAGCCAACAGGAATGGGCAACGCTCTTCCACATCGGCTTGGCGATGCCCTGCGCGACGGTGGTGCAGATCGCGCTCTGCTTCGCGGTCTATTTTTTGGGGAAGAAAAGGTTGCGGGCGTTTCCTTTAGGATAACAACAAAAAAGTTGCGGCAGACGTTATGTCTCGCCGCAACTTTTTGTTTTATCCCTATCGCTCCGTGAGCCAATCCAAGATGTTTTTTTGGTCGATACCGCCTTCGCCGATGGGCATGGTATCCAGTGTCAGGATGTGTTTTGGATAATTGTCCCGTATCTCCTGGAGGGGACGGATTTCCCTTTGGAAGACGTCAAGGTCGAGGACGGTGGCCGCTACTTGATAATAGCTTTTTTGTCCGTCCTTTTCCGCGACGAAATCAATCTCGCGGGTTCCGATTTTGCCGACGTTGACTCGGTATCCGCGCCGCAAAAGCTCCAGATACACGACGTTTTCCAGCGTATGGCCCAGGTCGCGGCTTTTTTCGCCCAAAAGCAAGCGGCGCAGTCCTAAATCAACGACATAATATTTTTGCAGGGATTTCAAATGCTGCTTTCCCTGCACGTCGTAACGCCCGCAAGGATAGAGGATGTAAGCGTCCCGCAGGGCGGCGAGGTCTTGCTCCACGGTGGCGGCAGTCGTTTTGCGTCCCGAGGAGGTCAGCGTGTCCGCAATTTTTTTCGCGGATACGAGGCTTCCGATACTGTCCATAAGAAAACGCACCATATCTTCCAGGCGCATTACGTTTTGCACGTTTCGCCGCGCGACGACGTCTTTCAGAAGAATGGTATTGTATAGGCCCGTCAGATAATCCTGCCGGACCGTTTCGTCTTTAATATAGGAAAGATACGGGAAGCCGCCGTACCGAAAGTATTCCTGCCACGCGTCTTCGCGCTCTCCCTGCCGAAATGACCAATATTCGGCAAAGGACAGCGGGAGAATCTGGATTTCTATATAGCGCCCGGAAAGAAGGGTTGCCAGTTCTCCGGAAAGAAGCATCGCGTTGGAGCCGGTCAGGTAAATATCCACGTCCCGATGCTCAAAAAGGGAAAGCACCGCCTTTTGGAATTCCGGCACAAGCTGTATTTCGTCCAAGAAGATATAAGTCCGGCGCCGAGGCGCGAGATGATTTTCAAGGTAACCGTACAGGGCGTGCACATCGAGAAGCACTTCGGCTTCCATGTTGTCGAAGCGAATGGAAAGGATTTGCTCGTCGGG
This sequence comes from Schwartzia sp. (in: firmicutes), assembly GCA_017480545.1. Lineage (GTDB taxonomy): Bacteria > Bacillota > Negativicutes > Selenomonadales > Selenomonadaceae > RUG12372. The sequence goes on along the minus strand of JAFVAI010000065.1, from coordinate 357 downwards.
GATTCCGGAGGCGCGCAGCTCTTCCTGAAACTGGACCAGCAGCGTGGATTTGCCGCACCGCCGGACGCCCGTGATAATTTTGATGATGCGTGTGTCCTTCGCGCGAGACAGCCGACGCAAGTATTCGTTTCTTTGGATCATGTCGTTCACCTCAATCAATACTTTTAATATTTTATCATAAAAATTTTGAAATCACAAAAGTTTTTATGATGCAAAATAAAAACTTTTGTATCGGTAAATTGCAATAGCAAATCGGACAGTCAGATAAAAAGTTTATGCAGCAGGAGAAAGCAAGGAAATCTGCTCATGGAATAACTCTGCCGGTGTGCGGTAGCCGAGAAGACGCCTCGGAAGGCC
>JAFVAI010000064.1 GCA_017480545.1 Schwartzia sp. (in: firmicutes) | reverse complement strand
GTGCCGAACTTCGGATCGACATACTCGTCGGCAAAGAGAGGAATCCGCCGCCCGACAATCGGCAAAATCAGCGTCTTGCCGATCAAATGCTTATAGCGTTCGTCGTCGGGATGCACCGCGACGCCCGTATCGCCAAACATCGTCTCCGGGCGCGTCGTGGCAATCTCGACCTTCTCGTCCGAGCCTTCCACCGGATAGACGAGATGCCAAAGATGGCCCTGCTCCGTCTCGTGCTCCACTTCGAGATCGGACAGCGCCGTATTGCAGCGCGGGCACCAATTCGTGATGCGCATGCCCTGATAAATCAGCCCTTCCTCATACAGACTGACAAACACCTCGCGCACCGCCCGCGAACAGCCCTCGTCCATCGTGAAGCGCTCCCGTTCCCAGTCGAGGGACGAACCGAGAGAGCGAAGCTGGGACATAATGCGGCTGCCGAATTTTTCCTTCCACGCCCAGACGCGCTCCAAGAACTTCTCTCGCCCGAGGTCGTAGCGGGAAAGCCCTTCCTCCCGCAACGATTCTTCCACCTTCGCCTGCGTCGCGATGCCCGCGTGGTCGCAGCCCGGCATCCAAAGCGTGTTGTACCCCTGCATCCGGCGCCAGCGAATCAAAATGTCCTGCAACGTGTTGTCCATCGCATGGCCCATGTGGAGCTGCCCCGTCACATTCGGCGGCGGAATCACGATGGAAAACGGCTTCTTGTCCTTTTCCACTTCCGCATGGAAAAGCCCGTTCGTTTCCCAAAACTCATACCATTTTTTCTCAAACAACTTCGGATCGTACACCTTCGGAATCATATTCCCCGTCTCCGGCATCATAAAACCCTCCTAAACTAAAAAAGCCCTTTCATCCCGAAGGACGAAAGAGCAAGCTTCCGTGGTACCACCTAACTTCCCGCGCCGCAAAAAGTGGGCACGGCTCAAAACATAACGCCGTTTCCGCGATTCGGCTCCAAAGCGACCTTCCCCGGCACGACGCAAGATCCTCCCAGCCGTGGAACCTCTCTCTAAGCCGCCGCCCGCCGCGTACTCCTCTTTTTCATCGCCGATTATCTTTATAATGTAGCGTATTTTAGCACACAAAAAAAGAAATTGCAACTCTTCAATACTGCCCTTCCAGCGGGTCGGGCCCGTACTGGTTCAGGCCTGTCGTCCCCTTCGTGAGACAAAGATAGAAACCGAATATAAAACCGATAATTGGAATAACCCCGCCAACAAGCCACCACGCCGAACAGTCGAGGTCGTGCAGACGGCGGATCGTCAGCATGAAAAACGAAACGACAATCAAAACGGCAACCACGCTGGAAACGAGCCATGCCAGCATGAAAACCGTCGAGCTGACGCTGACGCTGGCGAAGGCGAACAACACTAGAACATTGAGAATCGCCATAACGTTAAGCGCCAACCCGCGCATGATGTACCGTTTGCGGTTCAAACGATTGTCATAACGGAAAAACATTTCTTTGATGCCTTCGTCCGAAACATAATGCTCTCCATTGAACGCCGAAGCGCCCATCATGCCCATACCATAGGCGGCGTTTGGCCCGCCTTGTCCTGGGAATGCCCCGTAAGGCTGCCGTCCGGGATTCTGTCCCGGTGCGTTCTGACGCATCGCCGGCTGCGGCTGTCCCTGTGCCGCCCGCGGTGCCGGCGGATTATTCATGTTCTGCGACGCTTGCTGCGATTGCTCCTCCGGCTCTTCCTTCGGCTGCGGCGCGGCCATCACCTGCGCCCCACAGGACGGACAAAATTTCTCGGCGCCGTTTAGCGGCGAACCGCAATTATGACAAAACTTTGCCATCGAGAATCCCCCTTTTAGTTTAACCATAACCTTATTTTCCTGTACCATCATTGTACATTGTCTTGCAAAGAATGGCAATCGTCTTTCCTTGGATTATCCCATTTAAAAAATCGAAAATATAAAGAAGGATTATTTACCCTTCAAATAGAATATACATAAATTGAAGAAAAATGTCTATCTGCAATGCACATTCCAAGAACATCCTGAACCATTGGGCGACAGCCCCGAAGATCGCGGTGCCGTTGCCGCCATCCAAAAAAATAGGAGGGTACGATATGTTTTGCCAAAACTGCGGAAACCAACTGAACGACCACGCGCGATTCTGTCCGTCCTGCGGCGCTTCTGCGAACGCTGCGCCCGAGCCGCCCGATTTCAGGGCGCAGGAACCGACCGCGCGGGAAACGGCGGGCTACGATTTGCCTCCCGGCATCGAGCGGCTCGAGGACGGAACGCTTTGCTGGACTTATTTCCAAAGCCTTTGGTCGAACCCGACGATTCTATACACCGTCCTAAAGGTCATGATGATTGCCGTGCTGCTCGTCACGCTCCTTATCGGGGTCCTCTCCGTCATGGAAGGCGGCTTCGATTTGGGAGAAATACTGATGATCGGGGGCGGCCTTGCCGTCGGCATGACAGTCCTCTCGCTGATCGGCTACGCGGTGTATGCCGCTGTCAGCGGCGGTGAGTACGGCATGCTCTTTTTCATGAACGATACCATCATTGTCCACATGGCGATGCCGAAGGAGGCGAAGCGCGGGAACCGCGTGAGCGACATAGCCGTCATCGTCGGCGCTCTCGCGGGCAATCTGACCTTGGCGGGCATGGGCTTGGCGAACCGCGGACGGAACGCGATGGAGTCAAACTTCGCCGAAGTCAAAAGCATCGTGCAGGATCGCGCCCACGACTTGATCAAAGTGCGGAGCGGTTTCGAGTTCAACCAGATTTACGCCTCCCCCGCCCAGTACGACTTCGTGCTGGCCCATATCGCCAGCCATTGCCCCGCCGCGAAAGTAGAGTAAATCCGCCACGAACGGGAGGGATTGCAAATGAACAGAATCGACGATTTCGGGAAACGCCTTTCAAAGCCCTTTTTTGCCGTCCTGCTAACGATATTGATTGCAATCACGCCAACGGCTTTGGCGGAGGCAGCCCCACAAGCGGACAGCAAAATTCCCTACATTGAATATATGATGGCGATTGTCGAAGGAGCCCAAAACTTAAAATCGATAAAGCAAAACGAACGGCTGAATGTTCCTGACGGAAACGCCAAACGGGATATTCGCGAGGAATATTATTCCGGGGAGTTTGCCGCCGGGAAAACAATCAAAGTCCACGCCATCAACAAAAAAGTCGAAAACGCGGGAAACGCGCCCCCCTACCAGTTCAAGACAAAAATGCCCAAGGATACAAGCCCCAAGAATTTTGTCGAATATAAACGAAAAATTGAGGAAGAGAAGAAGTCCAAAGAGTATCAAGACTATTTGAAACGCAATAAAATGAATATCCGTTATGCCGGGTCTTCTTCTGTAATCAAGCTGACTGCCAAAGCAGGCGATAAAATTGTCAAGCAATTAGAAAAAAATGAGGACGACGTAGTTGACTTATACCTTGAATATAAAATTCCCGACAATGTGACCCAGATCAGCATTTGGGCAGAGACGAGGAAAGTCGTGGAAACGGGAGAACACTTCTATTATCCCACAAGAGATGTGTATGTAAATTTAACGCCGACGAACGGGACTGGCGGCACGGCTTCCACGGATAAAAAATCCCAAAGCAAAAAAACGAATACTGCCCAGCCGCAAGAAAGCGACGAGGATTCCACCGATTGGGGCACGATTTTCGTGGTCGGCGGCGGCATCGCCGCGGTGGGCGGGATTGGCTTCGGCGTCAGCCGACTGCTCGGCGGAGGCGGAGCGGACTCTTCCGACACGAATCCCCAATACCCGCAGGAGCCGGAAAGCTTTGTCTATACCGACCCGGCCACGGGCGCGCAGACCTTGTACGAGAGAGACCCGAACACCGGGGAATGGTTCGACCCGACCACGGGTGCCATCACCGACATAAGCAAGATAGGCGACTACACGAGGCAGCGCGCGGCGGACCGGCGATGGATGGACGGCCAAATGAAAAACCTCAGCGACCGCAACACGGCGGTGGACAAGGCATGGCAAGAGCAGGACGCGGCGGCGGACGAAAGGATGCAAAAGACCTTCGAGGAGATCGACCGCCACGGCGCGAAAGACAAAGCGGCCATCCGCTCCGGCACCTACGGCATGACCGACGCCCAACGCACGGAATACCTGAACCAGCGGCAGACGCAATTCGAGACGAACCAGGACGCGGCGCACCGGACGGCCAACAACTGGGACAGGGCGACCAAGGTGGCGGAGGGCGTCCAGAAAGCCGCGGACATCGGCATGGACATCGCCGCCACCGCCGCGAAGGCCGTGGACGGCGGCGTGGTTTCCGGCCGCATCAAGGATGCCTATTCCATGGCAAAGAACGTGGCGGGCAGCACTTCGGACGCTGTAGCCAAAGGCAAGAGTGTCTGGCTGGGCATCGGCAAGGGCTTCGCCGACGGGATCGTGGACATCGCGCAGAACAATTCGGAGGGCGTGTACAAAGCGCTCTCCTATGTGGGCGGCGACGGCTTCAAAGGCGGACTGGACGCCGCGTGGAAAGGCGAGAGCGTGACGAAGGGCGTCTTCAAGGGAACGGTGCAGGGCACGATGAAGCTTGGGATTGACAAAGTGGGAGAGAAAATCAGCAAAGGCATCGAAAAATCTTCCCAAGACAGCTTGAAAAACGCCTACGACCACGCAAGGGAAATCCGCACCGTGTACTCGAAGAGCATTTCCCAAAAAAGCGTGAACGCGCTGCAAAAGATGAACCTTGACAGGCACCTGGCGAACACGGCGAAAGCGGCGCACCAAAGCATGGCCAACAACATCTCGAGCGCGCTGGCCTCGAACCTGTTGCCGGACGCGGTCACTGATGCCGTATTCTGATGGAAACCGGAAGGAGGATGCGAAATGATTTTGGCGGGAAGTTTTCAGGACGCGGCGGAAGCTGCCCTTCCGAACTGCCGGGAGTGGATTTTTCTGGGCAACGGGCAGACATACAGTGCGCCGGAACTAAAGGAGATTGCGGCGGAGTACGACGACAAAACGCCTTTGGGAGACGAAAATATCCTGGTGGTGACAGGGGACGGTTCCATCGGCTTGTTGTATCCGTACTGCAGGGAACCGAGCTGGTATTTCGTGTCGGCGGCCTTCGCGGTGGCGAATATCCTGCACGAGGACGCCCAAAAATATATGGTGCCGTCTGAAGCGGCATTCGTCTGCAAAAGCTGCGGCGCAAAACTGCAACCGGGAAGCCGTTTCTGCGAGAACTGCGGGGCAAAAATCACGCTGCGGTTTTGCGAGAACTGCGGCGCGAGACTCCCAGAGGGCGCGAAATTCTGCGAAAACTGCGGCACGAAGGTGTGAAAAGTTATTTTGAAGGAGGAATTTCCATGAAAACAAAAACCATCATCGCCCTTTCCCTGTTCCTGTTGGCCGCTTGGTCCGGCCTCTGCCTCGCGCGGAGCGACACGCAGATTTATCGCAATGAGAAGTGCGTCTGCTGGGCGGACGCGGGCACGTTGGAGCAAATCGACGGCTCCGTCTATGAAATCTGGGTCACTGTGGAAATTTCCGACGGCTCCGCGCCGAACACCACCATCATCGAGCGCGTGGACTTGAGCGACCACTCTTACAGCCGCCAGCGGATGTTCATCTGGGACGGCCCCCATCAGGTCGATCTCCCCATGGATGACGCGGGGAAATGGTACGTCATCCAGCCCGGCTCCATGGACGAGGCTCTGTACGATTTTGTCTATGAAATCCTGCGCCGCAAAGGGAAAATCTAAAAAGGGGATGATTCCTCATGAAACTTCGTTGTCGTTCGTGCTTTTTCGCCTTTCTCGTTGCCGCCCTTTCTTTCAGCGCAGCGGCCTTTGCCTCCATGCCGGCCATCAATCGATTCAAGGAGGGCGTCGCCGCCGTCCAAGGGGTTTGGTACGATCTGGACGGTGTCGAGGCGTTTTCCGCCGAGGGGGCTTTCTTCGACGGGCGAAAAATTTTGGACGTGACCGGTTACGGCGGGAGCGCCGAGGCTGCGAATGTGGATTTTTGTCTCGAAGGGAAAGATGGCGAAACGCCTTTCTATGTGAATATCACATGGACCCGCGACCGCCGCTTTCTCCTCGTGGACGGCAGGTATTGCCGCAGCACGAAAGAGCCGGACTATTTCGAGTCAGTGCGCGGCGTGTTCCTCGGCATGAAAACGGAGGACGCGTTGGCGCTCCTGGGCGAGCCGACGGAGCATACCAAGAACGGGCGGCTCATCTATCCCGACATGACGATTCATACTTCCGGCGGCATGGTGGTCGCCATCGTCCTTCCCAACGGCGGGGCGCACCTCGACGCCAGCGGTCTCGGCGCAGAGGACGCGCCGGAGGATTTCGCGGCAGCTTACAATTTTTCTAAAAATTGGGACGGGCAAGCAAGGGAAATCGAGAGCAGCGGCGAATATTTGCGGAAACAAGAGGGAATGATAATCCTGTCGCTGTTTGGACGATAAAGGAAACAAGGAGATGATTTCCATGAACCGATTCCTCAAGAAATCCATCGCCGCCTATCTTGCCTTCACGATGCTGACCGTGCCGCTGGCGGGCTGCGACTTTTTCGACGAGGACAAGCCCGGCGGGAAGCCGTCCGCGAGCACGTCCCGGAACGGGAAGAGCGCAAAACTTCCGGAGGGCGCCGTGCTGCCCGACCTTCCCCAGGCGAACGCGGATCGGCGCGTCGTGGAGGCCATCGGCATGGACGCGCTTCGCTACTACGTCCACGCGCGTCTTGCCACGGAGAAGCTCTCCCGCGTCAACACGAAAAAGGTGAAGCGCGAAGCCTACGAAAACTATTTGCATCAGACGGCGGAACTCTGGGAGCAGACGGACGCCTTTGCGCAGCTTGCCATCCGGCTCGCCGCCGAGCTCGCCGAAAAGGAGAAAAAGCCCGGATACAAGCCGCTGGCGATGATCGATGCCGCGCCCGCTTCGGGCAGCCCCTTCTTGCCCTCCGCTTCGCTATGGGAAAGCGATTCGCTCGCCGCTAATACCCTAAAGGGCACAAACGTGTCGGCTCTCTTCTTTTCCGTCGCCCATGCCGGCATGAGTGAAAGCCGACCGTCCGCAAACCCCTTCAATCAATTCCAGCATTCCGATACGGACTGGTATCATCCGGGCGTTAGTCGGCAGGCGCAACAGGTGCAGCAAGCAAAGGAGAAATGGGCGAAGCAGCTGAAAAAAGCTTATGAGCAATACCCCTCAGGACAGCGGATCGGGGAATTGGCGAAAAAATTAGGGGTGGACGCGAAAGCGGCGAACGCGGCGTTCCAAGAGGCCGAACGGATACTCAACAAGGGGAATGTCAGCGACGCGCAGCTTTACAACATCAGCGCGAAGACATTGCTCGTGACAAAGGGCGCGTGCCAGACCACGCTTCTCATCGGCGGCGCAATCCTTTCGGGCGGCAGCACGGGGCCGGCGGCTTATCTGGCGGCGGCAAACACGCTCGCGCAGGGAGCGGATCTCACCATCGAGCTTTTGAATATCGGCCATGAGCTTGCGACGGATGAAACTAATCCCACGTTGGACAAAATCAAAAGGTACACCGGCGCGATCGCGGCGGTCACCAATCTTGGCTCGATGGTCACTTCGCTGAAAGACTTCGCGCTGACGGGGGAAAAGGCGGTGAAAATCACGCAGGACTCCTTGAAAGACGCGGGACTAAAGAACATCCATGGGTGGCTGGACAAGCACAAGATTGGCGGCGCGGGCGTTTCCGCCATCATTGACTGGGGCTCCTGGATCAAGGATCGCTACGATGATTACAAAAATGACGGAATCATTTTGGGCTTCGAGGTGTTCGACGCGAACGGGAAAACGGCGCTCCGCCCGACGGCGCTCCCCCAAGCGGACTATGCGCCCCCGAAGGAGCTTTCCATCATTTCCAATGACGACCTGATCCAGCTTACCAAGCAGCCCGAAGATCTGAAGAAATTGCTCTCGTTCGTTGACCAACAGCAGGATGCGAAGAAACGTATATGGGCCATTATCGAGGAGGACGCGAGACGGCGCCAAGAAATTGCCGCCGACGAGGAACGGCGGAAAGCGGGGGAAAGGCCGCAAAACGCGTCCGGGGCGTCGTCCCGCCAGCAATATTGGGATTGGGCGAACCACCCCAAGACAAAAGAAGACTATAACAAGGCGAAAGCACAGATATTCTCGGATTATATGCGGAAGATGGGCGGAGGAAATGCCGGGAAAGCGGAGCGGACGGAACCGGAGAATCCTTGCACGCCCACGAGAATGGCAGGCTATTATACCGTCACCACCGCCAAGGGCGACATGGCGATGCGGGTCATCCTGCGGGCGACGGGCGGCAACTCCCTTAGCGTCATCGAGGTGCAGAAGAAGACCGACCAAAAGGGCAAGGAAAGATTCGCCATCACCATCGACCCGAAGACCGGCAAAGGAAAAACGGAGCAAGGCCAACCCGTCCGGTTTGAGGTCATGCGGGACGGCGTCACCTTCATGGGCACCGTGGAGGACGGTTCCAGAGCATGGCGGTTCGTGAAGCATAAATGACGATACGGTTCCTCTCGTTTTGTTCCCAAATCCCGAAAGGGTAAATTTATAAGGAGGTCGATTCCCATGAAAAAAACTTTGGCAACCCTCGTTATGTTGATGGCTCTCGCCGCACCCGCGTCGGCGAAGGACGTCTATGTCACGTCGGTGGAGGTGGCCGCGAGCCAAGTCCGTATCTATGCCATGGACGAAACCATCGGCGTGAACGGCGACATTTACGCCGTGATGACCAAGGCCGTGTACCCCGACGGGAACAGCAACGAGATTTTCGCGCGCTTCGTCAGGGAGCCGGGCGGCTGGAAGGCCGACTACGGCAACACGAGCTACGGCTACATCGTGGACTGGCCGCCCCATGTGGAGGCGATTTTTGACTGGCTGATGGACAGGACGCTTCGCTGATGCAAAAAGGAACTGTCACAGGAAGAACCCGCTTCCTGTAACCGTTCCTTTTGTATGCTTCGCGATTTATTTTGGTCGAAGATTCGTATTACTCCCGCTCAACCAGCCAGACGCCGTGCCGCGCGTCCTCGAACAGGAAGACCCCGTCCTCCCGCAAGGAAATGTTGCCCCCCGCGATGGCCCCGGTTCCCGTCGCCGCGTCAAAACGAATCGGATATTCCTGCCCCGTGGGCAGAACAAGAACAAGGGAACCCGCCTCCCTTTGGACAACTTCCAAGGGGACCGTCGTCCCCTTGGCCGCGACGGCGTCGTTCAAAGCTCGGGCGCGGTAAAATCCCGTCAGCGCGGTATGCTGCCGCCTCTGTCCGTCCCGGCGGCGCTCCTCATCGCCGCGCTGTCTCTGCCTGTTGCCGTCCTGATTGCCGCGCCGATGCTGGCTGCCGTCCCGGTGATCCCGACGGTGGTGCTCGTCATTCCGGCGGTTCTCGGACGAGGGGCGATGGTCGTGACAATCATCATGGCGTTCCGTATGACGGGGCCGATGATCACGGTTGTCGTCGTCGCACCCGACGGTCAGCCCGCACAGGGCGAAAATCGCCAAGGCTCCGGCCAGCTTTCTGGTACTGCGCAAAGAAAGCATACAAATCCCTCCGTTTCCTGCTCTCTATACTGCTTCCGGCACCGACAGTATATCACAGGAACGAGACGCGCGGCAAGTCTTCCAAACGCTCCGTGCTTCCCCAAAAGCGCAACACAGAACGGCATTTCGCTTCCCGCGGAACCGGCACAAAAAAAGAGCGCCGTTTAGTCCACGACGCTCCACACCTTGACGGCTCCCACCGTCTGCCGCCTCTGCTCTTCCGTCTGCCGTTCGCGCGTTTCCTTTGCGTCCTGTGCGCGGATCTCGCTGATCAGGCTGTGCTGCAACGGAAGCTGGCGGCCGCCCTTCAGGCCCTGCCTTGTCTGCTCCATTTCCATCCCCCTTTCGCAAAATTTCCGTCATTTTACCACATCTTAAAATTCTTTGCAACCGGCGCAAACTTTTCAAAATTTTTCTTCCCTTTCCCCCTGCTTTCCATTATACTATCAGAAGTGGAAGAGAAAATGCATTTTTGAGGGAGGTTGTCGTATGAAAAAATTTGTTTGCAGTGTCTGCGGGTACGTCTTCGAGGGAGATGCGCCTCCGGCGCAGTGCCCGATCTGCAAGGCTCCGGCGGAAAAATTCGTCGAGCAGTCCGGCGAGCTCGTCTTCGCGGACCAGCACGTTGTCGGCATCGCGAAGGGCGTCGATGAAAAAGTCATCGAGGGGCTCCGCCAGAACTTCACCGGCGAATGTTCCGAGGTCGGCATGTACTTGGCCATGAGCCGCGTCGCGGACCGCGAGGGCTACCCAGAAGTCGCCGAGGCTTTCAAGCGCTACGCGTTCGAGGAGGCCGAGCATGCGGCGAAATTTGCCGAGCTTCTCGGCGAGGTGCTGACGGACAGCACGAAGAAAAATCTCCAGATGCGCGTCGACGCCGAACACGGCGCCTGCGCGGGCAAGAAGGAGCTGGCCGCGTTGGCGAAGCAGCTCAACCTCGATGCCATTCACGATACCGTACATGAAATGGCAAAGGACGAGGCGCGCCACGGCTGCGGCTTCAAGGGCCTCTTGGACCGCTATTTCAAATAAGCCATAACTTTTCGGAAGCCGTCGCAATTTCGCGGCGGTTTCTTTTTGCTTCTTTCCAAAACTCCTGTTATATCTTATAATGAAAGGGAAATCATTACACAACGCATGACGGAGACAATTATGCACCAATTTCTTTTTTACATCGGCGATTTCCCGGTCCGCGCCTACGGGCTGGTTTTGAGCCTTTCCATCGTGCTGGCGACGGGCGTCGCCTATTTTCTCGCGAAACAGGACGGGCGCTGGCACAACCATATCGCCGACATGGGCATCTATTGCGGGCTGGCGGGCATCCTCGGCTCCCGGCTCTGGGACGTCTTTTTCTTTGACTGGGACTATTACCGCGACCACCTGACGGAAATCCTGAACGTCTGGCAGGGCGGCATGGCCATCCAAGGCGGCATCGTCCTCGGCGCGGCGGCGGGCATCCTCTACACGAAGCGCCACAACATTGACACTTGGGCCATGGCGGACATCGTCTGCCCCGCTGTGATTCTGGGGCAGGCGCTGGGCCGCTGCGCAAACCTTCTGAACGGGGACGCCTTCGGCGCGCCCACGGGCGGCAGCTTCGGCATTCTCTATCCCGCCACGACGCTCGCCTATCGCACCTACGGCGACCAGCCGCTTTGGCCCGCCGAGATCTGGGAAGGGCAGCTCGACATGGCGATTTTCGCGCTGCTCCTGATGTACCGCTCCACCGGCCACGCGAAAGGGCAAGCGTTTTCCCTGTATGTGATCCTGTACTCCGTCGCTCGCTTCTTCCTCGAATACTTCCGCGGCGACTACACCGCCCCGGTGCTCGGCCTCTTCACCTCGGCGCAAACCACCAGCCTCCTCGCCGTCCTCCTCGGCGCCGCCGCTTGGATCTGGTTCGGCTGTCAGGAAAAAAGCGCGAAGAAAACCGCTGCCCCGCCGCAATAGGAATTGACAGGCCTCCGCCCCTACGCTTATAATATTTGCAAAAAAAACAAAGGAAGCGCTGAATCCGGTCTGTCCATTCCAAAACACTTCACCGTTTCCTGCACAAGGAGTTTATGTATGGATAAAATCATCGCACGCCATCTGACGGCGGATTTTTACGGCTGCAAGGCAAGCCGCCTCGCCGAAGAGGGCAACCTGTCCGGCAAAGTGTCCGCCCTGTTTGAAGCGCACGGCTTTCACATCATGGCCTCCACCCTGCAGGACATCGACGAAAACCACTCGGCGCTCATGCTGTTGCTCGCCGAGGGGCATTTCGCGATCCACCTGTACCGCAATCTCGCCTACGTCGCCGCCGACCTGTTCCTCTGCGAGTTCTCCGCCGCGCCGGAAGATTTGCTGCAGAAAATCAAGAACATTTTCAAGCCGGAAAAATTCCGCACCACCTACCTGAAGCGAGGCGATTTCAGCATCAGCGGCGCGGACATGAAGCCCCAGACCAAGACGCGGGTAGCCCCCCTCCGCCGCATCCACAACACCGGCGCGAAGGTCATTCGCCTGCTCGCGCACCGCAAACACTAACCTTTATGTATGAACAATTCCTAAATATGTTTTTTCAAAAAAAGCTTGCATTTTTACAGAACATGCCGTATAATCATCCTGTCGTCGGGATGTGGCGCAGTTTGGTAGCGCGCATCGTTCGGGACGATGAGGCCGCAGGTTCGAACCCTGTCATCCCGACCACTCTTGAAAGCAAAACCGTCTGCAAAGCGCAGGCGGTTTTTTTATGCGTGAAAACACAGTTCCCTATTGACGGCACACCTCAAAAACCATACTATAAAAGAAGAATCACCAACGGAAAGGACGGTCACCATGACAAAAACGCCACATCTTTACGAACTCCTCATCTGCCGCTCCCTCTTGGTCGACGACGTGCTGCAATGCCTCGCGGCCTACCTGGAACAGCCCGCGGAGGTACAGATGCAGTACGAATTCGCCGCGCGCCTGATTGACGCCGCCGAAGAACTAGGCCTTGAGGGAAATTTGTTGCGCGCCTACCTCCTCGACCGCCTCACCAATGACGACAACATCGTCTCGCGCAGCGTCGAGCGCACGAAAGGCCATATCTCCCCAAGCCTCCGCGCGGCCTTCGTTCATGACATTGAAGTGCTGGAGCCTTTGCTCCGGGAACCGCCCAGCGCTTTTTTGGCCTTCACAACCCTCGACGATTACCGGCCGGGCGAATCGACCATGACGCCGGGCATCGCCGCCCTGCGCGGCATGCTGGATCGCCCGTGGACGCCCGCAAAGCTCGCCGACGCGCTGGCCGAATACTATCTGCGCTTCGGCTGCGGCGACATCTCGGCCTACCGCGCTTTCCGTTGGGATGACAAGACCGGCCTCGTGGGCATCCGCCATTTCGAGCCGATCCGCTTCACCGATTTGATCGGATATATGTCCCAGAAACAGCAACTGCAAAGCAACACGTTGGCCTTCCTCGCGGGACGCCCGGCAAACAACGTGCTGCTCGTCGGCGCGCGCGGCACGGGCAAATCCTCGTCAGTCAAAGCGCTGGCCAACGAATACTACTCCATGGGGCTGCGCCTCGTGCAAATCACGAAGCCCCAACTCGCGTCGCTGCCGCGCATCATGGAAACGCTCCGCCGCTTCGCCTCCAAACATTTCATCCTGTTCCTCGACGACCTCTCCTTCGAAGAGACAGAGCCGGAATACAAATACCTGAAATCCTCCATCGAAGGCAGCGTCGAGTCCCGCCCCGAAAACGTCCTGATTTACGCCACCTCCAACCGTCGCCATTTAATCAAGGAAACCTGGCATGACCGCGAGGCGGGCGCGGACGAAGTCTACAAAGCCGACAGCATGCACGAAACCATATCCCTCTCCGACCGCTTCGGCCTCATCATCAACTACCGCTCGCCAAACCAAAACGAATACCTGGCCATCATAGACCATCACCTACGAGCAAACGGCGTAATCCTCTCCCCGGAAGATCTCCGCATCCTGGGCCATCGCTGGGAACTGGAACACTCCGGCAGAAACGGCAGAACCGCCCAACAATTCGTCACACACTATCTTGGGCAGATGAAGGACGAGAAACCGCAGACGTTGTGAAAACCGGGACTTGTTCAAGGAAACGCCGAACAAGTCCCTTCGGCCCATGCCGGGTCTTTTTCCGTCATGCTGCGTCAGCGAAAAATAATACTAATCGCAGTTAGGATTTTTAAATCCTTACTGCGAGCATGAGACATCAGACGCGCTTTAGCGCGGCTGTAGCCTGCGAAGCAGGCGCATCTCAGGTCAAAATTTTATTTAAAATTTTGGTCTGAGATAAGTATAAAGCCTTGCCCCAAAATTTTTCAAAGGCTCGGCAAGGCGAAAACAGAGGGTACAAAAAACCTTTCGGAAAACGCGCTGTTCTCCGAAAGGTTTTTGTCATTTCTTATGCTTTTATTTCCATCAAGGTATCGTCTTGATGAACTCGCGCAGCTTTGCCGTGCGCTCTGTCGTGCGCTGGCGGATTTCCTCCGGATCGACGCTGATGCGGGCGACGCCCGTGTCCATCGCGGCTTTCGCCACGGCGGCGGCGACTGCCGGAGCCACATTCGGATCGAAAACGCCCGGAATGATGTGATCCTCGCGCAGTTCGTCCTCGGGAATCAGATCCGCGATCGCGTGAACTGCCGCGCGTTTCATCGCCTCGTTGATCTTGCGCGCGCGCACGTCGATGGCGCCGCGGAACAGCCCGGGGAACACCAACACATTGTTGACCTGGTTCGGCGAGTCGGAACGCCCCGTGCCGACGACCCTCGCGCCCGCCGCTTTCGCGGCGTCGTAGCTCGTCTCCGGAATCGGGTTCGCCATCGCGAATACGATGGAATCGCTGTTCATGCTCTGGATAATTTCGGGGATGAAAAGCCCCGGCCGCGACACGCCGAGCAGCACGTCCGCCCCGTGCACGGCATCGAACAGATTGCCGCGAATCTTGTCCTGGTTCGTGCGCTTCAACAGGTCAAGCTGGATGCGGTTCAACGCCCCGGTCTCCATGCCGTCATACATGATGCCCATGGCATCCACCATGACAATGTTCTCCGCGCCGAGAGAAAGCAGGAGCCGCACAATCGCCGAGCCCGCCGCGCCGACGCCATTGATGACAATGCGCGCCGTGCGGAAGTCCTTTTTCACGAAGCGAAGCGCGTTCGTCACCGCCGCCGAGCAAGCGATAGCCGTTCCATGCTGGTCATCATGGAACACGGGGATATCCATTTTCTCGATCAGCTCATCCTCGACATCGTAGCATTTCGGCGACTCGATGTCCTCCAGATTGATGCCCGCGAAGCTCGGCTGCAAATAGCGCACAGCCTCGACGAATTTTTCCTTGTCCGTCGTGTCGAGACAGATAGGCACCGAGTCGATGTCAGCAAACGTCTTGTAAAGCACGGACTTTCCTTCCATGACTGGCATGCCCGCCTCCGGTCCGATGTTGCCGAGTCCGAGCACACGGGTACCGTCCGACACGACCGCGACCATGTTGCCGCGGCAGGTATAATCAAAGGAAAGGTCCTTGTCCTCGCGAATTTTCCGGCACGGCTCCGCGACGCCCGGCGTATACAGGACGCTCAAATCATGGGCGTCTTCCAACTTGGCCTTCGGCACCGTTGCGAGTTTCCCGTTATGTTCCTTATGCACTTGAAGTGCTTCTTCGTTCAGATTCATCATCTCTACCCCTTTCCCTCATCAACAAAAAATTCTTAGGGAAACGACGAATAAGTCAATTCGAGGCCACACCGAGGGATTTTTAGCTTTGCATAAGCGACCGCTAAGCGCTAAAGCGCTAAGCGTCTGCTTATCGTCAGGCAAGGAAGATGCCGTGAAGGCGTAGCATCGCTACGTCGAACGGCATCTGACGCAGCATGACGGAAAAAGACCCGGCGTGGGCCGAAGGGACTTGTTCGGCGTTGCCTTAGGATATGGAGAACTCCTTATCCTAAGAATCAGCATACCGTATTTTACTACGATTGTCAATTTATAATTTTCTGAAATTGCCGTTCTTGCTTCATGATCAAAATCGTTGTGCACACAGAGTATAGATGCGTATCAGAACATAAACGCCACCCTCACGCCGCCTGTCACGCCTTGCTTTGTTCCCGCAAATCCCGTCACGTTGAAGTCGAGGCTCCACGGGGAATTGTACGGGGCGAAGGTCGCGCCGAGCTCCGCCCGGACGCTGCCGCCGCCGGTATCCGCCGCGCGGATGGGGACGCCGCCCGCTGTGCCTCTTGCCTTCCCGTCCAGCTCGTGCTCATAGGCGAGGCCTCCGTAAAGGTTCCACTTGTCGCGCTTCATGGTGCAGCGCGCGCCGACACGAAGGACGCTGCTCGTCACGGCGTCGAGGTCGTAGTGGCCGCCCGCCTCGAAGCTGACGCCGTTTTTGCGGTTGCAGAAATACTTGCCGTAAATATCCAACGTGTTCCCGCCAAGGTTGAGCTCCTTGCCGAGCCCGAGGTGCGCGCCCCAATAGCCCGCGCTCGTCTCGTAGCTGTACGGTGCGCCCGCCGCGTCACGCATGACGTTCCGCGCGTCGTCCTTGACCGTTCCCGCGCGAAAGCTCCCCTCAACGTAGAAGCCATGCTTCGCCGTCCACTTCGCAAGGATGCCGCCGCCCGTATAGCGCACACTCCCATCGCCGCGCTCCGCTCCGTTGCGGGTCGTATAGTTGCCCGTGCCGTACTCGAAGAATACGCCATACTGTGTCGTGCTCTTCTCTTTCTCGTTTTTGTGGCCGAGGGCGAGAATCGCGTTCCACATCTTCACATCCACATGACTGCCCGTCTCTTGGCGCACCGAGCCGCCTCCCATTTGCGCGAAAGTGGAAATGCCGTCCGCGCCGATGTTTGCCGCCTGCGTGAGGCCGTCCGCCGCCGCGCCGATGAAGTCGCTGCCCGCCGCCAGCGCCGCCAAGCCCGCCTGCGTCCCCATGACGGCGTTGTGCGTCTGCGCCTGCAAGGCCAGCCCGCCCCCGTTGCCGCTCTCGCCGCCGTTTGGCGTGTCGTCTCCGCTTGGGGTGTTTCCACCGCCAGGTATATCGCCGCCGCTAGGCGTATCCCCGCCGCCCGGCACGTCTCCGCCGCTCGGCGTGTCTTCGCCGCTCGGCGTGTCTTCGCCGCTCGGTGTATCGCCACCGCTCGGTGTATCGCCGCCACTCGGCGTATCGCCTCCGCTCGGCGTATCGCCACCGCTAGGTATATCGCCACCGCTAGGTATATCGCCACCGCTAGGTATATCGCCGCCGCCCGGTATATCGCCGCCGTTGGGCATGTCTCCGCTGCCGTCCGAGACGTTGCCCGTCGCCGTGGCAAAGACCAACGCGTCCTTCACGCCGTCGCTGTCGCTGTCCACAAGGGACGCGCGTCCCGTCCCTTCAAAGACGGAGCCGATTTTGTACTTGTCGCCCGTGATGGCGCCCACCGTCGCGCCGAAGGACGAGACGAGCGTCATGGTCTTGTTCGCCGCCAGTTCCTCAACGCCCGAAAACGAGATGGACGAGGTATCGACATCCGCGCCCGCAAACGACACATTTGTCAAGGCCGTGCCGTGGTCGAACAGCGCGCCGCTGTCCTTCCAAGCCACCGTGCCGAAGGCCAGCTTCGTCGCCTTGTTTTCCGTGGCGGCATAGACGATGCTGTTTCCGCTTTTCGCGAGCCTCCCCGTGATTTTGCCGTCAAGGGTGACACCCTCCACGGGTTCATAGCCCGCATAGGCGCTTGTTTTCGTCTGCTCCGAAATCTCCTGCAGGGTATCGTTCGCCGCGAGGAGCGTCATGCGGTCATTGGCCGCAATGGTTTCGGGATGCGCGAAGGAAACGGAGAAACTGTCCGTATGCAGCGCCGCGTTCGCGTAGTTGTAGGCCGCGTCGCCGCCGTCGAAAAGCGTCGCGTCCTTCGCGAAGTCCGCCGCGCCGAGGGCGACCGTCCCCACATCCTTCGCGCCGACCTTGTAAATGAGCGCGGTCTTGCCCTCGTCCGTCGTGACGCCTTTCTCCTGCGTGCCGGAGAGGGTGATGCCGTTTTGTGTTTCGGGCGTGAATGCGTGGGCTTGGCAAATGTTTGCGCCGCTGATGGTTGCGCTTGTGAAAAAGCCGTCCGTCGCCGCCAAAATGGTTTGCGACATCCCCGCGTCCAGCGTCGGCAGGTTCGCCATGCTGTCCGTCGCCACGGCGACGCCAGCCGCGTTCGCCGTCCAACCCGCCGGGACGCTCGCGCTTGTCGTGCCGTCCCAATTCGCGAGACTCACGCGGTCGAGGGTCATGCCCGTCGCCTCGTAGCCGATTTCGCCCGCCGTGGCGCGAATCACGTTGCCGGAGAGTGTCGCCGAGAGCGTCGCGCCGTTGGCGTCCTTCGTGAAAGTCTGCGTGTGGGCGATGTCGGTCCCCGCCGTCAGTCCGGTTGCGCCCGAGAGCAGCGTCATATTATTGCCCGCAGAAATCGTTTCGGGGTTCGCGAATGTCAGGCCCGCCGCTTGGATATTCGCATTTGTCACGTTCGCGAAGTCGTAGCCTGTCGCTGTTCGTCCTGTGCCCCAAGTCATTTCGCCGAAAGCAATGCTGGAAACCGCATTGTCATTCGCTACGGTGTAAGTGACGGTTTTGCTGTCGCTTCCGAGAGCGACGGTGTGGGGGGCGTAGCCGAGGGTTACGCCGCTTTCGGTACTGCGCTGCTCTTTCACGATCACGCCCACTGTCGTGATCGCTTCTCCGGTGGACAGCGTGAATGTCGGCAGGTCATTCGTTGCCTGCAAAAGCGTCATCGTGCCGATGGTGGTTGCCTTCCCCGTCAACGCCGACACGTCGAGTTTATCCATATTTGCAAAGCTGTTCGCCGTCAGCACCGTCTTCGTCGTGTCCCATGCCATCGACGAATCGAGACTGACGGTCTCGAAATTTTGCACACTCCCGCCGACGGTGTTCACGCCGGAAAGATTCAGCGTGTTGCCGGAGCAAGTGATTGTTCCATGCTCTGAATAGCCGCCGTAAACATCTCCCTGAATCGACGCCCCGTTCAGTTTGACTTCGTTGTCCGCAGCAGTTCCATCATTGTAAAGCCACCCGCCAGAAACGATGCCGGTGATGGTGCCGCCGTTGATAGTGACATGATTGCCGCTGGCGGTAGCTCCATCGTTGCCTTTAGAATAGCCGCCAGCGACCTTAGCGATTGTGCCGCTGTTGATGACGACAAAATTGCCGTCGGCATGGCCGCCGCTTCCACCCAAGAATGCACCCGCCACAAATTTATTATAGGAAAAAAGATCCACGTTGCCGTCGATGGTGACCTTGTTGTTTGTGGCGGTCTGGTTAGCGGAAGAACCATCTTGCGCGCCGTAAACATGTACGCCGACTCGTCCGTTGCGGATAATATCGGTATCATACACGACTACGTTGTCGTTGAGCGTGCCATTGTTGCCTTTGTACGTATTGCCCCAATCTTCGTTACCGCCGCTGTTCTCCGCCCCCGCGACGCTTCCGCCCGCCATCCACAGCGAGACGCAAAGCGCCAGCGCGGCATATTTCCTGCCCCGAAGGGCGCGGCGCGTGGTTTTGTGTTTTTTCATATTGCATTGCTCCTTTCACGGCGGTTTGACTTTTTGGGGGCGGGAAGGTATGATATAGGCATGAGGTGATGTTGGGTGAGGAAAACGATTTCAGGCATCCCGTTTGAGTAGGACGATGAAAAGGAAAAGCTGAACCGGAAAAAGCACCATGTGGACTTTGAAACCGCCGCGCACGTGTTTCTCGACCCGGAACATATCGAGTTGCCCGATGAAGGGCACAGTGACTATGAGTTGCGCTATAAGGTAATCGGCATGGTTAAGAAATTGCTCCTCGTCATCTGTACGGACAGGGAAGACGCGACACGAATCATTTCCGCGCGAAAAGCAAATGAAAGGGAAAGGGGTGCTTACATTGGCAATCGTTCGTAAATTTATCCGTTTTGACCAACCTTTGACGCAGGAGCAGCTAAAAGAACTTGAAGAAATGGACAAGGCTCCCATCGTCTATGACGAGGACTGCCCGCCATTGACGGACGAAGAACTTGAAAAGGTGGCCGCCATCGTCAGGAAGCGGAACGCCGCGCGGGCGAAAGCAAACGAACCTGTCTTGGAACCTTTGGCGCCGCTCTATGTTCTGCCCGACACTATGCGAACCGCCGAAAAATACGGAACGAGAGTCATGGCGCGTCTTTTGGATCTCGCGGTGCAGGATGAGACCATGATCCAAAAGTGCCTTTGAAGATGGAGCTTTTTGCCCCCGCAGCCGTCCGGTGGACTGCTTGGCGTGGGGCTTTTTTGTTGCCGTTTTTCGTCGGCCTCATCATGACCCTTCGAGTATCTCAATCATCGTCATCATTTTACCACGACTCTCCGAGTGTCGCAATAGATAAAAAATTTTTTCGTGTTCAGGCACGATACGTTCGTAGGATCATGTTTTTCAGGAGCTCCAGATTCTTTGACTGATCCTCCTCTTGCTCCGTCGGATAGACCAACCCCTCCGCAAATTTTTCCGTGGCGGACAGCATGATATACAGGATGGCGGCGAAGAATTCCGTTTCCGGCAGCCCGACCTTCAGGGTGCCGTCCTGCTCCGCCTTTTGGTACACGACGTGGAATTTCCGGGCGAAGCCGTCCACGACGCTGTTGTAAACCTGTATGTCCTCCTTCGACACGTTCTCGTGCCGGATGTAGGTCTCGAAATTGCGGATGAAGCGCAGGATGTCCTTGTGGTTTTGGTAGAGGTCGAGAAAGCAGTCGAGGAAAAATTCCAGCTCTTCGGCGGCGTTCATGGCGTTCCCGCCCCGGGCCTGATACATCTCTTCCACCTTGACGGCGTATTTTTTCCATATATCCGCGCCGATGGCGATGACGAGGGCGGTCTTCGTCCCGAAATACCGGAACATGGTCTTGTAGCCGAGGCCGCAGGCTTTGGCGATCTCCTTCATGGTGGCGACTTCGATGGTCTTCTCGGAGAAGATGCGGAAGCCGACGGTCAGCATCCGCTCCCGCCGCTCGGCCATTTCTCTTTCGTCTTTTTCAAGGTTGCGCATGTCGGTCTCCTCTTGTATAGTGGCAGCATAAAACGGCGAAAAAATCAGTATGCCCCGCTTCGTCATCCCAAATGATTGCTCCGGCTATTAAAATCAATGCCTGACCAAGAGCCGTTTTCCAAGCGCAATCATCTTCGGGTCGGGGGAACTGTTTTCCCAACGGATTTCCCCTTCGCCCGCCTGCGGGTTCAAAAGCCCCGCCGCCGCGAGCCGGCGCTTCGCCTGCCGCGCGATGCCCGGCGCAGGGTCGAACAGCGCCACATCCTCGCCGAGCACCGCGCGAATCGCGCCGCTGATGAAGGGATAATGGGTGCAGCCGAGCACCACGCTGTCCGGCTTCACGCCGCCCAATACCTCGAACCGTTTCCGCAGATACACGCGCAGGGCTTCCGAATCAGTCTCCCCCCGCTCGACGAACTCCATCAAGCCGGGACAAGGGCATTTCACGATGTTCACCTCATCCCCGTACCTTTGGACAAGCGAAAGAAAATTGTCGCCGTGCACCGTCGCGTCCGTCGCCATCACAAGAATCGTTCCGCCGGGCCTCGCCAACGCGGCGGGCTTCACCGCCGGCTCTGTCGCCACGATGATCAGGTTTGGATGCTCCGCGCGAAGCGTCTTGGCCGCGACGCTGGTCACCGTATTGCAGCCGATGACGAGCGCCTTGATGCCCTCGCCGACAAGATGCGCGACCGCCGCGCGGGAAAGCTCCAGAATCTCATCGTAGGGGCGGACGCCGTAAGGCGCGTTTGCCGAATCGCCGAAATAGAGATAATTTTCATGGGGCAGATGCGCCCGAAGCGCGCGCAACACGCTGACGCCGCCCATACCGGAGTCAAAGACCGCGATCGGCAGTCCCGCGTCCATTGCCATCATTCCTTCCTATAAAAATTCCATACAAAAAGCAAAAATCCCGGAGACCTGCTCCGGGATTGATTCTCTGGAGGCGACACCCAGAGTCGAACTGG
>JAFVAI010000063.1 GCA_017480545.1 Schwartzia sp. (in: firmicutes) | reverse complement strand
GCGCCCGCCATTCCGCAAGGGAAAAAAACAGGCCGAGATGAATATCGCTGAGTTGCGCGATCCGAAAGCCGTCCAACCCGGAGCCCAATCCGGAAATCGGAACGTCTATCGTATTCACGGCAACCCGCGTCCGTCCCGCCGAGCCTCCGTAAACGCCCCCCGCCAACGCGAGGCCCGGAATCGCCGCCGCCCCCTTTAAGAGCCGCCGCCGCGCCGGGTCCGGCGGCGCGCCGTCCGCCCCCGGCGCCGAGACGCACCGATACAGGCTCCGCGCGAGACAGGCAATCGCCACAAAGGCGACAAAGAGGAGCTTTGCCATCCAATACATCGAGAACACGATCATGGCCGTACGCTTCACGTCCTCCGGCACGGCAGTGTGCCAGCGAAGCGCGGCGAAAAAAATCGCGAGCGACGCCACATCCAACACCGCCGTCGCGACGCGGACGCGCGCCAGCCACCGCGTCGGCAGCACAAAACCCAGCGACCACCAGGAAAGCCCCATGACCGTTCCCAACACGAGAGCCACAATCAGCCAAAAACGAAGCATCGAGTCACATCCTTTCGTTACGGCCAATATCATGACAACCGAGACTGAAAAAAAGGCGAAAGTCCCAATGGTAAAAATATTTTCTATACCCTATTGCAAAATGGAACGTCTTCATGTATAATAATCTATGTTGCAAATGCGCTGTTAGCTCAGTTGGTTAGAGTATCACCTTGACATGGTGGGGGTCGCAGATTCGATTTCTGCACAGCGCACCACGGAAACACGGGCTGGCTCGCCAGCCCTTCTATTATCTTCTGCAACGCCCAAATAGCTCAGTTGGTTAGAGCACCATCGTCACATGGTGGGGGTCCAGCGTTCGAGTCGCTGTTTGGGCACCAGAAACACAGGAGCCGAAAGGCTCCTTTTTTGCGTCCAAAACCAACAGGCCCCGCGAAAACCGCAGCCCTTGCCCCGCCACAGTCAAAAGCCGCCCCAATCGCCGTTTTGGCGATAGGGCGGCTCATTTTATTCATGCCCTTTTGAGGGGCTTCCCGAAAACCTCGTCCAGTTTCTTTTCCAGCGTCCCCGCCTTGGCGTAAGGAAGCGCGTCAAGCTGGCGGAAATTATGCTCGCTTTCATGGAGTTTCAGGCTCTCGTCGAAGCCCAGGATATAGCTCGTGGCGATCTTGTAGATGATTTCCGTCGGCGCGAGCCCGTACACCTGATTCTTAAAAATATGGCGAAGGCGTTCCTTCTCGTCGGGGAACGCTTCTTTCATTTTCTTGCTTTGGAAGAGCCGCTTCACGATCTCCGTGATATAGAGCCCGGACTTCATGTAAAGGTCAACGAAAGTCTTGTCCGGCTCGTCGAAGCAGCCGGGGTTCTCCAACTCCAGCATATCCACCATTTTCTTGACGACGTCCTTCGGCGTGAAAATTTGGTTCGTCTTCTGCGGCGGAATGTAGTCGAAGATATCCTCCACGCTCTTCTCGTCGAAGTAATCCGCCAGCTTTTGTACGGGAACAAATTGATACCAAAATTATCCCTTTAGTCTTGAAAACCGAACAAGCATCTGCTATAATTGGGTTAAATTCGGTATATGATTTTACCAAGGAGGAACCTCAACGATGAAGCAGATACATATACGACTAAATGATAGAGTTTATGAGGCGGCAGCCGAATACACTGTGAAAAACAATTCGTCCATGCAGGATTTCGTTTCGACTGCGGTTATTCAGTACCTAAAGAAACAACGCAAAGAAGAACCCTCTAACAATCGCAGTTTTACTTTTATTGATTTGTTTGCTGGAATCGGTGGAATGCGAATCGCTTATGAACAGGCAGGAGGCCGTTGCGTCTATTCCAGCGAATGGAACAAATACAGCCGTCAAACGTATTTTGCCAATTTCAACGAAGAGCCGGATGGGGACATCACAAAAGTAGATGCAGCATCTATTCCCGACCATGACATTCTTGTCGCAGGATTTCCGTGCCAACCTTTTTCCATCGCGGGTGTTTCCAAAAAAAACAGTCTTGGACGCTCAACGGGTTTCGAGGACAAGACGCAAGGCACGTTATTCTTCGATATTTGTCGCATCTTAAAGGAAAAACGCCCCAAAGCCTTTATGCTGGAGAATGTAAAAAACCTTTGCAGCCACGACCGCGGCAAAACTTTTCGGGTCATTACAGAATCCCTCGACGAACTTGATTATAGGATTTTTTATAAAGTCTTGGACGGACAAGCCTATGTTCCTCAACACAGGGAACGTATCTTGATTGTAGGTTTTGACCGCAAACGCTACGGAAATACGGCAACATTCAATTTCGATCTTGCGCCGGTTTCCTCCAAGCCCGTTATGCGCGATATTTTAGAAATGGACGTAGAAAAAAAATACACGCTTTCCGATAAACTGTGGAACTATCTTCAAAACTACGCAAAAAAACACAAAGCAGCAGGGCATGGTTTCGGTTACGGTATTGCCGCTCCTGATGGGATTGCAAGGACGCTTTCTGCACGTTATTACAAAGACGGATCGGAAATTTTGATTGCCCAAGGCGAGAAAAATCCAAGACGATTGACACCCCGCGAGTGTGCGCGTCTTCAAGGTTTTCCTGACAATTTCAAAATCCCCGTGTCTGACACACAAGCATATAGGCAATTTGGAAATTCGGTGGTTGTACCGCTTATGAGCAACGTAGCGAAACTCGTTGTTGAAACAGTGACGCATTTAGACAATCACAATCCATTACAAGATAAGAAAACTATCTTTGCGGAATCTGCTACGTCAGGCAAAAGGCCACTCCACAAAACGAAAAAGATTTCCTATTCTGTTCCGGAGGCGATAATGACATGATAAACGAATTAATTACAAAAGCAATCGACGCAGTTTTGGCAAATGAATATTCATTTTGCAAATTCTTGTCAGCCAATGACAGTGGAGAAACGGGAGGACACCAATCGGGGATTTTGATTTCAATTTCTGCAAGTTCCATGTTTTTCACAAAACAGGAGATGCGAGAAAACCATATCCTAAAACGTGATGGAAAAATAAAGTGGCAGGATGACTATACTTCAAGTTGTACTATCACTTGGTACGAGAGCAAGAAAGAACTTCGCATAACCCGCTTCGGTAAAGGCCTTTCTCCTTTGCGCCCGGAATATACAGGCGCACTTTTTGTTATGGTACAGGAGTCTGAAAACAATTATCAAGGTTTTATTTTCAATACGGACGAAGATATTCAGGAGTTCTTAGATTCCTTCGGATTGACGCCAACAGAAACCAATAGGCTAATCTCATTACATCGCGTCAACCCGGAAGTCAAAGAACGAAAGGCCATAGAGGAATTTATCGCCGGATTGGCCGTCGATTTTCCTTCCTCATACGAAATGTCAGCGGCTGCAAGAATGATTCAAGACAAGGTACACTCGAACCACAAAAAACGATTACAAATCCAGACGATATTCTTCTTCGGTGGACAAAAGAAGAATATACGTTGTTTAGAGCTATTGAACACGCTCGATATGGAGATACCGTTTCACGTGGCTTTCAATCCGTCGATGACTTCATTTCAATGGCGAACCAAGTCCTAAACAGACGCAAAAGTCGAGCTGGAAAGAGCTTGGAGCATCATCTTTCCGCAATTTTCGACGAGAACAAAATCCGTTATACTGCACAAGCTGTAACGGAAGGAAACAAAAAGCCCGATTTTCTCTTCCCTTCGGAGGAAGCGTATCACAACATGACTTTCTCCGTCGAGAATCTTTGCACACTCGCCGCAAAAACGACTTGCAAAGACAGATGGCGCCAAATTCTCAATGAAGCAAACCGCTTACGCGATAAAAACAAGTATCTTTGCACGATGCAACAAGGGATTTCTTCTGCGCAAATGGACGAAATGCAAGCCGAGAAAGTTATCCTTGTCGTCCCCAGCCCTTACATCAAAACATATCCAAAGGAAAAGCAATCATACATTTGGACGATTAGAAAATTCGTAGACTATGTGAAAGAGATGGAAGGCATAACCTAAAAAAGCAATCCCGTGGAAATTCTCACGGGATTTTCTTTTTGTTGCAGAACGTGTCTCGCTAATTGATTGTTGTCTTCTTTCTTCCTGATACGGCGAGTTCCCAATCACAAAATCAAGCCTCATCGCAGCCGCCCCTCCTTTGTCAATGCAAAGAAATCAATCAAAATGTTCGTCCCATTTCTCCATGACATAATCACGGTTCACTGCCAGCCATTGCATAATGCGGCTTAAGTCGTGGGCGGGAAGGCCGCTTTTGTTATGCTCTAGTCACGGCATTTCTTCCATCCAGATTTTTGTCGCGTCTTTATGAGGCTTGCCTTTGCACACATGGACATGAACCGGCTCGTTGTTCTCCCGTGACCAAAAGAAAAACAAATAACCAAAAATCTACACACTTGCGGCAAAAAAATCCCCTCCTTCGGCATGCTCACGGGCAATATCCCACATCAAAAAGGCGTTTGCCTGCGCGTAATGAAGAAAATCCTCGACTTCCGCGTCGGTGAATCCTGCCCGTGCCTTGACATGGAGGGAGGGAATCGTGGATTCCAAAAAGTCAAAGCCGTTTTCCGTCGGACGCTCGAAATAAATGCGGATATACTCCATTCCGTAAGGGGTAGTGTTTATATCGCTGAATGTTAAGGTAATCTCGTCAATCTCGGAGTAAAAATTTTTCATAAGAGTCGCCCTTCCTTTTGGTTTCTTGCCATCCGCCTATTGGCGCGCAATCCGACGGTTCAGCTTCTTGTCAAAGCTGAACACATTCGCATTGTCGACCTCGTGATGGGCAAGCAAGATGCAGTCCACAAAGTCGAGGCTCGACTCGCCGAACAGCACAGCGGCTCTAAGCATGATGTCCTTGCGTTCCACTTCCACGTCGTCCAAAACCGTTTGGATGTACGCCGCAATATCCTCCCAGCTCGCTTTGTAAACCTTCAGCAGCACATAGACGACCTCTGCGACAACTTCGGGGAAAGTTGCCGTCCCGCTTTGGACCATATTCCTTGCCGTTGCGGACATTTCCGGGCTGTCGTTCAGCAAATACCGTAAAATGACATGGGCATCAATTATGGTTTTCGTAGTTTTCATGCTTTTCCACCATCGCTCTCGCAAAAGCGCCCTCTTCCTGCGGAATCAGGTCAGGATTCGCGTATTTGCTTGCGATTCCAAATGCGCTCGTTGTTTTCCCGCCGAGCACTTCTTTGGTCTCCCGCTTGATTTCTGCAAAATCGTCCAATAACGTAATGATGGCACGCTGATATTTTTTTGCATTCAGCTTCTCCATCGGATGAAAAACGCCCCCGTCATAATAACCATTTACCGCTAACATACGGTACACCTCCTGTTCGTTCTTGCGCTGCGTCTGCATATCAAAGTTTTTTGGGACCGATCATCCCTTCCTTCAGCTCCGCAAACGTCATGGACTTCCGGCTTCGCCAATTATACACCTTGCACGGCGTTCCCTTCGGCGCGTCCGTCGTCAATTCCTCGAAAAGGGAAAGCTGCCCGTTGTCTTCGGGCGGAGCGCCCAGCGGCGTCGCCCCCGTCCGGCTGTCCATCTGCCAGAAATTCCAAACAATCACATTCGTAAGTTTTTTGAGCTCCGAAAGTGTCGGCTGCCTGTCCCAACGGAAGCGCATATTGTCGACGAAAGTCATCAAGAGATTGATGCGGGCGATCAGGAGATTGTCTCCTTGAAACTCGTAGCCGTAGACGCTTTGATAGGCGCGGGTCGCCCACGTCAGCCATTCATTTTCGCTCGCCACATTCTCATTGACAACGCGGAGCTTTCGGTCGAGAATGCCGACGCGCCGCTCCACGCCTATCGGCTCGCCCGTGGCGGCGTCGTAACGGGACACAATATAGGGCGCTTCGCCGCAGGTAATTTCGAGGCGGCGGGAATCCACATACTTTTTCCACCCCTTCGCGTTTTTGAAGGGAATCACGCCCGCCGTAGGCATCCAGTCCTCACCGTATTCCACATTGAAAACATTTCCTCGCCCGAACCATTCCGCGTCGCAATGGTTGTTCATCTTGTTGCAGACCCAAACGGGGGTGAAGACCTCGCCTTTCTTGCGTGTCCGGGCGGCCTGCGCGTCGAGGCTTTTCTTGACCCGTGGCTGGATCGCCAGCGCATCGAAGCCAAGCAGCACCGCTTCGGTGATTGGCTCTTCCGGCACGATACCGTCGTAAGCGTCGGTAGCAAAAAGGATATTCTTTTTTGTGGACTTGTCCTTCAGCAGGAGTTTCAACACGTCCCGCACCGGATAATCGCGAATATCAATCAAATTCTCCACAAGAATCCTCCCGCAAGGTTTAGGGTGGTCATTTCATGCTTATGCTAATCGCAGTTAGGATTTTTTAGGTTCTGGTATGAAATGCGTATTCGTGTATGGATGAAAAGAAACAAGCTGCATGGCTGATCCCTATAATATTCTGTTTACACTTCGACACCGTTTTCAAAAATCCTGCAACTTAAAAATCCAACCGCCACGTCCTAGGCGGTCGGTGGTCGGTATTCGCCAAGCCTTATTTTTATGGCAAAACCGAGCCGGAAAAAATCACTTGCAAGACAAGGGATGGATTCGCCGCAAGCGATGCCCGGACAACACAAAGGGGGCTGCCGCAGGAAGGAAATATCTTCCTGCGGCAGCCCCCTTTGTGATTCTTCGATTATCGTTTCTTCTGCTTTTCCAAAAACTCCAGCGCGAGCTCCGCGTTGCGCGCGGCCAAGCGGCGCAGCTTGGCGAGAAGCTCCGCGTTTTTCTTTCGGAATTCCGCGCGATGCGCCCATTTGTCGCGCACCTTGTCCATCACCGCGTCCGCCGTCACGTCGGTGAGATTGCCCGCCGCCGTCTCGCCGATGGAGCCGAGGAACCGGTCGATCTTCGGGTCGTAGGACACGCCCACCATCGGGACACCCATGACACCCGCGAAAATCAACGCATGGAGCCGCACCGCCAGCAACAAGTCAAAATTCCCGACGAGGGACAAAAGCTCGCTGGTCGTGAATTCATCGGTCAACACCGTCGCTTTCGTTTTCATCCGCGCGGCGATCGTTTCCGCCGTCCGCACGTCTTCCGGGACCTGCATCGGAAAAAATACGACCCGCGCTCCCAACTCCTGCGCTACGCGGTCTGCCGCTTCGGCTATCGCCTGCTTGTAATGCTCCCAGCCGCGCCACTCGCGCACGGAAACGCCGACCACGGGCTTCGCTCCGTCCGCCTTCGCCCGCTTCAAAATGCCGCGCCCGATGCCAAGGTCGACCGGGTGAATGGCCAGTACCGGATCCGCCGTGACCTCCACGGTGGGCCGGGTGATGCCGAGGCTCCCGATTTCCTCAAAAGAGCCGTGATCGCGCACCGTAATCAGCGACACGCCGCCCGCGATACGACGCATCAGCGAGCGCGCGAGGCCGCCGCAGACAGGGCCGATCCCCTGCGCGTAAAGCATGACGGGAACGCCGAGACGCTCCGCGAGCCAAATCACGCCGAGGTAATAGTAAAGGCTCCGCCCGCTGGTCACGTTTTGCAAAAGCGAACCGCCGCCGGACACGAGAAGGTCGGCGGAGCGCAGGGCGCCGATGATATCGCCCGGCGAAAGCCACGAAACGGCGTGAACGCCATGCCGTCTTGCCGTGTCCTCCGGGTCAGCCGAGATCACCGTGATATTCACTTGTGGGTCCAGATCGGATAAAACCTCGATCATCGCCGCGAGCATCGCTTCGTCTCCGGCGTTTTTCGAGCCGTAATATCCGGATACCACAATCCGATTCATACCGTTGCTTGAAACTCCTTTAATTACACTTTCCCGCTATTTTTGCACACGCGGGCGAAAAGCCCGTGCCAGAGCTCCGCGAGCACCATCAGCATCGTGCCGATGCCCGCGCCCAACACGATGCCGCCGATGCCGCGCGCAACGGACATCATCACCGACGTCCGCATATGCGCGAACGTCTCGACCATGGATCCCTGCCCGATGGTCGCCGCCATCACCAACGCGAAGAAGATAATCGACGGCCATTTCCGCGCCCAAGCAAAAGCCGCCAACAGGAACGCCGGATGGCCGATCAAAAGCTCTTTCGAACGTGGGCGCGCATACATGGCCTGCTCCAAAAATGCCCGGAAGCGAAGCTCCAGTCCCGAAACCGGCATACCCATATTATGCCCGGATCGCGCAATGAACACGACACCGGCGAGAAGCACGAAGAAGAGGGCAGCAAGCATTTTCACCGTGACGGTCCTGTCCATCAAGTCCCGGATCTGCGTCCACGCGTCCTCGCCCTCCGCCAACGCTCCGCCGAAGAGATCAAACCGCTGCATGAAGCCCACCGCCACCAAAACGAGCGGCAAAATGAACGTCAGCTTGATGCCACGGAAAATATTGACTTCCAGGAAATACTCGACATCCGACAGCGAGCCGGAAAGATAGGCCGCGCCGGAGAAGGACAGGACACCCGTAACCCAGAGCGCGAGAACCGCCGAGCCGATCAACCGCGGAAGCGGCCAGTCCGCGCCCGGCTCCTTGTCCCGGATGCGGTCCAGAATCCAGAGCATTGCGATGGACGGAAAGAGATTCGCGCTGAGAAGCGAAGCCAACAGACGGATTTTTCCTCCATGCCCCATCAGCACGGGCACAGCCATCACCAATGCGCCCGCCGCGAAAAGCAGCAGCTCCGTTTTCGGTCGCCGGTTCAGCCATGGCAACACCAACGACAAATACAAGACGCCAACCGCCGCCACGCCAACCATCACCAACGCGCGCAAAACGCGGGACGGCTCAAAGGGCTCGAACCATGAGGCGGGGCCGAAGGAAAAGCCATGATCCGCCAATGCGTCGTGGGTCGCCCGGAAATAATCCATATTCGTTTCGTAAAGCGTTTTGCCGAGCTCCGGCTTTTCAAACAGCCTGAGCAGGTCGACCCGGATATTGCGCTCCTCGTCCGTGTTGACCCATCGCTCGATGGCGACGGGAATCGCGATTTTTTCCATCTCGTCCTTGGCGATCGAGTAAAGGCGCGCCGCGCGGTAGTCCATTTGCCGCGCGATGTCCAATAGCCCTTTTTGCTCGTAAAACTGGAGCTGCGTCGGCGCCTCGATCAGGCCCAGCGTCAAATCCCGCGCCTTGCATTCCTCCACTACGGCATCCAACGCGCCCGGTGCGCCGAGCGCTTCCTTCCCGGAGAAAATGACTTCCGAAACGTGGATGCCGTCGAGACGGTGAAACATTGCCGCCACGTCCTCCGGCGTCGCTTTCACATAATTGGTGGGCCGGGCGATGACATAAAAGCCCGCCTCGTTGACCATGCGCATTTCGTCCGTCGGCATGCCGAGGTGCAGTTTCTCAAGGGATTTATAATGCGCCTTGACCGCCAGCGCCTCATGGCCGTCCGCGACAAACGGGCGCACACGGTCTGCCCCGAGCCGACGAATCAAATCCTCTTTGACTTCGCGGTACGTCAGCGGATCGTGACCCGTCACATAGACCTCCGTGCCCACGATTTCGCCGCGCTCGACCATCGCGCGCCAATCCGCGCTCGCGAGCGCTCCGCTCTCGTACCGCTCCAAAATCACGGCGCCCGGCACGGCGGCCGCCTTGCCGCTGAGGTTCATCTTCTTGAAGTTGCGTTCATAGACCGCCAACGAGGTGAACCCGGCTGCCTTCGCGTCGGCCAGCACCTTCGTCGGGGGCAGTCCTTCGCGCTCCGCCAGTTCCATGAGCGATTCATAGTCGATGGCATAATCCACCGTCATGTTCCGCTGTTCCGCCTCGTAGCGGTGCACATTGATGGCAAGAGACGCGAGCAGCCCGACGAGAATCACGAGGCACAGCACCCGATTATAACGAAACTTCATGCCTTGTCACCCGTCTTGTTCGTCTCGTGCTTCCTGCCGTCTCCATACGTTTTCCCCGGATGGCGGCTCGCTTTCAAAAGCACCTCGCCGTCCCCGTGCACTGCCTCGTCCAACTCGACGGGCATATTGAGCTGATTGAAGTCGTAAATGTCGATACGGTTAAAGAAATTCGCCGTCAAATCACGCCCAAAGAAGACCTTCTTGACCTTCACATTCGTCAGCCGCAGGCAGATCGTGTTGTCCTCGATGAAGAAAACGCCCTCGATATGCACGTCCGCGTTGCGCCCCATGATCTTCGTGGTCGCGTCCGCCAACACTTGCTCCTTCGTGATGGTAACTTTCGCGTCTTCGATTTCCTTGATTTCCCGGTTCAAAAAGTCCGCGAGATCGTCCGCCGTCACGACGCCCGTCAATGTCAGCACATCCGCGCCCGTCACTGCGAAGTTTCGGTTAATCAGCACATCAGGCGGCATCATGACGCCCTCTCCGTGCAACGTCAGCTTGTCGGCACGGAGATTGCCGAGCATCCCGCCCGCCGCCTCGGCATCGATGTTGCCGACACGCCCGAACAGCATCATGCACGCGGGAAACGTCCGCGCGTTCACCTCCACCGTATCGGTTTTCAGCGCGTCGCAGAGCGCCATGTCCAACGCCCCCGAGGCAATCCTCGGCAAGGCCGCCTCGGACAAGCCCGCAAGAAGCAGAAACAGCAATCCGGCAATCATCAGGAACTTTTTCACCAAAATCTCCCACCTTAAAATTGATGGTTCGCCTTCGCCGCGAGGAACGACTCAATAAACGGATCGAGCTCGCCGTCCATGACCGCCTGCACGTTGCCCGTTTCCTCGCCCGTCCGATGATCCTTGACCATCGTGTAGGGCTGGAATACATAGGAGCGGATCTGGCTGCCCCACTCGATCTTCTGCTGCACACCCTCCAGCTTCGCGCGCTCCTCTTCCTTCTTTTTCTCTTCCAGTTCAAAGAGCTTGGCGCGGAGCATACGCAGGCACACCTCGCGGTTCTGGATCTGCGACCGCTCGTTCTGGCACTGGACCACGATGCCCGTCGGCAGATGCGTCATGCGAACCGCCGAGGAAGTCTTGTTGATGTGCTGGCCGCCGGCGCCGCTGGAACGGTACGTATCGACGCGAACCTCGTCCATGTCGATCTCCACTTCCTTCGCGTCCTCCATCTCCGGCATGACGTCGCAGGCGGAAAAAGAGGTATGACGGCGCGCGTTCGAGTCGAAGGGCGAAATTCGCACAAGGCGATGGACACCCTTTTCCGATTTCAAATAGCCGTAAGCGTTATGTCCTTTGACGAACAGCATCACGGACTTGACGCCTGCCTCGTCGCCGGGCTGAAGATCCAGCGTCTCAACGGAAAAACCGTGACGCTCCGCCCAACGCCCGTACATGCGAAGGAGCATCTGCGTCCAGTCCTGCGCCTCGGTGCCGCCCGCGCCCGCGTGAAGCTCCAGATACGCGTTGTTCGCGTCGTACTCGCCGGAAAGCAAAAGCTCCAGTTCCAAGGAACGGAGATCGTTCTTCAGCGCGTCGTACTCGGCTTTCACATCCGCCTCGACGGCCTCGTCCTTTTCCTCCATGCCCATTTCCCAGAGCGTCAGGAGGTCGTCAGCCTTCGCGACCAACGCGTTGTAGGTATCCACACCGCCCTTGAGGTCGGCCAGTTCTTGATTGAGCGTCTGCGCCGCCTCCGCGTCGTCCCAAAAATCGGGCGCGCCCATCTTGTATTCCAGTTCCGCTATTTTTTCCTCTTTGCAGGCGACGTCAAAGAGACGACCCCATTTCGCCCAGCTTTGCCTTCAAAGCCGTTATTGGTGCCTTCCATTCTTCCAGCATCGACGATTCACTTCCTTAAAAATATGCTGACAAAATATTTACGATACAACTGTACTCAATTCATATAGCTCATGGGGCGCAATGTCCTGTTCATGCGGCCACATCACGGTATCTTTCATGTCGGGATGAATCCTGACTTGCGAAAAATAAGCAGGGTCTTTAAGTTCGCCATACCACGAACCTTTGATGTACGGCGAAACGTCAAATACCTTCCGCTCCTGCGTCGCGAACAGCAAGTCCAGCCGATAATCCGCAAGCGGCTTGACATCAAGCAATGGCACAGAGGTCAATTCACTCATACGAAAATCCCCCTTTATTTCAACGGTTCAATTTTGAACGCGGCATCGCCCCCAGACAAAAGCGTCCAATTTGCATGCAATTCGTCTTGATGGATGCTCATCCAGGCCAAAAGCTGATGGTATTGCCGTTTCGGAAAATTTCCTTCGATGATTTCCAGCGTATCAATGTCCACAACAATCTTATATTCTTGATATTGCGCGTGCAAATGCGGCAATTTGTGCTTACCGCCATCCTCGTTATACATACGGACAATAATGCCGTAAAACATGGACAATATCGGCATGATCCCATATCCCTCTGTAAACTACGCGGCTTTTTTCTTGCCGCCCTTGCTTTCCTCGATATGCTGCCGGATCTCGCGCATGACCTTCTTGAAGCAGTCCCTCTTCGCGCGCATCTCGCTGGCGCGGGAGTCCCCGTTCTGCGACGCGCTGAAAAGATCCACCATGGTACCGTCCGCTTCCATGATAATCACGCGGGCATTCATGGACGCGCGGATCACCGCGCCGGCCAAGAAACTTTGCGAATTCTCCACCACGGGGGTTCCCGTTGTCACATAGATAACGCGCTTGAGCCCGCTGTATTTCGCGAACTCGATCATTTCGTCCTTGCTCATCTTGGGTTGGTCCTCGACAAAGCCCTTGCCATACCAAAAGAGTGCGAGCTTCTGCTGCAGTTCCTGCCCCAACTGATATTCCGCCCCCATCTGCTCGCTGGCGGCTTTCAGGAAATCCGCCGTTGTGAAGTCCGCGCCGCCGACAATCACAACGCCGACATCAGGCTGAACCGGCGGCTTTTCCTTCGCCGCGCAGACCGCGCAGGACAGCAAGCAAACAAGCAAGACCGCAAACAACATAATTTTCCGTTTCATGGCATCTCCCTCCTTGCCAGTATCAATTCTTATATTCCGCGTGCTTAAATTCTTCCATCCATCGAACAACAATTTCATCTTTGTTTTCGTTGATGAAATTCAGCAAATTCTTGAGGTCACGGGACGGAATCTTGCCGTCATTATGCACCAATTCAATCCCGTCCGCCTTGATCCATATCTTCGTCGCGCCTTTTGCTGGAACGCCTTTTGCGACATGGACGTGAACCGGTTCGTTCCTGTCCGCCACCCAAAAGTAAATCACATAGCCCAGAAAGTCAGCCAACGCTTTCGGCACGAAGATTCCCCCTCGCCATGTCCCAAATGGTCATAGCATTGTTTTGAAGAAATTTCTTGAACTTCATCAGTTCCGTTTCTGAAAACCCATAGGCGTGGGTGCAAAAATTCGCGGGAAGGTCAAATTTCGCATACATCTCGACATCGTTTTCTTTCTCGATGCGGATAGACACATGGTCGCCGCCGTCCCGATCCTCATAGAGCCCCATGATATGAACGAGGATGTTTTTATCCCGCCCGTACAGCTTGCAATATTCCATGCGTCGCCCCCCTTCCTTTCCCAAAAATCGTTTACTTGTTTTTCCCGCAGCAATTCTTGTACTTCTTGCCGCTGCCGCAGGGACAGGGATCGTTCCTGCCGATATGCTCGGAACGGACCGGGGCCTTCTTGACGGGCTTTTGCTCCGCCGCTTCCACGTCGCCGCCGTGGGACGCCTGGGCCGTGGCGAGACGGTCTTCCACTTGCCGCCGTTCTTCGGTCACGACGCTGACGCGGTACATGAGCTTCGCAATGTCCGTCTGGATCTGATGGATCATCTCCTCGAACATATTGTAGCCCTCGATCTTGTACTCCACCAACGGGTTGCGCTGACCATAAGCGCGCAGGTTGATGCCCTGCCGCAGCATATCCATGTGGTCGAGGTGCTCCATCCACTTATTGTCCACCACGCGGAGCATGATGACCTTTTCCAATTCGCGCATGACGCCCGGCGTGAACTCCGCCTCCCGCGCCTTGTAGTTGTCCTCGGCGATTTTTTCCAACGTCTCGCCGAGTTCGTCGCGGCTCATGGCCTCCAATTCTTCCTTTTTCAGAGAGCCCTGCGGCGCGTAGATGCTCTCCGCGTCCTCGATCAAGCCGTCCAGTGTCCATTCTTCCGGATACAGTTTCTCGTTCGCGTACTGGTTCATCTCGGACTTGATGATTTCCCTGATCATATACATGATGCTCTCGCGAAGCTCCTCGCCCTTCAGCACCTTGCGGCGCTGCGCGTAGATGACCTCACGCTGCTGGTTCATCACATCGTCGTATTCGAGGACGTTCTTTCGCATATCGAAATTCCGCGCTTCCACTTTCTTCTGCGCGTGCTCAATGGAACTGGTAATCAGCGAATGCTCGATGGGCTCGTCCTCTTCCATGCCCAACTTGTCCATGACCTTCGCGATGCGCTCGGACGCGAACAGGCGCAGGAGGTCGTCCTCCAACGACAGGTAAAAGCGGGAAGAACCGGGATCGCCCTGACGGCCCGCGCGGCCGCGCAACTGGTTGTCGATGCGCCGCGACTCGTGCCGCTCCGTGCCGATGATCGCAAGGCCGCCGAGCTCCGCGACGCCCTCGCCCAAAATGATGTCCGTGCCGCGCCCGGCCATGTTCGTCGCAATGGTAACCGCGCCGAGCTGGCCGGCGTCCTTGATGATTTCCGCTTCCTGCTCATGGTACTTGGCGTTCAGCACATTGTGCGGAACCTTGTGCTTTTTCAAAAGCGCGGAAAGCTCTTCCGACTGCGTAATCGACGTGGTGCCGATCAGAATCGGGCGCCCCGTCGCGTGCAGCTCGTCCACCGCGTTGGCGACGGCATTGTACTTCGCGCGCTTCGTCTTGTAAATGAGGTCCGGCTCGTCCACGCGGATGACCGGCTTGTTTGTCGGCACGACCACGACAGGCAGCTTGTAAATCTTGAGGAACTCGTCCTCCTCGGTCTTCGCCGTGCCCGTCATGCCCGAAAGCTTTTCGTACATGCGGAAATAATTCTGGAAAGTAATCGTCGCCAGCGTCTGGGACTCGCGCTGAATCTTCACGCCCTCCTTCGCCTCGATGGCCTGATGGAGGCCGTCCGAATAGCGGCGCCCGAACATCAGCCGCCCGGTGAACTCGTCGACGATGATGACCTCGCCGTCCCGCACCACATAATCGCGGTCACGGTGCATGATCGCCTTCGCGCGGAGCGCCGCGTTGAAGCAATGGGAATACTCGATATTTTCCGGCGCATAGAGATTCTTCACGCCGAGAATCTGCTCCACCTTGTGGACGGACTCGTCGCTTGGCGCGACGGTCTTCTGTTTCTCGTCCACCGTGTAGTCCTCGCCCTCCCGGAGCGTCGCCACCGCCTGCGCCATCCGCGCGTATACCTCGGTGGATTTCGCCCCCGGCCCGGAAATAATCAGCGGCGTCCTCGCCTCGTCGATCAGGATCGAGTCCACCTCGTCCACGATGGCGAAATGCAAATCACGCTGCACCATCTGGTCGGAAGAAATCACCATATTGTCGCGCAGGTAATCGAAACCGTACTCATTGTTCGTGCCGAAGGTCACATCACAGCTATACGCATATTTGCGCGCGGGGAAATCGAGGTCGTGCTCGATGAGTCCCACCGACAGCCCGAGGAACTTGTAAAGATGCCCCATCCACTCGCTGTCACGCTTGGCCAGATACTCGTTGACCGTGACCATATGGACGCCCTTGCCTGTCAGCGCGTTCAGATACACGGGCAGCGTCGCCACCAGCGTCTTGCCTTCGCCCGTTTTCATCTCGGCGATCTTGCCCTCGTGCAGGCACATGCCGCCGATGAGCTGCACGTCGAAATGGCGCATGCCCAGAACACGACGCGACGCCTCGCGGCAAACCGCGAAGGCTTCCGGCAAAATATCGTCCAGCGTCTCGCCCTCGGCGAGCCGCTCCTTGAATTTATCCGTATGCGCAGCCAACGACGAATCCGTCAGATTCTGCAAATCCGCTTCCATCGCGTTGATCTTTTCGACGGTCTTTTGCATGCGCTTGATTTCTTTATCGTTGTTGTCACCCAAAAGGCGTTTCAGGAATCCCCACAAAGCCGAACCACTCCTCAACATCTTTCCTAATGATATGATAGACAATACTAACTTATGATTGTATCAGACAATCCCGCATAAGTCAAAGCCGCAAACGGCGTTTCCAAAATTTTTTTGAACGCAGCGGGACAATTTTTTCAAAAAAACAACGCCCGCCGAAATGCCATCGACAGGCGTTGCCCGAAACACCCGAACACGCTATTCTCCTCGCCGTGCCTCAAGAAATTCCGTACTTGACGTACATCCCCGGCAAGCTGTCCGGGTTGCTCGCAGCCCGTTCAATCTCGTCCTGCTTCCCGTTCTTCAGCAGAAACGAAATCAGCTTGGCAAGGCGGCTTTCTCCTTCCCTGCGTCCTTCCTTGCGTCCTTCCCTGCGTCCTTCCTCGCGGCCATCTTCACGCGCTTCCTCCTGAAGCATTTCAGAATATTTCCCCATGACGCCTCTCTCCTTTCCCGCAGGATCCCGTATCATTTCCAACCGCTTTGCAAACTCCGGCAACAACATCTCCCTTGGATTGTCGCAAAGCAAATCATGCAGCACCCGCCCCAACGAAGTATTTACATCAGGATTCTTCGCGTTGACGTAAACAATGCCAAGCTTCAAGCCAAGCAGCTCCCGGTCGCCCAAGAAAAACCGCATTTTTTCCACGGGCTTGCTGAACTTGAAAAAATCCCCCTCCAAGACAAACACAATATGTATATAGGGGAAGTCCTTGAATGCAACACCGGCTTGTATGCGGTGCTGCGCCAAAAGTGCGTAATTAAAAAATGCCCGATCGGGAATCGCCCCCGGCTTTTCCTCTTGAAATTCGATATCGTACATCCCTTGCTCGGAATCATAGGCAAGCACATCCAACTGCCCGCCGCGCCCAAAAATATTGCGGACCACTTTTTGCGCTTCTGTCGTCTCGATTTCCAAAAACGGATTTCCCAGCACTTCCCGCAGAAGAATCTCAACGCATTTCCTGTCCTGAAAGAAAACCGAACCGCAAATGTCGTCGATGGGACGAAGCTCATCTATGGATTTCGTATGCCGTTTCCTCTTCTCGTCCATTGCATCCTCCTATCTGCTATTATATCGGACGACCCCGCGCCCGTCAATCTCTGCCGGTACGATACCGGATTTCGCCGAAAAAACAACGCCCGTCGAAATGGCATCGACGGACGTTGCCAAAAAGCACTATTGCAAGAGGCTCATTACCTGCGAGCTGTTCTGGTTTGCTTGGGCCAACATCGACTGCGACGCTTGGGCGAGGACGTTCGCCTTCGTGTACTCCATCATTTCTTTTGCCATATCCGCGTCGCGGATGGTGGACTCGGAGGAAACCGTGTTCTCGTTCGCGGTTACGAGGTTCGACTCCGTGAAGTCCAAGCGCGAGATATACGCGCCGACGTGCGTCACCTCGTTCAGCGCATATTGGAGCGCGCCGTCAATCACGCGAAGCGCGACGTTCGCGTCGTGTTGGGTCACGACCTTCGCGTAAACGCAAAATCACATTGGAACTTATCCTACAGTTTTCCCAATTCTATTCCGTTTCCCCGACGTTCCTCGTAACGGGGCAGGAGCATTTCACGAGCGGCATGACCGTCAGCCTCGCGGAAATCGACCTCATAAAAAAATACCACGCCCTGAGCGAGCGCGGCAAGGAAGCCGTCGATTTAATCCTGGACCAGCCGGAAGCCTCCGTCGTTTTCGTGCTTGGGAAAAAGGACGCCAATCCTTCCCACAAATAAGGCGAATGCCAATATACAAAAAAGCTTCCGGGCCAATCGCTCGGAAGCTTTGTGTTTTCTGTGGTGCCGAAGGCCGGACTTGAACCGGCACGTAGTTGCCTACGGCAGATTTTGAGTCTGCTGCGTCTGCCATTCCGCCACTCCGGCGCACCGCTAACAGTAAAAAGTATATATGCGCGCCCGCCGATTGTCAAGGATTTTCTTGTTTATCCTCAAAAGGCGTGCTATGATAGCGAAAAAATTCGCAAAGGAGAGCGCCAATGAAAACTTCCGCCCCTTTTCCCCTCCCGAACATCGCGAAGCCGCTGCTCCAATGGTTCCGCGCCCGGGCACGTTCCCTGCCTTGGCGCGACTGTCCGCTGCCCTATTACGTCTGGGTGTCGGAAATCATGCTGCAGCAGACGCGGGTCGCGGCGGTCATGCCGTATTTTTCCCGGTTCGTCGCCGCGCTGCCGGATGTCGCTTCCCTCGCCGCCGCGGACGACGACGCGCTGATGAAGCTTTGGGAGGGGCTCGGGTATTACAGCCGCGCGCGCAATCTGAAAAAAGCCGCGAAGCTCGTCATGGAAAAATATGGCGGCGCGATTCCCGGCGATTTCGACGAGCTGCTGTCGCTCCCCGGCATCGGGCGGTACACGGCAGGCGCGATTGCTTCCATCGCTTACGGCGAGCGTGTGCCCGCCGTGGACGGCAATGTGCTGCGCGTCGTCGCCCGGCTGACCGCTTCGCGGGACGATATCCTGCGCGACACGACAAAGCGCGCGGTGGAGGCGGCGCTGGCCGCCGCGATGCCGAAGGAGGCCGGGCAATTCAACCAAGCGATGATGGAGCTGGGCGCGCTGGTCTGTCTGCCCCGCGCCGCCCATTGCGAAGAATGTCCACTGGCCGCCCTCTGCCGCGCCCATGCCGAGGGGCTGGAAGCCGAGCTTCCCGTCAAGACGGCCAAAAAGGCGCGGCGCGTTGAGCCGCGGACGGTGCTGTTGATTGAGCGGGACGGAAAGTTCGCCATCGCCAAGCGCCCGAAGCGCGGCCTTTTGGCGGAGCTTTGGGAATTCCCGAATCTTCCCGGCGAGAAAAGCCGCGCGGAAATCCTCGCGCTCTGCAAAAGCGCCGGGCTCTTTGCAAAAAGCGCGCACCGCATGAAAGCGGCCCGCCACATTTTTACCCATATCGAGTGGCAACTGTCCGGCTGGCATATCCGCCTCGCCGACACGCCCGAGGCCGTCGGCGAGAAACGGGCGCGCTGCGGAAGCAGCCCGTTGCCGCCGCTCACCTGGGCGACGCATGAAGAACTTTCCGACATCTACAGCATACCGGCGGCCTTCCACGCCTACCTGCCAACAACTCCTTGATCCACGCCCCCTCGCCCCCATGTATACATACGATCCCTATAGGAAGGGCGGGAAAATTGTGCTATCATATTTCCCGTGACTTCCTATTTTGATTTATCGGAGGTATGCCGTATGGCTTATGTCAATGAAAATTATTTGAAGCTGCCGGGAAATTATCTGTTCGCCGAAGTCGCGCGCCGCGTCGCCGCCTATCGAGACGAGCATCCCGACGCCGACGTGATCCGCCTTGGCATCGGCGACGTAACCCTGCCACTGCCGGCGGTTTCCATCGAGGCGATGCACACTGCCGTCGACGAAATGGCGAAAAAGGAAACCTTTCGCGGCTACGGCCCGGAGCAGGGCTACGATTTCCTGATTGACGCGATCATCGAAAGGAATTACACTGCTCGCGGCGTCACGGTGGAGCCGGACGAGGTTTTCGTCAGCGACGGCTCGAAAAGCGATTGCGGCAATATCCAGGAAATTTTTTCCGAGGACGCCATCGTCGCAATCACCGACCCCGTCTATCCCGTCTATCTCGACACGAACGTCATGGCGGGACGCACGGGGAAGCTTGGCGCGGACGGACATTTTGAAGGCGTCGTCTATCTCCCCTCGACGGAGGAAAACGGCTTCGCCCCCGCGCTGCCCGACCGCCGCGCGGACATGATTTACCTCTGCTGCCCGAACAACCCGACGGGCACCACGCTCTCCCGAAACGAGCTGCAAAAGTGGGTGAACTACGCCCGCGAAAACGACGCCGTCATTCTTTTTGACGCCGCCTATGCCGCCTACATCACCGAGCCGTACGTCCCGCGCTCCATTTACGAAATCGACGGAGCGCGGGAAGTCGCCATCGAGTTCCGCTCGTTCTCGAAGACCGCCGGCTTCACCGGCACGCGCTGCGGCTACACCGTAATCCCGAAAACCGTGACCGCCAAGGCGAAGGACGGCTCCCGCCATCCGCTGAACGCGCTTTGGTCGCGCCGCCACTCGACGAAATTCAACGGCACCGCCTACATCGTCCAGCGCGGAGCCGCCGCGATTTACACCGACGAAGGGCAACGACAGGTCGCCGCGAACATCGCCTACTATATGGAAAACGCGCGCATTATCCGCGAAGGCCTGTCCGCGCTCGGCCTCTCGGTTTTCGGCGGCGTGAACGCGCCCTATATCTGGCTCAAAACGCCGAACAACATGCCCTCGTGGGATTTTTTCGACAAGCTGCTCCGGGAGGCGAACGTCGTAGGAACGCCCGGCGCGGGCTTTGGCCCTTGCGGCGAGGGCTGCTTCCGCCTGACCGCCTTCGGCGCGCGGGAGGACACGGAAAAAGCCATTGACCGCATCCGCCAACGGCTCGACATATAACAAATTGGGGCTGTCGCATGAAGAAAATTCCTCGTGTGACAGCCCCTTTTTATCGGACAAAAATCGAGGTTTGCGCGCATCATCAGAAATAAGTCCCAATTTGTCGGGAGACGGCAAGGAATCCCTTTACGGTAACAGGATAAATTGGGTATAATAAAGAATTGATAAACAAATCCCAAAAATGCGGAGGCATCATCCATGATCCACCTGCTTATAAAAGACTTGCGGCCCGGCATGGTCGCGGCGCAAAGCGTTTACGACGAAAAAGGCGAAGCCATCCTCTCGCGGGGCATGCCCATCGCGCAGGAGCATATCGACCGGCTCATGAAAATGAACCTGCCGGAGCTTTCCGTGATGTCGGCAAATCCCGGGAATCCCATTTCGCCCCCTGCGGACGTTTTGGAGGAAACCACGCGCACGGACGCCATTCGCCATGTATACGACACCTTCCATGAACTGGAGGACACCGGCGAATTGGATCCGACCGTTTTGGCGCCCACGGCCGAGTCCATTTTGACGAACGCGCTGGAAAACCGAGAAAACCTCGTGCAGCTGACCGATATTCGCCTGCATGACAATTACACCTTCGGGCACAGCGTCAACGTCGCCGTGCTGTCCGCGATTCTCGGCTCGCTCTGCAATCTTTCGGGGACCGACCTCATCAATTTGGTGATGGGCGGCCTGCTGCACGACATCGGGAAGCTTATCATTCCCGCGGATATTCTGACGAAGCCGGAGCATCTGTCCGACCGGGAATTTTACATCATCCAAATGCACCCCGAGGCCGGGCGCAAAAAGCTCCGCACACTTTCCTCGCCCATCGCGCCCCTGCTCGCCACCATCGCCGGGCAGCACCACGAGCATCTCGACGGGCGCGGCTATCCCGACCACCTCGTCGGCGACCAGATCCACCCGTTCTCGCGCATCGTCGCCATTGCCGATGTCTACGACGCGCTGACCAGCGCCCGCGCCTACAAGCCCGCCTATCGGCCCCACACCGCTTACCGCATCATGACGAAATGCTCGCCGGGGCAGTTTGACGAGGAGCTTTTGCAGCTCTTCTTCGAGAGCGTGGCGCTCTACCCCGTCGGCACCGTACTGAAAACCACCCTGGGCTACGCCATCGTCAAAAAGGTCGA
The DNA here is from genome assembly GCA_017480545.1 of Schwartzia sp. (in: firmicutes). Lineage (GTDB taxonomy): Bacteria > Bacillota > Negativicutes > Selenomonadales > Selenomonadaceae > RUG12372. The sequence continues at coordinate 7,247 of JAFVAI010000063.1, read as the reverse complement.
ACTCGGGCACACCCTGACGCCGACGATCTGCGTCTTCGGCGGCCTGAACGGCTCCGCGCTGGACCAGCCCTACACCGTGGATCTGCGGGAACACCCGCCCGACACCATCAGCAGCGTATTGGAAGAAATGGAGCTGATCCCCCTGCTCTTCCGCATGCGCGTCGATCCGTCGAAATTCCTGCAAGACGAATAGAAGCCGAAAGAGGCTGCCGCAAGAAGAAAATTTTTCTTGCGGCAGCCTCTTTTGTCATACAGTCCTCTTATGTTTCGGCGAGAGCCTTGTCTTGCACACGATGCTTGCGGCTCGTTTCCCATCGCAAAATTTTGAGGCAAGAAATCTTGCCTCAAAAAATTTTTATGCGCGGCAACTCCTGCTTGTCTCCGGTCAAAACGAGCGAGCGTCGCGTCCGCGTTCCTTTTCCTTCTTCTCGGCGATCTGCTCGATCAGGTCGAGGAAAGCCTCCGCCTCGCGGATGGTACGGAACGTACGGATCGCCATGCCGGGATTCATCTGGAGCACACGCACCAAGGCTTCCATCGCGATGGCGGGATCCGTGCGCTCCAGCGCGGCGGGCAAATCTTCCTTCTTCACTTTCAATTCATAAGCGAAATCTTCATAATAAGCATCCCGGGAGCCGAGATAATTCACCGCTTCCTGCGCTGTCTCAAACGCGTGCGCGTTCGGCGCCCAAATCTGGTTCGCCGGATCGCTGAACGACCCTATCACGATGGACATCTTTTTCTTTCTCGCCATATTGTTTCCTTGTCCCCTTCCGTGCGGCGTTCCCCACCGCAAAATCCTCAAATGGTATCATATCATTTTTCCGCTCGAAAGGCAAACCCGTATTTCTCTTCTCTCACGCGACTTTGACGCGCTTCCGCCCGCGGAAGGCCACGACCTCGAGACCGTACGCCCCGGCCATCTGCGCCGCCAAGTCGAGATGGGCGCCCACAGCCGCCTTGCGGTGCGCGTCCGATCCGAGGGTCACGTCGCGGCCGCCCAGCTCCGCGTACCGCCGATAAATCGGCGCCAGTTCCTTCATCGCGAGACGGTCGCCGAAGCGGCGCGTATTGATTTCCAGCGCCGTATCCGTCTCGATCACGGCGCGCAGCACCTCGTCGATGGCGTCGTGCCAGACCTCGCAGGAAATGCCGGGGCGCTCGTAGGGCGCGTACCGCGCGATGTAGTCGATATGCGCCAGCGTGTCGATGTACGGATTTTGCCGCACCATGTCGCGCATCAGCGCGAAATAGCGCAGATACACTTCCTCCTGCGTCTTTCCCTCATACGTCGATGGCTCGTAAATGTCGCCGCCGTCGATCAGATGGATCGAGCCGACGACCTCGTCGAAGGGCGCGCGGGCCAGAAAAGCCTTCGCCATGTCCAGTTCCCCCGGCACCATGCCCAGTTCCACGCCAAGGAAAAGCCGATCGCCCCGCAGCGGTTCGTAAGCCTTCCAATATGCCTCCGGGGAAAACACGAAATTCAATTTTCCCTGATAGCTGAAATCAATATGCTCGGTGAACACGAGCCCGATGCCCAGCGCTTCGGCCGCCGCCAACGCGTCCCGCGCCTTCATCTCCGAATCCGCCGAGAATTCCGTGTGCACATGGCTGTCGAACAGCATTTACTTTCCCTCCTGCGCCGCGTACGCTTCGCGCAGCGCAATGGTGAGCTGATCGGGGCAGGAGGTCGGGCGGTTCCCGCAGCGCGTGCCCGCCAACTTCCCAATCACAAAGTCAATATCCATGCCCTCGACCATTTTCGAAATGCCCGATAAATTCCCGGGGCAGCCGCCCGCGAACGACACGCTTTGAATCGTCTTCCCGTCCAGCACGACCTCGATCGCCCGCGAGCAAGTCCCTTTGGTTTGATATGTGTAAGAAAACATCGCAATCCCTCCGTTATGTTTGATGCCATTCCTCTTTAGGAAACGACGAATAAGTCAAGTCGTGGCCCTGCCGAGGGATTTTTAGCTTTGCATAAGCGACCGCTAAGCGCTAAAGCGCTAAGCGTCTGCTTATCGTCAGGCAAGGAAAAGTGCTTGAAGGCGTAGCATCGCTACGTCGAAAGCACTTTGACGCGGCATGGCGGAAAAAGACCCGGCAGGGGCGCGGCGGGACTTGTTCGGCGTTTCCTTTATTATACAACCGCAAAGCGAAACACGCAAAAAAAGAAGCCCCGTTTTTTCGCGAGGCTTCTTTTTTTCTTCTATCACGTTTCCAGGATATACACGTTGATATCCCGTCGTCCAAACTCCATGCAGTCGTCGTAATCTTCCATGCAGAGATCGATCATGTCGCCCTCGATCATGCCGCCGGTGTCCGCAGCGATCGCGACGCCATAGCCGGGGATATAGACCCGCGTTCCCAGCGGGATGACATCCGGGTCCACAGCGACTACGCCGTGGGTGGCCGGGAGGCCGGTCGCCGTGACGCAGGAGCCGCCGCCGTCCGTCGGCAGGTAGGCGCTTGCCTCCATGACCATGACGTTCGTATAGCGAAGCGCCCCCCGGGACGTTTCCACGTAGCCCTCGGGCACATAGGCCGCCGCTTCTTCCTGCTCCAGCCGTGCCCGCGTTTCCTCCGCCGCAATCTCTTCCGGCGTCCGGAGCTTGATATACAGCCCCTTGCGGATCGGCACATCCTCATGCAGCGACGGCTGATATTTCGCGCGGTCGACGCCCAGCTCGTCGAGGAGCCGCCCGACCGTCGCGCGCGCCGTCTTCATCTCCCGGACGGTTCCGCCCATTTCGAGCTTGACCGGCATGGCGCGAACGATATGGATTTCCGTATGGTTCTTCACGCGGAGCGACGACATGCGGTACTCGTCGTAAGTCCCCATCTCCACGCCCGCCTCGGCGATAATCTTGTCCGGGGTCGAATGCATTGTCGTCAGCCGCATTTCCTCGCCGTCGGCAAACACCGTGACATGCTTGACGCTGCCCGCGCCCGCCGTCAAGATCGCCGCCGCCGCGAGGCCCGCGCAAATCGTCATCCGGCTTGCGCAAATTGACTTTCGTATCCGTTCAAAAACATTCATCCAATTCCTCCCTACAGGCAAAGGCCGAACAACCCGCCGTCCGTCACCGCAGCCCGACGCATGAACCGCCTCCGGTGTACGCCGTCATCCCTCGGGATTTCCCCAGAGCTGCGCTCCTCCCGGAAGCGCCTTCACCACTCAATCCCCATGACGGCCGGAAACGTTTTCCTGCGGCCTCGTCGCCGCGAAAATCCGTCTCCCCTCGCCCGGCCTCTTCGCCGGACGCCTTATGCCGCGGGCGCAAAATCGCCCGCAAACCTATTATACCATTTGACCAATCGGCCTGTCAAATTTTCAGGAACTCTCCAACCACTTTCAGCTATTTTTCAGCTTAAAATTGGGAGAAAGGCTGCATTTACATCTTTATTTTTGTCAGTTTTAACCACTTTTCAAAAAACTAGGTCTATATAGGGTATCATAGGCACGGCAAAGAAAAAGACGCGCCATGTTCAGCGCGTCCCCAAAATTTCCATGAAAAGTATTATGCGATTTTCAAATTATAAACTGCGCAGGCGTTCGCTGTCGTCTGCGCGGAAAAAGTTTCCAAGCTCTCGCCGCGAATCTCCGCCGCCTTTTCCGCCGTTATCCGGACATAGGCGGGCTCGTTCCGCTGCCCGCGATAGGGGAGCGGCGACAGGTACGGGCAGTCCGTCTCGACCAGCAAACGGTCGGCGGGCATCTTTTCGATGATTTCCGGCAGTTTCGCCGCGTTCTTGTACGTCAACGGGCCGTCCACGCCGAGGTACCACCCCAGCTTCAAAAGCTCCTTCGCCATTTCCCAGCTGCCCGAAAAGCAGTGGATCACGCCGCGATTGTTCCGCCCCTCGGTCTTCAAAATCGCCATCATATCGCCGTGGGCCTCGCGGTCGTGGATGCAGACGGGCAAGTCGAGGTCGCGGGCCAACGCCAGTTGGCGGACGAGCATTTTCCGTTGCAATTTGCGCTTGTCCTCGTCCTTTTCCCAGTAATAATCGAGGCCGATCTCGCCGATGGCGACGACGTTCTTCTCCTTCGTCCACGCGGCCAGGCGGTCGTCGTCCTCCGCCGCGAACGGGAAAATATTTTCCGGGTGGACGCCGACGCCCGCGAACACGGTTTCATGCTCCGCCGCCAGCTTGACGGCGCGCGCCGATGCCTCCATCGTGTCGCCGAAGGTGACGACCGCCACGACGCCCGCTTCTTTCGCGCGGGCGAGCATTTCCTCCCGGTCGGCGTCGTAGTCCTCGCCGTCGATATGGGCGTGGGTGTCGACGAGGCGAATCTCCTCCGCCATGTCAGCGCACCACGCTTCCGGCGGGCATATCCGTCTCGATGAGCCGCAGCTTTTCGCCGTCGGAGGCCGCCAACACCATGCCGTGGGACACGATGCCGCGCAGCTTCGCCGGCTTCAAGTTCGCCACGAGAATGACGTGCTTGCCGACAAGTTCTTCCGCCGTATAGGCATCGGCGATGCCGGACACGACCTCCCGCGTTTCGTCGCCGAGGGAAAGCGTCAGCTTCATCAGCTTGTCCGTCTTCGGCACACGCTCCGCCGCCGTGACCTCCGCCACGCGCAGCTCCGTTTTCTTGAACTCGTCGATGGTGATGACGCCGTCCTCGGCCTTTTCCGCTTTCCTCTCCTGCTTCGGCGCGGCCTTTTGCTTTTCCTGTTTCGCAGGCGCTTCGTCCTTCTCCACCTCGATGCGCGGGAAAAGTTGCGCCGCCTCGCCGATGTGCTGGCCCGCCGGAACGCCGCCCCAAGCCTTCACATCGGCAAGGCGCGCCGCCGCGAACTCCGGCTTCATGCCGAGCTGCGCCCAAATCTTCGGCGCGGTCTCCGGCATGAAGGGCGAAATCAAAATGCTGATGACCCGAAGGCTCTCGGCGAGATTATACATGACCGTGGCCAGCTCCGCCTTTTTCGCCGGGTCCTTCGCCAGCGCCCAAGGCGCGGTCTCGTCGATGTACTTGTTGGCGCGGCCGATGAACGCCCACAGCTTCTTGATGACCGGGCTGATCTCCATATTCTCCATGCCCGATTCGTAGGCGGCAACCATTTCCGCCGCGTCGGCCATCAGAGCCTCGTCCGTCGCGCTTTTCATCGCCCTTGCCTCGATCACGCCGTTCTGGAATTTTCCTATCATATTCAATGTGCGGTGCAAAAGATTCCCGAGGTCGTTGGCGAGGTCGGCATTGATGCGGCCAATCAGCGCGTCCCGCGAGAAATTGCCGTCCTGCCCGAGGGCAATCTCCCGGAGCAGGAAATAGCGGATCGCGTCCGCGCCGAACTCGTCAATCAAGAGGTTCGGATCCACCACGTTGCCCTTGGACTTCGACATCTTGTCGCCGTCCACGATCAGCCAACCGTGACCGTAAATCTGCTTCGGCAGCGGCAGGTCGAGGGACATCAGGATCGCGGGCCAAATAATCGAATGGAAGCGCACGATTTCCTTGCCCACCAGATGAATATCGGCAGGCCAGAATTTCTTGAATTTTTCCGGGTCGTCGAAAAAGCCCGCCGCCGTCACGTAATTCGTCAGCGCGTCGAACCAGACGTAAATGACGTGCTTCTCGTCGTCCGGCACCGGAACCCCCCAGTCGAAGGACGTGCGGGAAATGCAGAGATCGTCCAGCCCCTGCTTGATGAAACTGATCATCTCGTTCCTGCGGGACACAGGCCGGATGAAATCGGGATTTTCCTCGATATGCTTGAGCAATCGGTCGGCGTAATTCGACAGCTTGAAGAAATACGCCTCCTCGGACACCTTCTCCACCGGGCGGTGGCAGTCCGGGCAGCAGCCGTTCTCGTCGAGCTGGAGCTCCGTCCAGTAGCTTTCGCAGGGCGTGCAGTAAAGGCCGGTGTATTCGCCCTTGTAAACATCGCCCTTCGCCTTCGCGCGGCGGAAAAATTCCTGCACCACGCGATGGTGGCGCGGCTCGCTGGTCCGCAGGAAATCGTCATGGGAGATATGGAGCCGCTGCCAGAGCGCCTGAAAGCCCGCGACAATCTTGTCCACGTATTCGAGGGGCGTCACGCCCTCCTTTTCGGCGGCCTGCTGGATTTTCTGCCCGTGCTCGTCGCTGCCGGTCAGAAAAAACACATCGTAGCCCGCCAGCCGCTTGAACCGCGCCACCGCGTCGGCTATCGTCGTGCAGTACGCGTGCCCGATATGGAGCTTCGCGCTCGGGTAGTAAATCGGCGTCGTTATGTAAAAAGATTTGTTCGGCATCAAAGTCCCTCCTATTCAATAGCTTTCTTATTGTATCAATCGCGGGGCATAAAATCAAGAAAATCGTGACGGGATTCCCCCGGGCATCGTGACCGCAAAGCGGCAAAAATGCCGCGACAAAAGCGGGACACAAGATGAGCGGAAATCGGCTGCCGCGCGGAATCTTTTTTCACCCCCGCAGGGACGCGACGAAACCTGTCCGGTATTTTTTGAGGTAAGAATTTCTTACATGAAAAATTTTGACGTCCCCGATTCGTTGATATAACGCCACAAAATTATGCCAACATTGATTTTTCGAGAAACGTGAGCATTTCTTGCGGGCGGTGGGGAAAGGTGCTAAAATAAGGACGCAAAATCTACTGTATCACTAGGGGAGGTTATGATATGAAAAAGAAAATGGCGGCTTGCCTGACGGGACTGATGATGATGTCGGGCGCGACGGCACTCGCGGCGGTTCCGAGTTCGGAAATCGCGCTGGGCGGCGTCGCTCCGGGCATGGATATTGACGAGGCGATTGCCGCGTTCGGCACACCGACGTACCGCGACAAGGGCGCGGAAGCGCACTTTTCCAACGGCGTAAAAATCGACCTCGACGAATACGAACGCGCCACCATCGAGGAAATCAAGCTGTCCCGCAAGACCGGTGTCGCGACCCCCGCTGGCATCACCATCGGCTCGCCGGAGAGCGCCATCAAGGAAGCATACGGCGAACCGGACAAACTGGAATACGACGGCGGCAAGAACAAATACACCTACTACGCTTCCGACAGCGGCATGAAGCTGAAAATCGAGGCGGCACACGGCGCAATCATAAAAATCAAATGCGAGCTGGACGACTAAGGACACGACGTTAGGGAAACGACGAATAAGTCAATTCGAGGCCACGCCGAGGGATTTTTTCGTCAGGCAAGGAAGAGGCCGCGAAGGCGTAGCATCGCTACGTCGAACGGCATCTGACGCAGCATGGCGGAAAAAGACCCGGCGTGGGCCGAAGG
>JAFVAI010000062.1 GCA_017480545.1 Schwartzia sp. (in: firmicutes) | reverse complement strand
TTCCCTAAGCAAACGCCGAACACGCCCCACCGAGAAACAGTCCACCGGACTGTTTCTCTACCGGGTCTTTTAGCTGTGCATAAGCGACCGCTAAGGCGCTAATACCCACGGGCACAGGCGCGCCAAGCGTCTGCTTATCGACGCAGCGCTGCTACGCCATCAATCATTTTCCCTTGCCTGGCAAAAAAAATCCCTCGGGCAGTAGCTCTCGCCCCCCGCCGCCCGACTCAACGTCGCCTCGTCCAGCTCGATGTCGGAAAGCTCCGCCATGTACGCCTCCGCCTCGTCCTGCGTCAGCTCGATTCCCTCGGCTTTCGCCGCCGTGATAAGTTCCTCGGCGGTCTTGCACGCCATCGCTTTTTCGATTTGCTCTTTCGTCAGTTCGTTCACATCGATGTTTGCCATTTTGATAAACCTCCTATTTAACCAGTACCGGGCAGTTGTCGTTGCAAGGCCCATCCCCGTAGCATCTGCCGCCCGCCGCCTTGGAGAGCGCCGCGTCGTCCAGCTCGAAGTCTGCCAGCTCCGCCATGTACGCTTCCGCTTCGTCTTTCGTCATATCAAAGCCCTCGGCTTTTGCCGCCGCCATCAGCTCCTCGGCGGTCTTGCACGTCTTCGCCTTTTCGATTTGCTCCTTCGTCAGTTCATTTTTGTTGATGGTTGTCATTTTGAATCACCTCCTTTTCTCCTATCACTTATATATACAAATCAGCCGCCCAAAATTTGACGCTTTTGGAAAATTTTTTTCAAAAAAATTATATCACCTGTCCGCCGACGCCACGACAGTCCTTTGCAAAAATCCTAAAAACGGATGTGGTAAGCCACATCCAATGGGCCGTCGTAGGCGGGCGCCTCGGGATTTTTCACGATGAATGTGTATGGCCTCTGTTCCCCGGGACGGACGGAAATATCCATATCGTCAAAGACGCCTTCGTCCGACCAGATGTTTTTGTTGCCGTCCGTAACGTGGAAAGACAGCACGACCGACTTCATCTGTACGCTGGCCGTGCCTTCATTGGAAAAATAGCCGGAAATCTCGGTTTCGCCTTTCCGGAGCCGGATGTCCTCCACGATATATTTCATCCCGTTTTCGGAGCGCGACTCCGATTTCCGGCGCGAAAATCCCGCCCCCTTTTGACTGTCCAGCTTCGCCGACGCCGTTTGGCTGGCAGTCTTTCCGTCCGTGCTCCGCTCCACATTCATGGACGCGGAGGCGCTCGCCCGCGGCTTGCCGCCCTCGCCGATCCCCACGGACGTTTCGGTGGTGCTGCCGGCGCTGTAGCTGCACCCTCCGGCAAGCGCGAGGCTGCACGCAATGCAAACAGGAACGAGCCAAGAACGCGAGAATGTTTTTTTCATTTTGCTTCTTCCTCCATTTTTCCTAAATAAATATAATCTTGCCTTCCCCGTGCGGGCGGCGCGAAGCGCGGCGCATGAAGCACGTGCCGCCCGTTCCCCATTGTAGCAAGGCAACTGTGACAGATTATTGACAAAGACGGCGGTTTTCAAATTTTTACTGTTTTTGAGCAAAACGACGCATTCCCAAAAAAGTTTTTTGGCAACTGCCGCATGATTTTCATCGGCGTTCGTGATATGATAGCAACGTCCGACGCGAATGGTTGCGTATAAATCTTGTCAGTGACCGGGGATTATAATCAAACTTGTCTGAATTGACAAGACGCTGCGTGAGGGGGACGAGCCATGAATATTGTGATTGTGGATGACGAGCCGACGGCGCTCGACCATCTGGAAGCTGTGCTGGCAAGCGTCGCGCCGGACGCGAAGGTCACGCGGGCGGACCGTGCGGAAGCAGCGCTCCGCGTCTGCCGGGAAAAGAAAATCGACGTCGCCTTTTTGGATATTGTCATGCCGGGCATGGACGGGCTGTCGCTGGCGAAAGCGCTGAAGGAAATCCGGGAGCGCACCAATATCGTCTTTGTGACAAACCATCATCAATACGCCATCGAGGCGCTGCGCCTTTTCGTCAGCGGCTACATCCTGAAACCGGCGCCGGAAGACGAGGTCCGCGAGGTGCTGGAGCATCTTCGTTATCCCGTGGACAGGCGATGCCGGGGGCTCTTCGTCCGCTGCTTCGGGAATTTTGAGGTGTTTTACGACGGCAGGCCCCTCCACTTCGGGCGCAGGAAAGCGAAAGAGCTGTTCGCGTATCTCTTGGACCGGCAGGGTACGCCCGCCACCACCGAGGAAATTTGCGCGGTGCTTTGGGGCGACAGCGACTACGCGGAGGAAAAGCGCAAAAACTATATGCACCATTTGGTGCGGGAACTCCGGCACACGCTGGAAGCGGCGGGCTGCGCGCAAGTCCTCTGCCACAGCTACAACGCCTATTCGCTGGATATGCGGCAAATCAACTGCGACTTCGACATCCCCCCGATGGCAGGCGACTTCTTGCGGGGCGAGTATATGGAGCCATACGAGTGGGCGGAGTCCAAGCGCGGCATGATGTTTTTGAAGAACACGGAGGCGCACGGAGAACACTGCCAACCACTCCGCAGGCCGTTTGGCATCACTTGCAGGGCCAAAATAAATGTATAGGAGTGAGGAATTTATGTTGTCATGGGGAAAACGGATGCTTTTATCCCTCGCCGGAGCCGGAATGATGATGTTCGGCGGCGTTCTCGCCGCGAACCATGCGTCGGCGGCGCCTTCCGGCGTTCGGGAAGTCATCGGGATTGCCGAAGTTTTCGGGGACGGCGAAAAAATTTCAACGATTGCCCTGAAATACGGAAAGCCTATCGACGCAGGCTCCGTGTCCGTCGAGGATTTTCAGGTGGAAGGAAAAACCGTTGATTTCGTCTGCGTCAACAACCGGCCGGAAATGACGTCGAACGACAGGCCCGGCTCTTTTGTTGTCCTGCATCTCGCGAACGCGAACACAGCGTATGACGGCGACCTCGCGAAAAAGCCGGGACGGGAAAAGCATGACAAGCCGGAGCGCGGCACGGATGCGCCGATGCGCTCCGACCGAAAGCCGCCCGACCTTTCCGCAAAGGTGCGCCAAACCGGGACGGTGCAGGCGATGGACGGCACGGTGTATCCGGCCGACGGAACGGTATGGGAAAGCACCGCCACCCGAGAGCCCGTCATCGAATCTTTCGCGCAGCTCACATACACCGATCCGGAAACGGGATATTCCATGCCCTACAATCTGTATCTCCCCGAAAATTATGATGAAAACAGGAGCTATCCGCTTTTGTTCTTTGTGGCGGACGCCAGCGCGAACATCAACGATGCGAGGACGCCGCTTTTTCAAGGGAACGGCGCGACGGTCTGGGCCGAGGACGCATGGCAGAGAAACCATGAATGCATTGTGCTCGCGCCGCAGTATACCGCCGACCTCGTAAGCTCCATCGGCATGATGACCACCGACGAAAACGTGTGGACGCCGGGGCTTTCGCTGATCACGAACCTGCTGTTCGACGTCATCGGCCGCTACCGCGTGGACGAAAGCCGCATTTACGGCACAGGACAGTCGCAGGGCGGTATGACGAACATCGCCATCAGCGACCGCTACCCAGAACTTTTCGCCGGACAGTTTCTCGTGGCCTGCCAGTGGGATGTGGACGAAATGGAAGCGATGAAGGACAAGAATCTTTGGATTGTGGTATGCGAAGGCGACACGAAAGCGTTTCCGACGATGAACGCGGCTGTCGAACGCTGGGAATCCCTCGGCGCGAAGGTGGCGCGGAACGCGACTTTTTGGAACAGCAAGGCTTCCTATACGGAAACGGAAGCCAACGTGAAAGCGATGGAGGCGCAAGGCGCAAACATCCATTATTCCGTCTTCGCGGGAGGCAATCACATGTACACATGGAGTTTTGCCTACGATATAGAAGGAATCCGCGAATGGCTTTTCCGGCAGTGGAAGCAAGCGTAACAGGAAAAAAGAACGGGCTGCCGCATGAAGCGAAAACTTCATGCGGCAGCCCGTTTCCAATACGAAAAAATCCGGGCACCCTCCGTCATGACGACCAAGCCTGCCCCGTCAAGCGGAAAGTGTTTTCGATTTATTTTTCATACCCGATCTTCTTCAGCCAGGCGAGGGTTTCCTGCTTCGCCTCGTCCGGCCAGTTCTGCGCTTTCGTGCCGTACATTTCGAGAGCCTCGGTCACGTTCGCCTTGGTCGTTTCGGCGATAAAGCGGTCGGTGCCGGAAAGGCCGCTGCCCTCGTGCGTGCAGAAGGGCGCGACGGTCTTGCCTTCGAGCTTCACCTTGTCAAAGAAGGTATAGCACACCATCGGAAGGTCGTGCCACCAAATCGGATAGCCGAAGAAAATCACGTCGTAGCCCGAAACGTCCGGCATCGTGCCGACGATTTCCGGTCGGGCGTTTTCGTCCTTCTCCTTTTTCGCGACCTCGGTCGCGGCCTTGTACTGCTTCGGGTACGGTTTCGCGGGCACGATCTCGAAAGTGTCCGCGCCCGTCGCTTTCGCGATGATTTCCGCGAGGATTTTCGTGTTGCCCTTTTCGATATAGCCGACGCCGGAATTTTCATCGGCGCGGGAGTAATAAACGACAAGGGCGCGCCCTTTCGCGGGCGCGGCGGCTTTTTTCTCCGGCGCGCCGCCTCCGCAGGCCGTCAGCGTCAGCGCGCAAAGGACGAGCATCAGCAAGGCGAACCATCTTTTCATGCAATACCACTCTCCTAATACTTATCCGTGCCAAATCCGGCGGCAGAGACTGTTCAGCCCATAGCGGACCAAGTACGAATACCGCCCGATTTGTCCCGCCGCATCCCTTCAGAGGCCGTTCCCCGCGGCGACCGCCTTGCCGAGTTCGTAAGCCTCCTTCAATTCCTTATGGTTCGCGACGTCGCCGATTTTCATCACGCCGCCCGCCAGCACATGGCCGCGATCCTTCCAGCCGAGATGCTTCATCAGGTTTTCGTAATACTGCAAAGCGTCGTCGAAGCCGTAGCCCTCCGCCGCCATCAAAAGCACGGCCTCCTTGACGGGATTCCGGTAATTCGCGTCACATTCCGCCACCGCGAAAAGGCGGTCGAACGCCGTGCGGAGCTGCCCGCTGAAATTCCAATAGTAAAGCGGCGACGCCAAGACGACAAGATCGGCTTCCTTGTACGCGGGGTAGATTTTTTCCATATCGTCGCGCTGCACGCAGGGATGATCGGGATTCTTCCCGCCGCCGAAGCAGCCCTTGCACCCGTGGATGTCCATCTTGTCCAGCAGGAACGTCGTTACCTCGCAGCCCGCTTCCCGCGCGCCCTTTGAAAATTCTTCGACCAACGCCGACGTATTCCCTTTCGGGCGCGGGCTTCCGTTCAATATCACGATTTTCTTTGCCATTTGTCCCCGCCTCCGTCAGATTTTCTCCGCCAGCGCTTCCGCTTGCTTGCAGCCGTCCGTCTTGTCAATGTCGCCGACCTTCAGCACGCCGGGGACGCGCACCTCGCCGACGAGGTGCCACTTGATGAGCTCGGCGGAGCGCGCAAGCGGCACGGTCACGCCGTCCAGCACGGTATCGTCTTCTTCCTCGCAGCAGGTGATGACTGCGTAGCCCTTGCCCGCGATATCCTTGCCGCCGACGACGAAGCAGAACATCTTGTCGATCACGCATTTGATCTGCGCCGGAATGCTGTACCAATAGACCGGCGTGGAAAATACCACCACGTCTGCTTCCAAAATTGCCGGGGCAATCGTGTTGAAATCGTCGTCGAAGGTGCAGGGCTGCCCCTTCGAGTAGCAAGTCTCGCAGGCGTGGCAGCCGCCGAGTTCCTTGAAGGCCGCGTCAAACCGCGTGACCGTATGGCCGAGGGCTTCCGCCCTCTGGATGAACGCCTCGGTCATTTTGAAGCTGTTCCCGTTTTTGCGCGGGCTTCCCGTGATGACGACAATCTTTTTTCCCATAAGAATCTCTCCCTTTTCTTGTCAGATAACCTCTCTCTGTGTATAATCATAGCAAGAATTATATTTTTCGCAAGTACGCACATTCAGTATGGGTACTTACTCGAAGGGAAGTGACAATATGGCGCGCTGCATCGCAGACGAAAACCTCAGAAGCACGGGATTCAGCTACACGCTGTCGCTTATCAGCGGCAAATACAAAATGACGATTCTCTACACGCTGATGGAGTTCGGCGTCGTGCGCTTCAACGAAATCCAGCGCTATATCGGCGGCATCTCCTACAAGACGCTCTCCGCGAACCTGAAGGAGCTGGAAGCCGACGGGCTGGTGCACCGCGAGGAATATCCGCAGATTCCGCCGAAGGTCGAATACTCGCTGACCGAGCGCGGGAAATCGCTGATCCCCCTGCTCGACGGCATGTGCGAATGGGGCGACAAGCACAGGGCCACGCCTTGATTTTTACCGAAACGCCGCGAAGGACAATTTTCGTCCTCCGCGGCGTTTCCTTAGTCTATCGAAATCAATTCATATTGCGGATTGCCCATCTTCAGCCTGCGCATGGCTTCGAGCTGATGGAGACCGTGGCGCGACTGGATGCGCTCCATGAGGTCGGCGTTCTGCTTCGACGACCAGACGAGATCGCAGCTGGCTTGGTCGATGGCGAGAATGTCCGTCGAGGCGAGCATCCAGATGTCGGGAATCGTCGGCTCCGCCGCGCGCGTTCCCGCGCAGTCGCAGTCCACGCTCATGCGGCGCAGGACGTTCAGGAACACGATATGCTTGCCGAAGAAGTCGCAAGTCGCCTTGCCGCTGTCCGCCATGCGCTCCATCAGTTCCTCTTTCACGGGCATTTTCGCCAGCTCGTCCGGGCCGAAGGGCATCGGCCCTTCGAGATAGCCGTGGACTTGCCTTTTGCCGTGCTGCCCCGACGCGCAGCCGATGGCGATATTTTTCAGCGAGCCGCCGAAACCGCCCATCGCGTGGCCTTTGAAATGCGTCAAAACAATCATGGCATCGTAATTGACCATGTGCGCGCCCATCGCGACCTCCGAGAGCCGCAGGCCGCCGCGCA
>JAFVAI010000061.1 GCA_017480545.1 Schwartzia sp. (in: firmicutes) | reverse complement strand
TATTGGAACAATCGCAGGATATGCTCGGCGAACGGCGGGCTTCCCCCGCTCAAGAAACGCGCCGCTTATTATGCCGCCCTTAAACAAGCGGCTTGATATTTCCTTGCGAAAAATGTGTCAACCATTCTTGACAAAATCAACTTCCCCGACTGGGCTTTGGTTGCATGCGTCTGTCGGAAGGACAGGGACGGCTACTGCATCGAGGATGAGTGCCAACAGATGTTTGCGTTAACGCGTTTTGCTATACAAGTAAAGAGAGAGTACCGTAGAAAACAAGGAAGCAGCCAACGATACGCTGACTGCTTCCATCCAATTCGTGTGGAGATTATATCTTTTTGCTGGTTTACCGCGGCTCTTTCAGCGTGAAAGCGGCGACGCTTCCCATCAGTCCCGCGATCCAAAGGATTTGCAGCGCGGCGACAAGACCCCATTGGTCGGCGGCCCAGCCGACGAGGGGCGCGAGGATGCCGCCGATGGTGGTGGAAAGGCCGAGGATGACGCCGGAGGCGAAGCCCGCGTTTTTTCCGAGGTACGATTGTCCGAGGACGACCATGGGGCTGTACGGCAGGAAAATCGAGACGGCGACGGGAAGGAGCAGCAGCGTCGCCAGCCATATATTGGTGCTGTTCACGAAAAGCGCCATCGCGGGCACCATCACGAGGAACGAGACGCGGAGCACCGGAATAAATCCCGTGCGGTCGGCAATGAGTCCGCCGACGTAAGTGATGACAGCTCCCATCAGGAACAGCGCGGACAGCGCCGTCGTCCCCTGCCCCGGCGACGCGGCAAGCACGCTGACAAAAAAGAGCGGAATGAACGTGTTGCTGAGGGTGAAGCCGAGGGAACGCGCGAGAATGACAACCGAAAGCCGCGCGAAGGAGCCCCAGTCGTTTTTCTTTTGCCCGCCGCCCTTGGCCGCCTTTGCCGCATGGGCGGCGGTTTCCAGCGCTTGCGGCATATGCCTGGATATGAGCAGCGCGGCGCAAGCGTTCACGACGCCGAAAATAAGCAGCGAGCGGATGCCCAGCGTGTACGCGCAGAATCCGGCCACAAGCGGGCCGACGGCAAAGCCGCCGTTGCCGCCGACGGCGAAGGTCGAAAGCGCCTGCCCTTTCCGCGCGCCAGCAATGCGCCCGACGAGAAGCGCCGCCTCCGGATGGAAAAGCGCGCTGCCGAGGCCGCAGATCATCGCCGCGAGAAAAATCGTCCAGTAGGAGGAGGAAAAGCCAATCAAGGTAATGGAAAGCCCGCAACAAACAGGCCCGATGGGAATCAGCCACGGCAGCGAGACCTTGTCCGAGTAATAGCCGAACACGGGCTGGAGCACCGACGAAAGCAGCACGTTCGCGAAGACCAGCGAGGCCGCTTCCTGATAGGAAAGGCCGTAATTCTGCACGAAGTACGGCAAAAGCGCGGGAATCGCCCCCTGCGCCCAATCGACGCAGGCGTGTCCCAGCGCGAAACTGTAAACGGGATTGTTCGCGAATTTCATGGCTTCGTTTTCTCCTTTTCCGGCGTTGCTCTCATGGATTGCGGGACTCCCCTGTTCCGCTTCGGTTCGCGGCGCGCACCAGCCCGATAAAGCTCTGCAATGTGCTGTCCATGAACCGGTCTTTTCGCCACACGAAAGAAATGTCCGCCCATGCGTACGGCTCTGGAACCGGGTGCGGCGTCAACGTCTTGGCGGCGGTATACGCGGTGGCGATGCTTTCCGGCAGGAGCGTCGCCCCCAGCCCCGCGCTTGCGCTCGCGAGGAGTGCGCCAATCGAATCGAATGTAACGGCGCGTTCCGAAAAAATCTGCGCTTCGCTCACCCAACGCTCCAAAATCCGGCGATAGGAGCAGCCATGCGGCAGCACCAGGATTGGCCCCGCGAGAAGCATGGAGAGGGGTGTCCCCGCCCTGAAGGACGCGGAGGAAAAAAGCGCCAGCCGTTCCCGCCGCACCGGGCAAGAGGCAAGATCGGCATGGCCTGTCGCCCCCGCCACGAACGCGCCGTCCAGCGTATAGTCGAGCACGCCGCGAAGCAATACTTCGGAAACGCCGGTTCGAACGTCCAACGAGACGCGCGGATGCGCGCGGTAATATTCCGCGAGCAGTTCCGGCAGGAACGTGATCGCCGCCGACTCCATCGCGCCGACGGAAAGCGTCCCTTTCGCCGTGCCGTCCTCCTTCACCGCGTTTTCCGCTTCCAAGAGCAGCCGAAAGAGCTGATCCGCATACGAGAGGAGCGTTTCCCCTTTTTCCGTCAACGTGACGCCATACGCATGACGATAAAAAAGCGGCGTCCCGACTTCCTCCTCCAGCTGGCGGATTTTCGTGGACAAATTCGACTGCGCGTAGCAGAGCGTTTGCGCCGCCTTGGAAAAGCTGCCTTCCCTCGCCACGATCCGAAAATACCGCAATGCCTGCAAATCCATTGGCTTCATTCTCCTTTGCACGTTTTCGGACAATCATTGCATATACGGCAAAAAAAAAAAGAGCCGCCAATACAAAAACGGACGGGCAATCCCCGTCCGTTTTCGCGTTCCGCTTATTTCTGCCGCTTGCGGATTTCCGTGACGGGCACGCCCCCGATGCCCCAGTTGTCGGTGTCCAGCTCGTCGATGGTGACGACGAGAGACTTCGTGTTTTTGCCCAGCACATCGCGCAAAAGATTCGTCGCGCCCTCGATCAGTTGACGTTTTTGATCCGCCGTAACATTTCCTTCTTTGGTGATCTTGATGGTCTGCCGAATCTGACTAAATAGATTACCCGCATGGGCTTCGCCCACATTTTACCTCATATTGGTTCAAAAAGAAACTGATTTTTACAATTCTCGCTCCTTTCTTTAGGCTGCCAACTCGTCCTCGATGATCGTCACAAGGCGACTGTACTCGACGTCCGCAACCGGCGTCTGTTCATCGTCGTTCTCGATCATTTCAAGGTGCGGAAGGATTACTGCTATGGTTCCTGCTTTTTCGGTGAGCTTTTCGATTTTGGCTTTTATAACCTGCTCATCCTTTTTCAATTTGTCGATTTCCTTTTCCAGTTTTTCAAGGATTGCTTTGTACTCGTAACTTTTCTTCATTTTCTTTCACCTCCTTACGGTGTCGCTCGCTTTTCCCTACTTTCTCTATTCGACACTTAAAAGAAAAATCCTTCTTTTTTGGAAAAATTTTTTCAAAAAATTTTTTCTGGGAAGAAGGATTTTCTCTATCCACGCTCAATCTTTCGATTTTTTGCAGACAGGCATAGGTAAATCGGAAAATTGCGTTGTCTTGTCAAAATCAAGCGTCCTGGCACCCTTCGGGTGCCTCGCCCACGATAATTCACGCCTTATCACTTGAAACACGTCATAGGCTGCTCGTGTATCAGCAAATCGAGATACTCCATAGCTCCCACACAAATCTGTGCCAAGTTCAGAAAAACAAATGGCCCTGGCCTCTCCGAGCAACGGACGAACCCTATTCTTTTGCGCAACGTACTCTTCACCCGACAGCTCGTCGTTTTTTACCATGCAAACTTCAGCTACTTCTTGCCACTGCCCGATACGAACCCGGATGTAAAGTTCGAGCGCGTCTTGAATCAATTTTGCCTGTTCCTCATTTACGTCAAGCGTAAAACGCATACGATCTCTCCTTACGTCGCGCTCACAGAAACAGCGATTACATCCTCCCACGGAATTTGCGCGGCTTTTCTTGCAAGCTCCTCGTCTGTCCAATCGTCTGCGTCCCATCCGTAGTACGCAATGCAATCGTCCAAATCATCGCCTTGCTTTTCGATATAATGCTCCGGTTCTACAAGCTTTGTGTATGCTATCGTTTGGATACTCGGACACGATATGTTCCCGACATAACTGGAATAGTCGTCATTGATACCATCAGACGAAATCCATGCAACTACCCGCTTTTTAGGATTCGCCAGAATCAATCTCGACAATTCCTGAGCGTTCTCACAGTTAAGTTCGCTTTCAAGTTTCATCATCAACACTCCTCCTTCGAGGCTTTCAACGATGCCCGAAAAATTTTATTGACCAGAGCTTCTGCCTCATCTGCTTCCGCCCAAGCCGACTTCTTCTTTGTCTTGGCGAGTTGAATTGCCTCCATTCGCATTTCCTCATTCGCACCAGACTTTTCCGCGAGCCGTTCGATTTCCGTCACCAAATCCGCGTAAGCCTCGGCGATTTTCATATTGACCGTCCGATCGTGCTTCTCGTCTCCATTCCGAAAGTGCATGGCTGACCATATTTCTTCGATCAGCCGCCCCTGCTTTCGATTGAACTTTTCTTCCCACTCTTTCAGTATCATGCTGATCCTTCCTTCTCGTCGAAAATATACATGAGCGAAAACGCCAACAGCTCCACTTGATACAGCTTTTGAGTTTCCGGTCTGTTTTGCAGAAACTGATGTGGTATAAAAATAGTTGACACCTTATACGCAAGGAAAAGAAAATATAGCAGAGGTGATGAAATGGCAACCGCAAAAAAATACGACCATGAGTATAAGGTGCAAGCCGTAAAGCTCGCGAAAGAAATCGGCTCTGG
>JAFVAI010000060.1 GCA_017480545.1 Schwartzia sp. (in: firmicutes) | reverse complement strand
GTGCGAAAGACGATGACAGTTGTGGGCGCCAGTCTCAAGAAGGGTGACGCGGTGGCAAAGATTGCAAAGGAATAACTCGCGGTTGACGCGGGAAAATAACGAGGTGGACGGATTGCGCAAGGTGTTCAAGCGAATGAGAGCCATGCTGGCGGCGATGGCAGCCGGAGCGGCATTTTTGGGTTTTGCCCCCGGGGCGCGGGCGATGGACGAGATCATGCCGTTGGCGGAAGTGGAGCCGGGCATGGTCGGCGAGCTGTATACGGTGGTTGACACGTCCGGGGATATACGGAGCTTTGAGGTGACGATTCTCGGCGTCATGCAGAGCGGGAAGGCCATGCCCTATATCATCGCGCGCAGCGAAGGCGCGTTTGCCGATACGGACGGCGGACTGATGCAGGGTATGAGCGGCAGCCCCGTCTACGTGGACGGGCGCTTGATCGGCGCGGGCTCCGCGACGGTCAAGGAGATGGACCCGCATACGTTTTTGATTACCCCCATCGAGGAGATGCTTCCGATCTGGGATATGCCCGATACGAAAAACCAGAGCCGTCCGCCGGTGGTCGATCTGAAAAAGCCCGCCGAGGAGGAAAAGGACAAGAAGGCGCAGGACGGGGACAAGGAGGACGACGGCCGCCTGGTCATCACTTTGGGGCAGATGGGCGGCAAGGACTCGAAAAAGGACGGCAAGGCACAGGTGGCAAAGGAAGCGCCGAAGGACGGCGCGAAGCAGGGGACGGATAGAGAGCGGGCGGTGCCGCCGGAGACGAGGGATGAAGCGAAAACCGCAGACGCGAAGGATAAAGACGGCAAGGACGCAAAGGAAGACAAGACGAAAGAGCGGGACGCGGCAAACGCAGCGAAGGAAAGCAAAGAGAACGGGGCAAACAAAGCGAAGGACAGCAAACAGGGCAGAGAAGCCAAGGAAACAAAGGACGCTAAAGACACAAAAGACACAAAAGATGACAAGGCGAAGGCGGCGGCTCCTGCCGGGGAGAAGCAGGAAAAGTCGTTGGTCTACGCCGCGGGCTTCGGCGACGCGGGGATGGAATTCCTGCAAAAGAAGCTCGATTCGATGGGGTATCGGGCGACGAATTTCGGCGGCCTGTCCGGCGCGAGCTATACGACGGACTACGAGGCCACGCTTTATCCGGGCAGCCCGGTGGGCGCGGCGTTGGCGTACGGCGATTTCTCCTTCGCGGCTACGGGGACGGTCACGGCCATCGAGGAGGACGGACGCCTTCTGGCGTTCGGGCACCCGTTCCTGCATCGCGGCAATGTCAATTATTTTATGACCGACGCGTCGGTCTTCGCGATGGTCAACGGCATGACCGACGGCATGAAGCTCGCCAATACCGGCAGCATCATCGGGCGCATCAGCCAGGACCGCACGGCGGGCATCGCCGGCACGGTGGGCATGTTCCCGGCGGTGGTGCCGATTCGGCTGACGGTGGAGGACAAGACGCTCGGGCGGACATCTTCCTACGCGGCGACCATGGCCTACGACGAGGCTTTCGTGCCGGTGCTGACGCAGGCTATCGCTTACGCGGCGTTGGGGCGCACCGTGGACAATATGAGCGAGAGCACGGTCAAAGTGAATTTCGCGATTCGCACCGACGCGGCGAAGGACGGCGTGTTTGAGCGGACGAATATGTTTTACGCGGCGGCGGACACGGGACAGATCGCTTTCGCGGAGCTCGCGCAGACGTTGGCCGTGATCTCCGGCGACACGAAGGGCGAGGCGGATGTCTATGACGTCAAGGTCAATATTTCTTCCGAGGCGCAGCGCCGGACCGCGTCCCTGGTGTCGGCGACGCCGGACAAGCTGAAAGCGAAGCCCGGCGAGACGGTGAAGTTCAAAGTCACCCTTCAGCCGTACCGCGCGGAGCAGGTGACGCTGGAGGTGCCGTTCACCATACCGAAGACGCGGCATGACGGCGCCATGCATCTGGACGTCCACGGCGGCGGGCTCGTTTCCCTGGAAAAGCTTTTGCAGGCCGCGCAGGCGGAAATGGGCATTGTCACGCCGGGCAGCGGGGAAGCGGCCAAGACGGTTTCCGACCAGCTGCATGATTTGGGCGAGCTCGACGCGAACAACGATATCGTGATCGAGCCGGGGACGGGCCCGACGCTCAGCGAGAAGGAGCAGAAGAAGGAAATCGAGGCGGCGATCCGTCGGCAGGAGGAAAACCAAGCCGACGGCAAGAAGGCGGAGGCCGCCACGCCGCCCAAGGGCAAGCTTGCGACAGATTACGTGATCGAAAATGTGATCCATACGGCGGTCGAGGTGTCCAGCAAGGGTGAATGACAATTTTCTTTTGCCTTTTCAGGAAATATGAAATGTGCTATAATAGAATTGTGTAGTATGGGAAACGGAAGATTCTGTTTCCGGTTGCGGGGAGGCGCTCCAAAGTGGAAGAGAGCAACGAAATGGGACTGGAAAACACAACGGAAAAAATGGACTTGAATGGAAGGCCCTTGCGAATCTTGGTTACGGACGACTCGAAGCTGCTCAGGAAGAAATTGCGGGTGGAACTGGAAACATTCGGCTGCGAGGTTCTTGAAGCCGAAAACGGGAAAGAAGCGGTCATGAAGACGCTGCAGGACAGGCCGGACGGCGTTTTCCTCGATATCGTCATGCCCGAGGTCGGCGGCATCGAAGCCCTCCGCGTGATCAAGGAGGTGTCACCCGAACTGCCGGTCATCATGCTGTCTTCCGCGGGCACACCCCAGAAGCTGATGGAGACGCTGAAACTCGGCGCCCTTGATTTCATTCAGAAGCCGTACACGAGCGTACAGATCCGGAAGGCGATCGAGAGTATGCGAAAGAAGGCGGCGAGCAATGAATAGCCTGTATTTTGCCCAATTCCTCGTCAATGAAGGTACGCTGGATTCGCAGGAAGTGAAGGAACTGCTTCGGCAGTGCGAAGAAACGGAGCCGGGACTGGCGGTCGTCGCGTTGGCGGAGGGCGCTGTTTCCGCGTCCAAGCTTGCCGAGCTGATGCCGTTTGAAAAGGACGCGTTCCCCCATCTGGCGGTGGCGGAGGGGCTCTTGTTCGCTTCGCAGGTGGAAAAGTTGCAAGAAGTGCGCGCGACGGACGGGCTGAAGCTGGCGCAGGCGCTTTTGGACAGCGGCAAGATGGACTTCGTGGAGCTCGGGCGCCAGATGGCGGCCTGCGGCGCGGCGGAGGGAAGCCCAATCAAAGACGCGGTGCGGCGGCTGGCGGAGGACAACGAGGAACCGGCGGCGGAGTCGGAAACTTACGCGGAATTTACGGAGCTCTTCATGCGCTCCCTGATGCGCTTCATGGACACGTCGGCGGTAATTGATTTCTCTGAGCCGGAATGCGGGGGCATGTATGCGACCCATACGGTGTCCCAACGCTTGACCGGAAGCGTGAGCTTCGTATCCGGCATCTACGCCAGCGACAAGATCTTTGTCGAGATGGCGCAACGGTACAGCCGCGAGATGATCGACGAGGCGGACGAGATGGCGGAGGACAGCGTTGCGGAATTTTTGAACGTCGTCAACGGCCTGTTCGTTGTCGACCTCGGCAAGCGCGATTTCGACCTCGATCTTGAAACGCCGCGCATCGGCAAGAACACGCACCCGATGGGAAGCCATCAGCTTCGCCTTTGCGTCGACACGGGCTTCGGCGCCTTTGCGTTGGTGCTGGCGGCGGACGAGTTCACGCTGAAGGAAAGACCGTTTTGAACGCGAAAATTAAATTAGGCAATAAAAAGCCGTCGCACGGGCAAAACCGGCGGCGGCTTTTTTGTTTGTTGAAGTTTTCAGGATTGCGGCTGGCCCGTCGGCTTCCTTTCCGGCCAAGTGATATGGTACAGCTCGTAGGGGGGCTGTTGTTCCTTCGGGTAGTTGATGGCCGACGTGGTGAAGTAGACGCTGTTGTCGGCGGCGCGGGCGAAGCTGTCCGCCCAGCGGATGTCTTTGCCGAAGTTCAGGATGGAGCCGGCTTCGGCGACGTTGGACTCGTCCAGCATAAACTCCCAGACGCCCTCATTGGAAAGCGCGCCCATATACAGCGCGTTGCCGCGGAGCACCATGCCGTCCGTCGGCACGTTCTTCACGTTGATGGCCTTGATGAGCTTTTGCCGCGCCTCGACGGAAAGGGATTCGTCCAGCAGGGCGGCGGTGGGGACCGTGTAGAGGATGTCGCTGCCGAAGGAACTGAAATAGAGCAGCTTTTTGTCGGCGGAGAGCTCCAGCCCGTTGCAGTTGGCGAGGTTGGAAAACAGCCCGTTCGGGAAATAAATGGATTTCAGATTCGCGCAGACCTCGGGAATGTCTGTCAGCGCGCGCCATGCCGTGTCCGCGGCGAGGTCGAGGACGACGATGCCGCCGTGGCCGGAGTCGGTCAGATAGGCGACGCTCCGCGCATTGTCCACGCGCACATCGCTCATCACGCTGTCGGGCAGCATCACGTCGGAAGGAAGGGTGTAGGTGCGGACGATTTCATTGGTGGAGAGGTTGACCATGAAAAGACGCGCACCGACCGGACTGACAGGCTCGCCGGGCCGCTTGCCCGTGTCGAGAACCCAAAGGGTATTCGTGGCATCCGCGTAGACGTTTTCCACGCAGACGAAGGAGGCGTGATCCTCCAATTCATAATAAGGATAAACGGTTCCTTTCAACAGTTCGCCCACATGGTAGGAAGGGTGATTGCCCCAAGCCGGGAAGCAGACGAACAGGCGTCCATAGGGAGAGACGGCGACGCCCGTCCACTGGTATTCGGATTGGGCCGCAAGCTCCAGATTGGGCGGGATCTCCTGCGAGACGCGCTCCTTGGCGGAGGAAAGGGCAGCCGTGCCGAGAAGGGAAAGCCCCGCCAGAGCGCCGCAAAGCCATTTTTTCAGTTGCATGGAATCATTCCTTTCAATATGTAGTCTACGCTGTTATACCACAAGGGCATATATTCGCACTAAGTTCGCGCTTCGCCTTCGGCTCGCGTTCCCTAAGTGCTCATATTATACCATAAAAATGTCGGCCCCGCTACGCTGTGACGCGCGGCGGGGCCGACGTTTGCACGGAATCCGGTTACGCGTTCGCTTTGCGGAAGGATTCCATGAAGTCCGCGAGACGCTCGACGCCCTCGATGGGCATCGCGTTGTAAATCGAGGCGCGCATGCCGCCGACGGAGCGGTGGCCCTTGACGCCGCAGAGGTCTTTCGCCTTTGCCTCGTCGACGAATTTCTTTTCCAGTTCCTCGCTGGGGAGGCGGAAAGTGACGTTCATAAACGAGCGGCTGTCTTTCGCCGCGTGGCCCTTGTAGAAGCCGTTTGAATTGTCGATGGCGTCATAGAGGAGCTTCGCCTTTTTCGCGTTGCGCTCCGCCATGGCCGAGAGGCCGCCCTGCGCCTTGATCCAGGCCACGGTCTTGCCGACCATGTAAATGCAGAAGGCCGGGGGCGTGTTGTAGAGGGAGTTCTTTTCCAGATGGATGCCGTAGCGCAGCATGGTCGGGATGTCCTTGTGCTTGACGTCAAGGAAGGACTTCTTCGCCACGACGACCGCGACGCCCGCCGGGCCGAGATTTTTCTGCGCGCCCGCGTAGATGAACGTGAACTTCGAGAAGTCCAACGGGCGGGAAAGCATATCGCTGGACATATCGGCGACAAGGGGGACGCCGTTCGTCTCCGGGATGTAATGGTACTCGGTGCCGTAAATCGTGTTGTTGTAGCAAAGATGCAGATACGCGGCGTTGTCCGCGATCTTGATTTCGTCCTGGGTCGGTACATGGCGGAAGTCGTCGTCCTTGCTCGACGCGGCGATGTGGCCGACGCCGAGGATTTCCGCTTCCTTATAGGCCTTCTCGGCGAAGCTGCCGGACACGACATAGCTGCCGACCTTGCCGTCCCGCGCGAAGTTCATCGGGATCATCGCGAACTGCGTGGACGCGCCGCCCTGCAAGAACAGTACGTCGTAATCGTCGCCGAGCCCCATCAGGGAGAGGATGTCGGCCTTCGCCTGATTGAGCACCGCTTCAAATTCTTTCGCGCGGTGGCTGATCTCGATGATGGATTCGCCCGTGCCCCGGAAATTCAGAAATTCCGCCTGCGCCTCTTTCAGGACTTCCAGAGGCTGGATGGCGGGCCCGGGATTAAAATTGTAAACGCGATTTGCTTCCACAGAAAATTCCTCCTATCCGTAAGATATATCCATTGTACCGCCCGCGGGTGGAGCGGTCAAGGGGAAAATGCGAGCGCCCGAAATTGACAAACCCGCGGTTTCGTTTTATCATTCTACTGTATGGGTATGGTTATGGCCGTTATTTTCGGCGGGTATTTTGGACGAAAAGGGGCTTTGGAAGTTATGGGAAAGGGACGTATTTTCAGCGCGATGCAGCCGTCGGGGAAATTTCACCTCGGCAATTATATGGGGGCTTTGGAGAACTGGGTCCGGCTCCAGAACGAGTACGACTGCATATTCGCGATTGCCGATCTGCACGCGCTGACCAGCGCTTACGCGGACACGAGCAAGCTGCCGGGGTTCATCCACGACATGATGCTGGACTGGCTGTCGGCGGGGCTCGACCCGGAGAAGAATATCATTTTCGTTCAGTCGCAGGTCAAGGAGCACGCGGAGCTTCACCTGCTGCTTTCGATGATGACGCCGCTGTCGTGGCTGGAGCGTGTGCCGACATACAAGGATAAATTGCAGAACCTCGGCGAGCAGGGGAAAGATATAAATACATACGGCTTCCTGGGCTATCCCGAGCTGATGACGGCGGATATCGTGCTGTACAAGGCGGGCTGGGTGCCGGTGGGCGAGGACCAGAACCCGCATCTGGAGCTGGCGCGGGAAATCGTGCGGCGGTTCAATCTGATGTACGGCAAGGAGGTTTTCGTCGAGCCGCAGGGCCTCATGAGCCGCGCGGCGGTGCTGCCGGGCATCGACGGGCGGAAGATGTCGAAGTCCTACGGGAACACGATTCCCTTTGCGGCGAGCCCCGACGAGCTGCGGGAGCGGGTGCGCATGATCGTGACCGATCCGGCGCGCATCAAGAAGACGGACAAGGGCCATCCGGAGGTCTGCGTGGCGTTCAAGTTCCAAAAGCTGTTCAACGCCGACGAGGTGGAGCAGATCGAGAAGGATTGCCGCGAGGGCTGCATCGGCTGCGTGGCCTGCAAGAAGCGGCTGGCGGAGAAGATGGTGGACGCCATGGCCGATATGCACGTGCGTCGGCAGGCGTATGAGGGCAAACCGGAGAAAATCCGCGAGATTCTGGATGCGGGCGCGGAAAAGGCACGGGTGATCGCGCGGGAGACGATGGACGAGGTGCGCGAGGTCATGCACCTTGCCTGAAGAAAATACGGCGGGGTATCGGGTGAAGCTGGCGGCCTTCGAGGGGCCGATGGAGCTTCTCCTGCATTTGATCCAGGTCAACAAGATTGATATTTATGATATTCCCATCGCGGCGCTGACGGAACAGTATATGGCGTATCTTTCGGAGATGCGCCGCTTCGATATTGAGGTGGCCAGCGAGTTTTTGGTCATGGCGGCGACGCTCCTTTTGATCAAGTCCCGCATGATGCTTCCGAAGGCTCCGAAGGAGACGGAGGAGGAAGAGGACGACGACCCGCGCCGCGAGCTGGTGCAGCGGATTATCGAGTACCAGCGGTACAAAAAGGTCAGCTTGCTGATGGAGGAGCGCGCGGAGGACGAGAGCCGCTATGTGGGCCGCGCGCCGACGGAGCTGCCGGTGCGCCTCGCGCCGCCGCAGGGGCTTTCGGTGCAGGCGCTTTGGGACGCTTTCCGCACGGTGCTGGCGGTGAAGCGGGAACTGACGATTCCCGAGGCGATTGTGGCGCACGAGGAGTACCGGGTCGAGGACCAGATGCAGATGATCGTCGAGCGGCTTGTGGCGGCGGCGGACGGCACAGCGGTGTTCGAGGATTTGTTCGAGACGGGAACGCGGGACGAGCTGGTGGCGACGTTCCTCGCGCTTCTGGAACTGATCCGGAGGCGCGTGGCCGTCGTGCGGCAGCCGGCACTGTTCGGGCCGATCCGGGTGGAACTCAGAAGTCCGGGGGAAACGCCGGACTTAGGAACTGTTCAAAAATAAATTTTAATTCTCGCTTGTCTAAATTTCCCTGTGCGTCGTTGTCGTCAGTCGGCGTAGCCCCGCTACGCCTCCTTCCTCCGCCTAGCACAGAAAAATTTATCCTGCGCGATAACTTAAAATTTATTTCTTCACAGTTCCTTGGCGATGGCGGCGAATGAGGGTTGAGGTTTTGGCAGATTTGAAAGGCGCCTTGGAGGCGGTACTGTTCGCGGGCGGCGACCCGCTGACGGAGGAGCAGCTCCGGGAAATTTTGGAAACGGACGGGGAAACCCTGCGGGGGCTTCTGGCGGCGTTGTCCGAGGCGCTGTCGGCGCGGGGCAGCGGCTTGATGCTGAAGGAGGCGGCGGGGGGCTGGCAAATGGTCACGCGCCCCGAGCTTTTCCCCTATGTGGAACGGCTTTCGCGGGAGACGAACCGCAGGCTGTCGCGGGCGGCGATGGAGACGCTTTCCATCATCGCCTTCAAGCAGCCGGTGACGAAGCTCGAAATCGAGCAAATCCGGGGCGTCCAGCACGCGGAGCACGTACTGGCGCAGCTCGTGGCGCGGGAACTGGTGACGGAGGTCGGACGAAAGAACGTCGTCGGGCGGCCTATCCAGTACGGGACGACGGAGACGTTCCTGCGGGCCTTCGGGCTGAAAAATCTGGAGGATTTGCCCATCCTGCCGGAGCCGGACATGGAGCAGCTTTCCTTGCCGTATAACGAGATTGCGGACGAGGAAGACGATTCGCCGTAAAATGTATAGAGGCAAAAAGAGAGTGCCGCAAGAAGCAATCATTCTTCTTGCGGCGCTCTCTTTTTGCAGCCGGTAAAATCCCGTAGGTTGAAAACCTTTATTTACAGGCGATCACGATAGGTTCGTTTTCGTTTCAAATTTTCTAGGGTAAGAAAGCAAGAATTTCTTGCCTTAACATTTTTGCGCGGCAGCCGTTTGTTGTTTCACAAAGGAACGACGGATCGCTTTTTCCTTAATACCTTATATTCGTACTTGCAAGCCGAGAAATTCGGGGGAGGGTCTTATGCCGCTCCTTATATTTTCATAGATTTTCCTTGTCCATTTGGATATAATAAAAGAAACACCGAATAAGTCAATTCGCGCCCCTGCCGGGTCTTTTTGGCTTTGCATGAGCGACCGCTAAGCGTCTGCTTGTCGTCAGGCAAGGAAGATGCCGTGAGGTCGTGGCGCCGCTATGTCGGATGGCATCTGGCGCAGCATGGCGGAACGAGATCCGGCATGAGCCGAAAGGACTTGTTCAAAGAACGGGAGCCTTTCATGCGATATCGGGGGCTTTTATGCGGGAAGGGAACGACGAATGAATTTTTTTGGCAGCATGGAGCTGGATCCGGAATATATGGCGCTGTATGTGGTGGCGGCGGTGCTTTCCACCGTCGGGCTGGCGATCCTGTTTCGCGAAAGCCGGGCGCGCAAGAAAGCCATGGAGGAAGAAAAGGCGGCCTTTGAGGCGGAGAAAGAGCGCGAGAAGCAGGAGCGGGAAAAGCGGGCGAAACGCGCGGCGAAGAGGAAACGGCATTGAACAAAGCACATCGAACCATAGAGCTATTGGCGCCGGCGGGCAGCCGGGAGGCTTTGGCTGCCGCCGTGGAGAACGGGGCGGACGCTGTGTATCTGGCGGGCAGCCGATTCGGCGCGCGGGCCTACGCGGAAAATTTCGACGAGGCGGCAATGCGCGAGGCCATCCGCTACGCGCATCTTCGCGGCGTGGAGGTGCACGTCACGGTGAATACCGTGGTCGGCGATACGGAGCTTTCCTCTCTCGCCGATTATTTGCGTTTTTTGGAGGCAGCGGGGGCGGACGCGGTCTTGGTGCAGGACCTTGGCGTCGCGCGGCTGGCGCGGGAGGTGGCGCCGGGGCTTCCGCTCCACGCCAGCACACAGATGACGGTGCACAATCTGTCGGGCGTCCTCGCGTTGGAGGCGCTTGGCTTTTCCCGTGTGGTGCTGTCGCGGGAAATGACTTTGGAGGAGATACGAAAGATTTGCTCGGCGAGCCGCGCGGAAATCGAGGTTTTTGCCCACGGCGCGCTCTGCGTCTGCTATTCGGGCCAATGCCTGATGAGCAGCATGATCGGCGGCCGGTCCGGGAACCGGGGCCGTTGCGCGCAGCCCTGCCGTTTGCCCTATGCGTTGGTGGACGAGAGCGGCGAGGATGCGACGGGCGGCAAGGCGGGAAAATATTTGCTGTCGCCCCGCGATTTGAAAACGATGGATTTGCTGCCGGAGCTGCTTGGGGCGGGCGTTGCGTCGCTGAAGCTGGAGGGGCGCATGAAGCGGCCCGAGTATGTGGCGGTGGCCGTGTCGGCGTATCGGGGCGCGATTGACCGTGCGCTTTCGGGCGAAACGAAAAAAACGGATGAAGCGGCGGCGCGGGAGGAAAACCGCCGCTTGGCGCAGATTTTCAACCGCGATTTCACAACGGCGTATCTTCTGAAAAATCCCGGAAAAGAAATGATGAGCGACAAGCGGCCGAACAATCGCGGCCTGCTCGTCGGGCGCGTCGTTTCCTATGACGCGGGGGAGAAGCGCGTACGCGTGAAATTAGCGGAGACGCTCGCCGTCGGCGATCAGGCGGACGTGTGGGTGAAGACCGGCGGGCGCGTGACGGAGACGGTGCGCGACCTTAGGGATGTGCGCGGGCGGGAAATTGGGCGCGGCGCGGCGGGGGACGAGGTGACGTTTCCGCTTGCCCGGGCGGCGCACCCGCATGACCGCGTTTTCTGTGTCTATGACGCGGCGCTGACCGAAGCGGCGAAAGCATCCTATACGGGCGTGGGAACACGCAGGATTCCCGTACGGTTGACGGTGACGGCTGTGCCGGGAGAGCCGTTTTTCGTGGCGGCGGTTTCGGCGGACGGCGCGCGGGGCGAGGGCAAGTCCGAGTATATTTGTCCCCGGGCGGAAAAACGTCCTTTGACGCGGGAGGCGCTGGAAAAGCAGATGGAGCGCATGGGGACGACGGCCTACGCGATGGAAGCGCTCGAAGCGGACATCGGAGACAACGTCATGGTTCCCATGAGCGTCATGAACGAAACGCGCCGCGAGGCGCTGGCCCGACTGGACGAGGCGCGGCTGGCACGGTGCGCGGCGAAGCGGGCGGAAACGGCGGCGCGGTTTTTGCCGTCGAAACGGGAAAAAGAGACGGGGGCGCATCGGAAAAAGCACGACGTTTTGCCGAAGCTGGTCGTCCATGCCGATACACCGGAAAAGGCGCGGGCGGCCATCGAAGCCGGGGCGGACGGTGTGCTGTACGGCGGGGATGCCTACGACCATCATCTGGTCACGCCGAACGAGTATAAAACAGTCTGGGCGCTTTCGCGCGAAGCCGGGCGGATGGTGGCGCTGGCGACGCCGCGCGTTTTGCGGGCGCGCTTTTTGCCGTCCGTCGCGCCGCTCCTGCGCGCGCTGTCGGAGGCGCCCGCCGACGAGGTTTACGTCCATCATTTGGGCGCGCTCCGCATTGTGCGCGAATATACGGAGCTTCCCACGGTCAGCGATTTTTCCCTGCTCGCGTTTAACGCTTTGGCGGTGCGGGAGTTTTCGGATATCGGGTTTTCGAGGGTGACGCTTTCGCCGGAACTGAATTTCCCGCAGATCGAAGCATTGGCGGAAAAGAGTGTCTTGCCGCTGGAATGTATCGTCCACGGGCGGCTGGAACTGATGGTGTCGGCCTACTGCGCGCCGGGGAGCTTTATCGGAAATGTCGGGAGCGGCGCCTGCTCCGCGCCCTGCACACGGGGGCGGTATTTCCTGAAAGACCGCACGGGGGCGCTTTTCCCGGTGGTGACGGACGCGGGCTGCCAGATGCACATATTGAACACGAAGATATTGAGCGCACTGCCTCACGCGGGACGATTCGCGCGGCTGGGCATCGACCGCCTGCGCATCGACGGGCGCTGCATGGCGGCGCGGGAAATCGGCGACCTCGTGCGCGCCTATCGGGAGTTTCTCGCCTATGGCGAGGAACTGTCGGAAGATCGAAAGGAACGCGCGCGCCGGATCGAGGGAGAGGAAGTCACCCGCGGGCATTACTTCCGGGGTGTATTGTGAGACGAAGGGGCTTTATGAAACAAGAAACACTGCGGACTTTGGAATATGAAAAAATCCTCGCGCTGTTGGCGGCGGAGGCTGGGTCTTTTCTCGGCAAGGAAGCCGCCGCGGCGCTTTTGCCGTCCCCGGATTTTGACGAGGTGGAGGAGCGATTGAAGGAGACGGGGGAGGCGCGGGACGTTTTGGCGGTTTCTTCGCCGCCGCTCGGCGCGATCCGCGATATCCGGGCCGCGCTGAAAAAGGCGGCGATGGGCGCGACGCTGGAAATCGAGGAGCTTTCCGGCGTGGCCAGTGTGCTCTACGCGACGCGGGAAGCCAAACGGTTTTTCAAGGAGCTTTCGCCCGGCCTCGCACCGAAGCTGAAGGAACGTGCGCGGCGGCTTGAAATCCTCGGGCAACTCGAAAACCGCCTTGAAAACGCCATAGACGAGCGCGGCGCGCTCCGCGACGACGCGAGCCTGACGTTGGCGAAGCTCCGCCGGGGCATTCGCGCCGCGCAGCAAAAGATCAAGGATACGCTTTCCTCGATGGTTCATTCGACGGCGCAGCAAAAATTTTTGCAGGATGCCATCGTTACCATGCGCGAGGACCGCTATGTGGTTCCGGTCAAGCAGGAATACCGGCAGGCGGTGCCGGGCATCGTGCATGACCAGTCCGCGACCGGAGCGACACTTTTCATCGAGCCGATGGAAGTCGTTTCGCTGAACAACGACATCAAGGAATTGACGTTGTCCGAGCGGCAGGAGGTTGCCCGGATTTTGCGCGGGCTGTCCGCCGACATCGGGCGAAGCGCCGATGTGTTGAAGGAAAACCTCGGAATCCTGGCGGGGCTGGATTTCGCTTTCGCGAAAGCGCGGCTCGCGCGAAAGCTCCGCGCGTCCCAACCGGAAATGAACCGGGAAGGGCGCGTACGGATCGAAAAAGCGCGCCATCCGTTGATCGCCGGCGAAAAAGTTGTGCCGATCGACCTGACGCTGGGCGGCGATTTTCGTATGCTGCTCGTCACCGGGCCGAACACCGGAGGCAAGACCGTCAGCATGAAGACGCTGGGCCTGCTTTCCCTGATGGCCCAGTCCGGCCTGTTCGTGCCCGCCGCCGTCGGCGCGGAAATGACTGTGTATCGGGAAATCTACGCCGACATTGGCGACGAGCAGAGCATCGAGCAGAGCCTCTCGACGTTTTCCTCGCACATGAGCCATATCGTGAACATTCTGGGCGAGGCGGAACGGGACGACCTTCTGCTTCTGGACGAAATCGGCGCGGGCACCGATCCGGAGGAGGGAGCGGCGCTGGCCATGGCCATCTTGGAGCGTCTTCTGGAAATTGACGCTTCCGTGGTCGCCACGACGCATTACTCCGACTTGAAGACCTTCGCCTACACGCGGGAGGGCGTGGAAAACGCCTGCGTGGAGTTTGACGCGGAAACACTGCGTCCGACCTACCGCCTGCTCCTCGGCATCCCCGGCGCCAGCAACGCGTTCGCCATCGGCGCGCGCCTCGGCCTTGCGAAATCCATCCTGCTCCGGGCCGAGGCTTTGATTCGCGCGGACCACGCGCAGTTTGAAAAGGTCGTCGGCGCATTGGAGCGGGAAAAAATCCTCTACGAGCAGAAAAACGCGGAAATTGCCGAACGCAGCGCGCGGGCGAAGGAATTGGAAGACAAATGGCGCAAGCTCAAGGACGAGGTCGCGCGGAAAAAGACGGAGATCCTGAAAAACGCGAAAAACGAGGGCGCGGCGCCGGTGCGGCGCACGCGGCGCGAGGCCGAGGAAATCATCAAGAGCCTGAAGGAACAGGCGAAAGAGCAGGACGAAAGAGCGCGCGGCGCGGCGATGCAGGAGGCACGGGGAAAGCTCCGCGACATGGCGGAAGAAACCCGCCCGGGTTTTTTCTCGAATCCCGCCTACCGCGAGAAAGTGGATGCCGCAAAGCTTCGCGCGGGCGATGAAATCTACGTCGTGTCCCTTGACCAGAAGGGAACGGTGCTGGAAACCAAAGGGAAGGAAATTTTCGTGCAGCTTGGCAGCATGACCGCGACCGTCAAGGCGGACGCCTGCCGCTTCGTCGCCCGCGCGAAAAAGGAAAAACCGGCGCAGGGAAACGGCGCGGCAGCCGCCTCCGGCGCGTTGCTCGAAAAAACCGCCTCCGTGCATCGGGAAATCGACATTCGCGGCTGCATGGTGGACGAGGGCGAGCAGCTTGTCGCGAAGTTCATCGACGACGCGCAGTTGGCAGGCCTGAAGGAAATCCTTGTCATTCACGGCAAAGGCACAGGCGCGCTCCGCAAGGGCATCCATGAATATCTGAAGAGCCACCGGAGCGTTCGTTCCTTCGCCTTCGCCGACATGGACGAAGGCGGGCTGGGCGCGACGGTGGTGCGGCTGAAATAAAACGCGGGGGGATGATTGATGATGAAACGGGCGCGGCGTTCGTACCGCTTTCGGGACGGGAAACGTCTCATTCTCGGCGAGAGGACACTCGTGATGGGCATTTTGAACGTGACGCCGGATTCCTTTTCCGACGGCGGGCAATGGGACACGCCGGAGAAGGCGCTCCTTCACGCGCGGCAGATGGTCGAGGACGGCGCGGATATCATCGACGTGGGCGCGGAGTCGTCCCGCCCTGGTTTTGTGCCGATCTCTGCGGCGGAGGAAATCAAGCGGCTGCGGCCGTTTCTCGAAACCCTCCTGCCGAATCTTCCCGTGCCCGTCTCGGTGGATACCTTCAAGGCGGAAACGGCGGCTATGGCGGCGGAGCTCGGCGTCCATCTGCTCAACGACATCTGGGGCCTGCAATACGCCGAAGAGCCGGGACGCATGGCCGAGACGGCGGCGCGATACGATCTTCCCGTGGTCGTCATGCACAATCAGGCGGGGACGGATTACGGCAAGGATCTGGTCGAAGCGATGAAGGACTTTTTCAAGGAAAGCCGGCGCATCGCGCAGGCTGCGGGCCTGCCGGAGGAAAAGTTGCTCCTCGATCCGGGCATCGGTTTCGGCAAGACGGCGGAACAGAATCTCATCGTGCAGCGCCGCCTCGCGGAGCTTTCGGAATGGGACGGAAAGCATTGGCCGATTCTTTTGGGCGCCAGCCGCAAAAGCTTCATCGGCGCGGCGTTGGGCCTTCCGGTCGAAGAGCGCATGGAGGCCACGGGCGCGGCCTGCGTCCTCGGCATCGCGGCGGGCGTTGGCGTCGTGAGGGTTCATGATGTAAAGCCCATCGCGAGAATGTGCCGCATGGCGGACGCGATTCTGGACAGTGGATGCGAATCGCAGCTAGGATTTTTACATCCTTGTTGCGATTGCATGATAAGCAGCGAACCGCAATCTTCGATTGCGTGTGAGTCGCTTGTGCAAAGCTGACGTCAGACGCGCTTTAGCGCGGCTGTAGCCTGCGATAAGTATGAAAGGGGCGGTATTTGTGGTGGACAAAGTGGAACTGGTGGGCATGGAGTTTTACGGCTATCATGGCTGCATGAAGGAAGAACGCGCCATCGGCCAGCGTTTTTACGTCGACGTGGCGATGTATCTCGATCTCGGCCCGGCGGGCAAGTCGGACGACCTGCAAAAAACAGTGAACTATGCCGACGTATTCGCCGAGACACGGGCCGTCGTCGAGGGCGAGCCCTTTACCCTGTTGGAGGCCGTGGCAGAGCGAATTGCCGAAGTGTTGTTTGGCAAACACCCGCTGATTGAGCGCCTGCGCATCACGGTGCATAAACCTTACGCGCCGATTCCGGGAAAATTCGCCGACGCGGCGGTGACAATCCGCAGGGCGCGCCCTAAACATGAGTGAGCCGCGCGCCGTCTACCTGAGCCTCGGCGCGAATCTCGGGAACCGCAGGAAAACGCTTCGCGAGGCTGTGCGAAGGCTCGGGGCGGCGGAGCATATCAAAATACATTCCGTTTCGTCCGTATACGAAACGGAGCCGTGGGGCAAGACCGACCAACCGCGTTTCCTGAATCTCGCCGTCGCGCTGGAAACGACGTTGGCGCCGGAGGAGCTTCTGGCGCTGACGCAAGGCATTGAAAACGAGCTAGGGCGCGTCCGCCACGAACACTGGGGCGCGCGCACCATCGACATCGACCTCCTCCAGTTCGAAGGAGAGCAAAGAAACACGCCGGAACTGACCCTCCCGCATCCGTACATGACAGAGCGCGCCTTTGTCATCGTCCCGTTGGCGGAAATCGCTCCCGCGCTGCTCGTCAACGGGAAATCGGTCGAAGGGTGGCGACGGGGGATAAACGACAAAGGGGTAATTCCTGTCTCATAAATACTGGAATCTGTTAAAAAGCTCTGCTGCTTTACAGATTCTGCATGAGACATCAGCCGAGCCGGAGGCTCGGCTGTAGCGCATCAAATTGGATTTTCAAACTTTGGAAGCAGTATACAATATCATCACAAAACAAAGCGGGGCTGCCGCGAGAAGAAATGTTCTTCTTGCGGCAGCCCCATTTTTTTGTACTCCAATCCTTTCCACTTGAACAGAAACCGTTGTCATACAAGGAGTTTCTGCCGGCATAATTCTCGTGGGAAAATTTTGAAGTAAGAATTTCTTACCTCAAAAATTTCGAACCCGGGTTGCGCCAGTACTATCAAGGCCCCTTGCGTCGCTTCGTGAAAAACGTAAGGGGCCTTGATTCTGTGCAACCAAAAAACGACCGCATCCGTTCGCCGGGAAGCGGTCGTTTCGTTTTTGCGAAACAATCTCATAGTGTCTCAAAAGGTGTACTTTTTGGCACACCCAAAAACTTATTTATTTATAACACAAACCCCCC
>JAFVAI010000059.1 GCA_017480545.1 Schwartzia sp. (in: firmicutes) | reverse complement strand
GGCAACTTGTCCCCGCATATCCGGCGGCGATGGCTGGGCGGCCCACCTGTTCCCATCCCGAACACAGAAGTTAAGCGCCCATACGCCGATTGTACTTGGCCGGAGACGGCCCGGGAGATTAGGGAGCTGCCGGTTCGAATGACGTCCGCATTTTGCGGACGTTTTTTCTATGCGCGAAATGAAGACAAGTATCACTGGGCCAAATATCGCTGGATGAAATTTATGCCAACCATTTTATTTTTTGCGTTTGCAGGGATTTTTTCTTTCATGTAGAATAGAAAACGTACAGAAGCTAGATACAGAAACCGGACACGGAAGTTGATTTGTATGAGCAAGAGGGGGAAGTGCATTATGACAGCGGAGGAACTTTTCACTGCGTTCAAGGCAATCATGCCTTATTTCAATCCGGTTACGCGGGATGACATGGCGATCCGGCTGACGGACCGGGAAAAAGTTATCGCTTATCTTCCGGGCGACAAGGTGGACATTCACGAGAAGGTCGGCGAGCCGATCACACCGCGCATGGCGCACTGCATGAAGGAGAACCGCCGTGAGGAATACACGGTGGACAAGTCGAAATATGGCGTTACGGTCAAGGTCATCAACGTGCCGCTGCGGGACGACCGGGGCGCTGTCATTGGCATGTTTTCCACAATCCTGAACATCGAGGGCAGCACGGAGCTGCTTCAAATCATTGACGCCATTACGAAGCGGACGCAGACGGTTTACGATTCCGTCGAGCAGGTCGCCCGGAGCGCCACCGAGCTGGCGGACGCCGGGCAGCAGTCCATCGCGTCGGCAAACACGCTGAAAGACAAGAACGCCGATACGGTCAAGGTCATCGACTTCATCAACGGCATTGCGGGCCAGACCAACCTTCTCGGCCTGAACGCCGCCATCGAGGCGGCGCGCGCGGGCGAGCAGGGGCGCGGCTTTGCTGTCGTCGCGGAGGAGGTCCGCAAGCTGGCCGAGCAGTCCCGCGAAGCGACGGAAAAAATCCAGCAGACCTTGAACGATATGAACAGCGCCGTCAACGAAATTTCCAAAGCGATCGAAACCACGGGCGCGATCAGCGAGGAGCAGGCAGCTTCGACGCAGGAAATCACGGCGAATCTTGCCGAGGTCACGAAAGCCATCAAAGATTTGGAAACGTTTGCGCAGAGCATCAGCTGACGCGAGGCGGCACCAGACAACACAAAAGGGCGGCTGTCCATTGGCAGCCGTCCTTTTCTCTCGGGGGAGGAATTGCGCGGTATGGGCAAAAGGGTTTTTTGGCGGGCGTTGGCGTTGCTTTTGTGCGCGTTTGGCGTTCTGGCGCTGACGGGCTGCGGCGGCGACGCGGAGAAGGAAAAAATCGTCTATCTGACGCATAACGACAAGGCTGTGTTCGGTTCCTTGATCAAGCGGGAGTTTGACAAGATTGCCAGGAAAAACGGCTATGCCGTCGAGTATATGGACGCGCAGGGGAACGCCGACCGGCAGATTGCGCAGTTCGAGGAGGCGGTGAAGGGCGGCGCGAAATATGTAGTGCTGTTGGCGGTGGACGAGAAGAAAATCGTCGCTGCTGCGGAAGAAGCAGCGGAGGCCGGTGTGTGTGTCATTCCCGTCAACCGTCATGTCAGGACCGCAAAGCTTGTCGGCGTTTATTCCGATGAGTACGGTGCGGGCGAACTGCAGGCCGCGTACATGGCCCGCAACCTGCCGACGGGCGCGAGCGTTTTTTATCTGCAGGGGACGGGGGGCCAGCTCAGTTCCCAGCTCCGTTGGGAAGGATTCCGGGACGGCTGCCTTGAAAAACGGCCCGATATTCGTCTCGTCGACAGCCAGGACGGGAACTACAGCCGGGAGCAGGCACACCGGATTGCCGAAGCGTGGGCGCGGAATTATGTGCAAATTGACGCCGTGGTCTGCGCGAACGACGAAATGGCGCTGGGCGCGTTGGAGGCGCTGAAAGACGCGCACCACGCGCGGGGCTGCATGATCGCCGGTATCGACGCCACCGCCGACGCGCTGGATGCCATCGCAGCCGGGGAGATCCGCATGACGATCAAGCAGGACGCGCAGCGGCAGGCCCAAGGCGCGTACCAGCTCCTCGAAGATTTTCGCGCGGGGAAAGTGCGGCAAAGCGATCTCAAGATTTCGCTGTTTCCCGTGACGAAAGAGAATCTCGCGCAGTTCCGGAAATAGCGAAAATAACGCCCTTGCGTGAAAACCGCTTCCATTGTAAAATGGAAGCGGTTTTTTTAGGAAACGACGAATCCGTCAATTCGAGGCCACGCCGAGGGATTTTTAGCTTTGCACAAGCGACTCACACGCGATCGAAGATTGCGGTTCGCTGCTTATCATGCAATCGCAGCAAGGATTTAAAAATCCTAACTGCGATTCGCATGACGCAGCATGGAGGAAAAAGACCCGGCATGGGCCGAAGGGACTTGTTCGGCGTTTCCTTAACGGGCAAAGATTTTTCGGAGGAAGTTATGAAAATCGTGATTTTGGCCGGAGGCGGCGGGACGCG
>JAFVAI010000058.1 GCA_017480545.1 Schwartzia sp. (in: firmicutes) | reverse complement strand
GTCAAGAACATGATCAAGGGCGCTGC
Organism: Schwartzia sp. (in: firmicutes); assembly: GCA_017480545.1. Taxonomy (GTDB): domain Bacteria; phylum Bacillota; class Negativicutes; order Selenomonadales; family Selenomonadaceae; genus RUG12372. The sequence continues at coordinate 24,517 of JAFVAI010000058.1, read as the reverse complement.
CCAGATGGATGGCGCGATTCTCGTCGTCAGCGCTGCTGACGGGCCGATGCCGCAGACTCGCGAGCACATCCTGCTCGCCCGTCAGGTCGGCGTTCCGGCTATCGTTGTGTTCCTGAACAAGGTTGACCAGGTCGACGATCCTGAGCTTCTTGAGCTCGTTGAGATGGAAGTTCGCGATCTTCTGACCGAGTATGAGTTCCCCGGCGACGAAATTCCGGTGGTTGCAGGCTCCGCTCTGAAGGCTCTTGAGGGCGACGCCGAGCAGCAGGCGAACATCATGAAGCTGATGGACGAGGTTGACAAGTATATCCCGACGCCGCAGCGCGATACCGAGAAGCCGTTCCTGATGCCGGTCGAGGATGTCATGACAATCACGGGCCGCGGCACGGTTGCTACGGGCCGTGTCGAGCGTGGCGAGCTGAAGCTTGGCGAGGAAGTCCATATCGTCGGTATGCAGGATGAGCCGAAGAAGACGACAGTCACGGGCATCGAGATGTTCCGCAAGACGCTGGATTCCGCTGTCGCCGGCGACAACATCGGCGCCCTGCTCCGCGGCATCGACCGTACCGAGATTGAGCGCGGCCAAGTTCTTGCGAAGCCGGGTTCCATTCATCCGCACACGAAGTTCAAGGCGCAGGTCTACGTCCTGACGAAGGAAGAGGGCGGCCGCCATACGCCGTTCTTCTCCAACTATCGCCCGCAGTTCTATGTCCGCACGACGGACGTAACGGGCGTCATCAAGCTTCCCGAGGGCACTGAGATGGTCATGCCCGGCGACAACATCGAAATGGACGTTGAGCTGATCACTCCGATCGCTATCGAGAAGGGGCTCCGCTTCGCTATCCGCGAGGGCGGCCGCACAGTCGGCGCGGGCAGCGTCACGGAGATCGAGGCGTAATCCGAATTCAATAAAATGAGCCTTTGCAATAAGGGCGGCGTCAGCGCCGCCCTTATCTAAGGCTTTTGGCATACCATGCGATGATGCGGCAGATTGCCCGCTCTGGTGTGCCGACAAATTGGTTTTTCGGAAGAAGAACCAATTTGTCGGCACATTAACGGGGTAACTGTCGCAGAGAACTGTCCGGGTCCTGAATCCGGGCGATTAAGGAGGAAAAGGTTTTGTCCAAGCAGCATAAAATCAGGATTCGTTTGAAGGCGTACGACCATAAGGCACTGGATCAGAGCGCGGTCAAGATCGTGGAGACTGCCAAACGGACGGGGGCTATGGTTTCCGGCCCGATCCCGCTTCCCACAGAAAAAAATATTTACACGATTCTTCGTTCTCCGCATGTCAACAAGGATTCGCGCGAGCAATTCGAGATGCGTACGCACAAGCGTCTCATCGACATTCTCGAAGCGTCCCCGAAAACCGTCGACGCATTGACGCACCTCGATCTGCCGGCCGGTGTTGACATCGAGATCAAGCTGTAAGAGGAGGTGGGATAATGTCTAAAGCGATTTTAGGTAGAAAACTCGGTATGACGCAGATTTTCACCGAGGAAGGGCAGGTCGTTCCGGTTACGGTCATCGAGTCCGGCAACAACGTCGTGATTCAGAACAAGACCGTGGAGAGCGACGGCTACAACGCGGTTCAGCTTGGCTTCGGTGAAATCAAGGAAAAACATCTTACGAAACCAGTGAAGGGTCGTTTTGACAAGGCCGGGGTCGAGCCGGTCAAGTTCATCCGCGAAATGCGTCTTTCGGCTCCTTCTGAATATAAAATCGGCGACAAGCTCGGCGTGGATATCTTCGAGGCAGGCCAGCTCGTAGATGTCACGGGCGTTTCCAAGGGCAAGGGCTTCGCGGGAACAGTCAAGCGCCATGGCTTTGCGCGCGGCCCCATGGGCCACGGTTCCAAGTCCCATCGTGAGCCGGGCTCCACGGGCGCGATGATCAGCGGCCACGGCGGGCGCGTCCTCAAAGGCAAGAAGCTTCCCGGTCATATGGGGCATGAGCGCGTCACGGTACAGCGCCTCACGTTGGTCAAGGTGGACGCCGACCGCAATCTGCTCCTCGTCAAGGGAGCGGTTCCCGGCCCGAAGAAAGGGCTTCTCATCATAAAAGAAACGGTCAAGCCGAACAAAAAATAATCGGAAGGAGGATATGCTCAGTTATGCCTAAGGTAGCAGTTTACAATATCGACCGCCAACAGGTAGGCGATATTGAGTTGAATGATAATGTTTTCGGCGTGGAAGTCAACGCCGGGCTTCTGCATCAGGCAGTCGTCATGCAGTTGGCTTCCCGGCGCCTCGGCACACATGCCACGAAGACCCGCGCATTTGTCCGCGGCGGCGGGCGCAAACCTTGGAAGCAAAAAGGTACCGGCCGCGCGCGCAGCGGTTCGCGCCGCTCCCCGCTGTGGGTTGGCGGCGGCACGGTCTTCGGACCGCATCCGCGTTCCTATGCTTTCAGCATGCCGCGCAAGCAGCGCCGTCTTGCTATCAAGTGCGCGCTGTCGGACAAAGCCCAGGAGGACAATATTTTCGTCTTGGATGCCCTCGATTTTGAGGCGCCGAAGACGAAGCAGGTCGTGAAGCTCCTGAAGACCTTCGAGGTCGACAAAAAGGCGTTGATCATTACGGCGGAAGAGGCCGAGAACGTAGAGCGCTCTTCCCGCAATATTCCGGGCGTGAAAGCCATCAATACGACGGGCCTGAACGTCTATGACATCCTGGATCATGACAAGCTGTTCGTCACGAAGGACGCCGTCGCCCGGATCGAGGAGGTGCTCGCATAATGGAAGCACGCGATATCCTGCTCCGTCCGATTGTCACGGAGAGATCCACCGAGATGATGGAAGAAGGCAAATATGTGTTCGCTGTGGACAAGAGGGCGAATAAAATACAGATTGCCCAAGCCGTTGCCGAGATTTTTAAAGTCAAGGTCGTTTCCGTCAACACGATGAACGTCACGGGCAAGCAAAAACGCGTCGGCCGCAGCGTCGGCCGCCGTCCGAGCTACAAGAAAGCAATCGTGAAGCTCGCGCCCGGTGAGACGATCCAGTTCTTTGAGGCGTAAGTTTCGGCAAGGGAGGGAAAATTAGTGGCAATCAAGAGTTTCAAGCCTTATTCGGCAGGCAGAAGATTCATGACCGTGGCCTCGTTCGACGAGCTCACGACGGATAAGCCGGAAAAGTCGTTGGTCACGCGCCTGAAGCAGCACGGCGGCCGCAACCAGCAGGGCAAGCTGACTGTCCGCCATCAGGGCGGCGGCCATAAGCGCCGGTATCGTATCATTGACTTCAAGCGCACGAAGGACGGGATTCCCGCCGTTGTCGCGACGATCGAGTACGATCCGAACCGCAGCGCGCGCATCGCTCTCCTCAATTACGCGGACGGCGAAAAGCGCTATATCATTGCTCCGAACGGCCTCAAGGTGGGTGACAAGGTCGTCTCCGGCCCGGACGCGGACATCAAGCCGGGCAACGCGCTTCCTTTGAAGAATATCCCGGTCGGTACCACGATTCACAACATCGAGATGAAAATCGGCAAGGGCGGCCAGCTCGTCCGTTCCGCCGGAACCAGCGCCCAGCTCATGGCGAAGGAAGGCGATTACGCGCTTCTCCGGATGCCGTCCGGCGAGCTCCGCAAGGTACACATCAGCTGCCGTGCTACCATCGGCACGGTCGGCAATCTCGAGCATGAGAATATCACGATCGGAAAGGCGGGGCGTTCCCGTTGGCTTGGCATCCGCCCGTCCAACCGCGGTGTCGCGATGAACCCGAACGACCATCCGCACGGCGGCGGCGAGGGCCGCAGCCCGGTCGGCCGCAAGCATCCGGTCACGAAATGGGGCAAATGCGCGATGGGTGCCAAGACCCGCCGCAAGAAGCCTTCGGATAAATTTATCGTCAAGAGGCGCAAATAATGCCGGGCCGCGTCTTGTGGATGTCGGCTTGAAGGGAGGATACACACTTTGTCAAGATCGGTTAAGAAGGGGCCTTTTGTGGAAGAGCGCCTGTTCAAGAGAGTTATGGCTCTGAACGATGCGAACGAAAAGAAAGTCTTGAAGACCTGGTCGCGCAGTTCGACGATTCTTCCCGAATTCGTCAGCCATACGATTGCCGTCCATGACGGGCGCAAGCACGTTCCTGTCTATATTACGGAGGACATGGTCGGCCACAAGCTCGGTGAGTTCGCGCCGACGCGCACATACAAAGGCCATGCCGGCTCGGAGAGAAAGACAGATCTGAAATAATCCAGGAAAGGAGAAGCCTTCATGGAAGCTAAAGCAGTAGCAAAGTACGTCCGCATTGCTCCGCGCAAGGTTCGTGTCGTGATGGACCTGATCCGCGGCAAGAATGTGGCCGATGCGTTTGCGATTCTGAAATTCACGCCGAAAGTCGGCGCGGACGTTATAGAAAAAGTCTTGAAATCGGCGGTCGCGAATGCGGAAAACAATTTCGACATGAATGTGGACAAGCTTTACATCTCGTCGGCGTATGTGGACCAGGGACCGACGCTCAAGCGCATTCATCCGCGTTCCCGTGGACAGGCGTTCAGCATCTTCAAGCGGACGTCGCACGTTACGGTCGTCGTTGCAGAAAGATAAGAAGGAGGGGAAACGTATTGGGTCAGAAGGTTAATCCGCATGGTATGCGCTTGGGCATCGTCAAGACATGGGATGCCAAGTGGTTTGCTGGCAAGGATTACGCAGAGAATCTGCATGAAGATATTCGCATCCGCACAGAATTGATGAAGAGCCTCAAAGAAGCGGGGATTGCGAGGGTTGAAACGGAACGTCTCAAGAACCGTCTCCGCCTCACGATCCACACGGCGAAACCGGGTATGGTCATCGGCCGCGGCGGATCCGGGATTGAGAAGATCAAAGGTGATTTGAAGAAGCTGACGAAAAAACGTGTCGACATCGACATCGCCGAGGTCAAGTCCCCGGATTTGTCCTCGAAGCTTGTGGCTGAGAACGTCGCGGGCCAGTTGGAGCGCCGCATTGCGTTCCGCCGCGCGATGAAGTCCTGCGTGGGCCGCACGATGCGCGCCGGCGCGAAAGGCGTCAAGATTATGGTCAGCGGCCGTATCGGCGGTGCCGAAATCGCGCGTACCGAGTCTTATCGCGAAGGAAGCATTCCGCTTCACACGCTGCGCGCCGATATTGATTACGGGACGGCGGAAGCCGCCACGACGTATGGCCGCATCGGCGTCAAGGTTTGGATTTTCAAAGGCGAAGTCCTTCCAGAGAAGAAGCAGGCTGTTCCGGCCGCTCAGGCTGAAAGGAGCGAGGCATAAAATGTTATTGCCGAAGAGAGTTAAATACCGCAAGCAGTTCCGCGGACGCATGAAGGGCCGCGCGCACCGCGGCAACACAGTGGCGCACGGCCAGTTCGGCCTGATGGCGCTGGAACCGGCATGGGTCACGAATCGCCAGATTGAGGCGGCTCGTATCGCGATGACGCGTTATATCAAGCGTGGCGGCCAGGTCTGGATCAAGATTTTCCCGGACAAGCCGGTCACGGCGAAACCTGCTGAGACGCGCATGGGCAGCGGCAAAGGATCCCCGGAATACTGGGTGGCCGTCGTCAAGCCGGGACGCATCCTGTTCGAGATGGACGGCATTTCCGAAGAAGTGGCGAAGGAAGCCATGCGCCTTGCCGGCCACAAGCTCCCCATCCGGACGAAGTTCGTCAAGCGTGGGGAAGAGCAGCAAGAGGGCGGTGAAGTAAATGAAGGTTAAAGAGATTCGTGACATGAGCGCAGGCGAGCTTAACCAGAAAGTTGCTTCCCTGAAAGAAGAGCTGTTCAATCTCCGGTTCCAGCACGCTACGGGCCAGCTCGAAAACCCGATGCGGATCCGTGAGGTCAAGAAATCGATTGCTCGCATCAAGACCATTCAGCGCGAGCAGGAACTCAAGGCTTGATTTAAGCCGGACAGCTAGGGGAAGGAGGCTTTCTAATGAGCGAGGAAAGAAATACCCGCAAGACGCGCGTCGGCAAGGTCGTCAGCGACAAGATGGAAAAGACGGTCGTGGTTGCCGTCGAGGATATCGAGCGTCATGCGCTTTACAAAAAAGCGGTCAAGAAGACGGCGCGCTTCAAAGCGCACGATGAGAATAATGACGCTCACGTAGGCGATGTCGTCCAGATCATGGAGACGCGCCCGCTCTCCAAGGACAAGCGTTGGAGAATCGTCAAGATCGTAGAGCGCGCGAAATAAGCCGCTTTGCGATATCCAAGAAGGAGGCAGGAACATGATTCAGCAGCAAACCATGCTGAATGTCGGAGATAACACCGGCGCAAAAGAAATTATGTGCATCCGTGTTATGGGCGGCTCGTACCGCAAGTACGCCAATATCGGCGATGTCATCGTGGCTGCGGTTAAGTCGGCTGCGCCCGGCGGTATGGTCAAGAAGGGCGATGTCGTCAAAGCTGTCGTCGTTCGCAGCGTCAAGGGGTTGCGCCGTCCGGACGGATCCTATATCCGTTTTGATGAGAATGCGGCCGTGATTATCAAAGAGGATAACACGCCGCGCGGCACACGTATTTTTGGTCCGGTGGCCCGTGAGCTCCGCGAGAAGGATTTCATGAAAATCGTTTCGTTGGCGCCGGAAGTGCTTTAAGGGCGAGGAGGTGCTATTTTGTCGCTGAACAATCATTTGCATGTCAAAAAGGGCGATACGGTCGTCATATTGTCCGGGAAAGACAAGGGACAGCAGGGCAAGATTATCGAGGCGCAGCCGAAGAAAGGCAAAGTCGTCGTCGAAGGAATCAATAAGGTCAAACGCCACACAAAGCCGAGCCAGAAGGCTCCGCAGGGCGGCATCCTGACGAAGGAAGCTCCGCTTAACGCTTCGAAGGTCATGGTCGTTTGCCCGGCCTGCAAGAAGCCGACACGCACGGGCAAAAAGCTTGTGAACGGCAAGTATGTCCGCGCTTGCAAGAAGTGCGGCGAGCTTATTGACGAGACAAAATAAAAAGGAAAGGAGGAACATAAGTGGACAGATTGAAAGAAAAGTACACGAAGGAAGTCATTCCCGCGCTGACGAAGAAGTTCGGTTATACGAACGTAATGCAACTTCCGAAGTTGGAGAAGGTCATCATCAACATGGGCGTCGGCGAAGCGGTCGGCAATCCGAAAGCGCTTGAGGCGGCCGTCGGCGATCTGACGATTATTGCCGGACAGAAGCCGATCGTGACGCGCGCGAAGAAGTCCATCGCCACTTGGAAAATCCGTGAGGGCATGGCCATCGGCGCGAAAGTCACGCTTCGCGGTTCGCGTATGTACCAGTTCCTGGATAAATTCATGAATGTCGCTTTGCCGCGCGTCCGTGATTTCCACGGCGTCAGCCCGAAAGCGTTCGACGGGCGCGGCAATTATTCGGTCGGCCTCAAGGAGCAGTTGATTTTCCCGGAAATTGATTACGATAAGATCGACAAGATCCGCGGAATGAACGTCGTCATCGTAACGACGGCAAAGACGGACGAAGAAGCTCGTGAGCTGCTGCAGCTGATGGGAATGCCGTTTGGCGCATAATAATGAGGAAAGCGCTCCCTGTCTGGAGCGCGTTATCTGGGTACGAAGGGGGTACTGGTTGTGGCCAAAAAGGCTATGATTGAAAAGTGGAGCCGCGAGCCGAAGTTCAAGGTTCGTAAATACAACAGATGCAAGATCTGCGGTCGTCCGCACGGTTATATCCGCAAGTTTGAAATGTGCCGCATCTGCTTCAGAGAGCAGAGCTACGCCGGCGCGATTCCCGGAGTTACCAAGGCAAGCTGGTAACGTTGAGCTTGAAAGAAAGGAGGATATCGATTTATGACAATGACTGATCCTATTGCAGATATGCTTACGCGTTTGCGCAACGCGAATTCGGTTTTGCACGATAAAGTAGAGATTCCCGGTTCCAAGATCAAGAAAGCGATTGCTTCCGTCCTGAAAGAGGAAGGTTTTATCAAGGATTTCACCTTTACCGAGAACAACAAGCAGGGCGTTTTGACGCTTACGCTCAAATACGGCCCGCAGCGTGAAAAGGTGATTTCCGGCATCAAGCGCATTTCGAAGCCCGGTCTTCGCATGTATGCGAAACACGCGGAGCTCCCGAAGGTGCTGGGCGGCCTCGGAATCGCCATTATCTCCACGTCCAAGGGCATCATGAGCGACAAGCAGGCTCGCAAGGTTGGTCTTGGCGGCGAGGTTATCGCTTACGTTTGGTAATTACGGAAAGGACTGGGAGGTGTACAGATGTCTCGAATTGGTAGAGCGCCGATTGCGATTCCGTCGAACGTCAATGTGACGATCGGCGATGACAATACAGTTACGGTCAAAGGCCCGAAGGGCGAACTGAGCCGCACGCTCCACAAGGATATGAAAATCACGATGGAGGACGGCCAGGTCAAGGTAGAGCGCCCCTCGGAAGACAAGAAGCACAAGTCGTTGCATGGTCTCACGCGCACACTGATCAACAATATGGTGATCGGTGTCACGACCGGGTTTACGAAGAACTTGGAAATCAACGGCGTCGGTTACAGGGCAGTCAAGCAGGGCAACAATCTGAACCTGTCGCTGGGTTTCTCGCATCCGGTCATCATTGAGCCGCCGAAGGGCATCACGCTTGACGCTCCGGCCGCCAATAAAATTGTTGTTACGGGCGCGAGCAAGGAAGAGGTCGGATCGATGGCCGCAAAGATTCGCTCGTTGCGTGAGCCGGAACCTTACAAGGGCAAGGGCATCAAATACGAGGGCGAGCATATTCGCCGCAAGGTCGGCAAGGCCGGCGCAAAGGGCAAGAAGTAATTGCGATTTATGGTAGAAAGGAGTGCTTCGTATGCTGCATAAAGCAGATAAGAATAAGCTTCGCAAGAAGCGCCATCTCCGTGTGCGAAATCGCATTTCGGGAACGCCGGATTGCCCGCGCCTGAATGTGTTCCGCAGCCTGAGCAACATCTATGCCCAGGTCATCGACGATGTGCATGGCGTCACCTTGGCGGCCGCGAGCTCCAAGGACAAGGATTTCAATGGCTACGGCGGAAATGTCGAAGCGGCGAAAGCGGTGGGAACCGCCATCGCGAAAAAGGCGTTGGGCAAGGGGATTGAGAACGTCGTGTTCGACCGCGGCGGCTATATCTATCATGGCCGTGTCGCCGCCCTCGCCGAAGCCGCCCGTGAAGCGGGCCTGAAATTCTGATCTTGCAAAGGAGGTAAATGAATGGCTAGGATGGACAACGAAACTCCTGAGTTCCAGGAGAAGGTTGTATATATAAACCGTGTGGCGAAGGTCGTCAAGGGCGGACGTCGTTTTTCCTTCAGCGCGTTGGTCGTCGTCGGCAATGAAAAAGGCAAGGTCGGCGTCGGTCTCGGCAAGGCGGGCGAAGTTCCCGAGGCGATCCGCAAGGGCGTGGAGGATGCAAAAAAGCATTTGATCGATGTCGCGCTTCGTGAGCACACGATTCCCCATGAAGTTATCGGCATTTTCGGTGCGGGCCGCGTTCTCCTGAAGCCGGCTGCGAAAGGTACCGGCGTTATTGCCGGCGGCCCGGCGCGTGCGGTTTTGGAACTTGCCGGTATCCGCGATATTTTGACGAAATCGCTTGGCTCGTCCAATCCGAATAATATGGTTCGGGCTACGCTGACAGGTCTCAGCCAGCTGAAGCGGGCCGAGGACGTTGCCGCGCTCCGTGGCAAGACTGTCAAGGAACTTTTGGGTTAAGGAGGATATTTCAATGGCTAAACTGAAAGTTACCCTGACCCGCAGCGTGATCGGACGGCCCGAAACCCAGAGAAAGACCGTGACGTCCTTGGGCCTGGGCAAGATGCATTCCTCTTCCGTCCTGCCGGACAATGAGGCTATCCGTGGACAGCTTCACAAAGTCAGGCATCTGGTGACGGTTGAAGAGGTTGACGAGTGAGGAGCGGGAGGTACAACTGATGAGATTACATGAGCTGAGCCCGGAGCCGGGCTCGAGAAAGACGCGTACCCGCAGGGGGCGCGGCCTTGGAAGCGGCCTCGGCAAGACGTCTGGACGCGGCCAGAAAGGACAGAATTCCCGCTCCGGCGGCGGTGTCCGTACCGGTTTTGAAGGCGGGCAGATGCCTCTCTATCGTCGGCTTCCGAAGCGCGGCTTCAAGAATATTTTCGCGAAGGAGTACGCCGAGGTCAATGTTTCGTCGCTCAACCGTTTCGACGACGGCGCGGTGGTCGACCCGGTCGCCCTGATTGAGGAAGGTATTCTGAAGAATGTCTGCGACGGTGTCCGCATTCTCGGCAACGGCGAGTTGACGAAGAAATTGACGGTGAAGGCCAACGGCTTCACCAAAACGGCGGAAAGCAAGATTAAAGCGGCAGGTGGGGAAGTTGAGGTGATCTGAGGTGCTTTCCGCCCTCTCGAACATCTTCAAGATTCCCGAGCTTCGGCAAAAAATCACGTTTACCCTGATTATGTTTGCCATATTCAGGATGGGGACGCACATTCCGGTTCCCGGTGTGAATCCGGCCGTGATTGAACAGCTTTTCAGCAGCGGGAACCTGTTTGGGTTGCTCGACCTTTTTTCCGGCGGCGCCCTTTCCAAGTTTTCCGTTTTCGCTATGAGCATCACGCCCTATATCAACGCTTCCATCATCATACAGCTCCTGACTGTGGTCATTCCGACGTTGGAGCAGTGGTCGAAGGAAGGGCAGGAAGGGCATAAAAAAACTACAAAAGTTACGAGGTATCTGACGGTCGCGTTGGCGTTCCTGCAAGCGGTTGGCATGTCCATCGGGCTTCGGGACGCGATCCTGAATCCGGGGATTGTTTCGATTCTCATCATCGCGATTACATTGACTGCGGGAACGGTGTTCCTGATGTGGGTCGGCGAACAGATGACGGCGCAAGGCGTCGGAAATGGCATTTCGCTGATTATCTTCGCCGGTATTGTCGCGGCGCTGCCGAAAAATCTGGAACGGATTTACCGGTATTTGCAGGCGGGCACGATCAACGCTTTCAATGTGGTGTTGTTTCTGCTGATTGCGATTGCGATGGTGGTATTTGTTATTCTGATTCACGAGGCGCACCGCAGGATTCCGATTTCTTACGCGAAGCGGGTCGTGGGCACGAGAGCCTACGGGGGCCATTCGAGCCACATTCCGCTGAAGGTCAATCAGGCCGGCGTCATTCCGATTATCTTCGCGTCTTCCGTTCTGATGTTTCCGGTGACGGTTGCGCAGTTTATCGATGTGCCGTGGGTGAAGACGGTGGCGAGCTATTTCGCTTGGGGCACGCCGCTCCAGACGACGCTTTACGCGCTGCTGATTTTGTTCTTCACATATTTTTACACCGCGGTCACGGTGAAGATACCGGATATGGCGGAAAACCTGAAAAAATACGGCGGCTTTATCCCGGGCATTCGTCCGGGCAAGCCTACCGAGGATTATTTGGATGGCGTACTGACCCGCATTACGCTCGCGGGAGCGTTTTTCTTGGCCTTTATCGCTATCCTGCCGAACATGGTCGCGGGCGCGACGCATATCGAAGGCGTCTACTTCGGCGGCACGGCGCTCCTGATTGTCGTCGGTGTCGCACTCGACACGATGAAGCAGATTGAGGCCATGGTCGTGATGCGTCATTACCAGGGCTTTATGAAGTAAAGGAGGAAGAGCGTGTATATCTTATTGATGGGACCTCCGGGCGCGGGCAAAGGTACGCAGGCGGCCAATCTGGTGAAGAAATATGGCATTCCTCATATTTCGACGGGCGATATGTTCCGTGCGGCGGTCAAGGAAGGCACGGAACTCGGAAAGAAAGCGAAAGCGTGCATGGACGCCGGGCAGCTGGTTCCCGATGAAATCACGATCGGGATTGTCCGGGAGCGGCTCCGGAAGCCGGATTGCGCGAAAGGGTTTATCTTGGACGGTTTTCCGCGGACGGTCGAGCAGGCCGACGCGTTGGCCGGGATTCTCTCGGAACTTTCGATTTCCCTGACCCGGGCCGTGGACATCAGCGTCCCTTCTAGCATGTTGGTCGAGCGCGCGGTTGGGCGGCGTGTCTGCAGGAAATGCGGCGCGGCGTACCATATCCGCTTCAATCCGTCGAAGACAGACGGGGTGTGCGACGAGTGCGGGGGCGAGACGTATCAGCGCGCGGATGACAGCGAGGAGACGATGAAGAGCCGTCTCTCGGTCTATGAGGCGCAGACAAAACCTCTTGTCCGTTATTACCAACAGGCGGGGCTTTACAGCGAAATCGACGGAAGCCAAGAAATGGGCAAGGTTTTCGAAGATATCGGCGCCTGCCTCGGCAAATGACAGAGGCCGCAGGGCAAGGGGCGACCGTGATGCAGGACGTTTATGACAATAAGGAGCAAAACTGATGTCCAAGCAAGATGTTATTGAAGTGGAAGGGAAGGTACTTGAGGCATTGCCCAATGCGATGTTTCAGGTCGAACTCGAAAACGGCCATGTCGTTTTGGCGCATGTATCAGGTAAGATCCGCATGAATTTCATTCGCATCCTGCCTGGGGATAAGGTCACGATTGAGCTTACACCGTACGACTTGACCCGTGGCCGCATCACTTATCGTTTTAAATAAGGGTAAGGCGTACAGGAAAGAAAAGGAGGAAAAGCACAATGAAAGTGAAGCCTTCCGTAAAGCCAATTTGTGAAAAGTGCAAAGTTATCAAGCGCAAAGGCCGCGTCATGGTCATTTGCGAAAATCCGAAGCATAAGCAGAGACAGGGTTAAGAAAAGGAGGTGCTCGTTTTATGGCACGTATTGCCGGTGTCGATTTGCCGCGTGACAAACGAATTGAAATTGCTTTGACATATATTTATGGAATCGGCCTGACGACTTCCAAGAAGCTCCTCGCGGAGGGCGGGATCAATCCAGATACCCGTACCCGCGATCTGACGGAGGACGAGGTCGTAAAGCTCCGCGAGCTGATTGACCGCGACGTGATGGTCGAAGGAGATCTCCGCCGTGAGGTCTCGCTCAACATCAAGCGTCTCGTCGAGATTGGCTGCTATCGCGGCCGCCGTCATCGTCTTGGTCTTCCGGTCCGCGGGCAGAACACGAAGAACAACGCCCGTACGCGCAAGGGCCCGAGAAAGACAATCGCTGGAAAGAAAAAGGACTAAGGGAGGGATAGGCTTTGGCAGTGAAGAAAGCTGTTCGCACGAAGAAAAAAGACCGTAAAAATGTAGAATACGGCGTGGCGCACATCAGCTCCACGTTCAACAATACCATCGTAACGTTGACGGACAAGAACGGCAACGCGCTCTCTTGGGCCAGCGCCGGCGGCCTTGGCTTCCGCGGCTCGCGCAAGTCTACGCCGTTCGCCGCGCAGATGGCGGCGGAGACGGCGGCGAAGGCCGCCATGGAACATGGCCTCAAGCAGGTTGAGGTTTATGTCAAGGGACCGGGCGCCGGCCGTGAGGCTGCTATCCGTTCCCTTCAGGCGACGGGCCTTGAAGTCAACATGATCAAAGACGTTACGCCGATTCCGCACAACGGGTGCCGCCCGCCGAAGCGGAGAAGGGTATAACAGGGGGTGCAGACATAGATGGCAATTGACAGAGTAGCAAGCCTCAAGCGTTGCCGTGCGCTTGGCATCGAGCCGGCGGTGCTCGGGCTTTCCAAGAAATCGAAGCGCCAGCCGAAGCGCATGAACCGCAAGGTCAGCGAGTACGGCCTCCAGCTCAAGGAGAAGCAGAAGGCGAAATTCATTTACGGCATCATGGAAAAACAGTTCCGCAGCTATTACGACAAAGCCAAGAAGATGCAAGGCGTCACGGGTGAAAATCTGCTGAAGCTTCTGGAGCGCCGCATTGATAACGTGGTGTTCCGTCTCGGAATCGCGTCCACGCGCCGCCAGGCTCGCCAGTTGGTTCGCCACGGCCATATCCTGGTCAACGGCAAGCGTCTTGACATTCCGTCCGCATTGGTTTACGAGGGAGATGTGGTTTCCGTTTCGGAGAAGGCTCGTTCCAATGCGTTCTTCAAAGCGCTCGCGGAGAATTACAGTGTGCTTTCCGTTCCGGCGTGGCTGACGGCGGATGCCGCGAACCTGTCGGGCACCGTGGCTCGTTTCCCGAATCGTGAGGAAATTGACGTTCCGGTCAGTGAGCAGGCAATCGTCGAACTCTACTCCAAATAATTTCATTGTATTTGTTTTATTGCCAAGTGCATTGAATGATTGGGGAGGGTATTCCAGATGGTCGAAATCGAAAAGCCTAAAATCGAGATCGTGGAAATCAGCGAAGACAATCGCTATGGGAAATTTGTATGCGAGCCTTTGGAGCGCGGATACGGTACGACGTTCGGCAACAGCCTGCGCCGTATCCTCCTTTCCTCCTTGCAAGGCGCGGCCATTACCTCCATCAGCATCGACGGGGTGCTTCATGAGTTTTCGACGATTCCGGGCGTCCGTGACGATGTTACGAACATTATCCTGAATCTGAAATCCTTGTGCCTCAAGATGTATTCCGACGAGCCGAAGATAATCCGTCTCGATGTGGACGGCGCGAAAGAAGTCACGGCCGCAGATATTACCGTGGATTCGGATATCGAGGTTCTGAATCCGGAGCTTCATATCGCGACGCTGAACGAAGATGGTGCGCTTCATATGGAGATGACGGTGGAGCGTGGACGCGGTTACGCCTCGGCGGAAAAGAACAAGAAGCCGGATCATGTGATTGGTGTCATTCCCATCGATTCCATCTTTTCCCCGATCCTGCGCGTGAACTACTCGGTCGTCGATACGCGCGTCGGCAATGTAACCGACTATGACAAACTGACGTTGGAGGTCTGGACGGACGGTTCGATCCGGCCGGAGGAAGCGGTCAGCAAGGCGGCCAGCATTCTGATCATGCATCTGAAGCTGTTCCAGAATATGGCGGGCTTGACCGAGGAAGAGGAAGTGGAAGAAGGAACCTTCATGGAAACGCCGGAGAACGATACGGCGAAGGTTCTGGAACTGACGATCGAGGATCTCGATCTCTCCGTCCGCTCCTATAACTGCCTGAAGCGCGCCAACATCAATACCGTCGCCGATTTGACGGAAAAGACGGAAGACGAGATGATGAAGGTCCGCAATCTTGGGCGCAAGTCCCTTGAGGAAGTCAAGAAAAAGCTGCAGGAGCTGAACTTGTCGCTTTCGAACGGGGAATAAAAGAGAAAAGAGGGAAATTCATGTATAGAAAATTGGGACGCGATTCCAGCGCGCGCAAAGCGCTCTTCCGCAGCGTTCTGACCTCCTTCTTCCGGCATGGCCGGATCGAGACGACGGAGGCCAAGGCGAAGGAAGTCAGCGGTCTTGCCGATCAGCTGATTACGCTGGCGAAGCGCGGCGACCTCGCTGCGCGCCGCACGGCCATCGCCCGTCTTTATGACGAGGATGTGGTTCGGAAGCTGTTCAGCGAAATTGCCGAAAAGTACAAGGACCGTCAGGGCGGCTATACGCGCATCCTGAAGCTCGGCCCCCGTCGCGGCGACGCGGCGCCGATGGCTCTTTTGGAGCTGGTGTAATAAAGTACCCGCCGCCTCGATATGAGGTCGGCGGGTTTTCTATAATCATTTGTGCGGACTGTTTTTGACGGTCATTTTGCGTGGAAGGGGTGCGATCATGGAACATCGGGGACTTGTTCTGGTGCATACGGGCGACGGCAAGGGAAAGACGACCGCCGCGCTGGGACTCGCGATGCGCGCGTGGGGCGGCGGGCTTCGCGTTTTGATTTTGCAGTTCATCAAGGGCGGGCAGACTTATGGAGAGTTGGCCGCCATCGAAGCGCTGAAGGGCGTTCGCGATACCATCGAAGTCCGTCAGTGCGGGCTCGGCTTCACACGGCGGGATGAAGCACGGAAAGCCGAGCATATCAAAGCGGCGAAGGCGGCGCTTCGCGAGGCGGAACGGGAAATCGTTTCGGGCGCGTGGGATCTCGTCATTCTGGACGAGATCAACTACGCGGTGAAATTTGGCCTGATCGAAACGGACGATGTGCTCCGGCTGCTCGAAAGAAAGCCGCCGACGCTTCATCTCGTGCTGACGGGTCGGGACGCAAGGCCGGAGATTGTCGAGGCCGCCGACCTCGTCACGGAAATGAAGCTTGTCAAGCACCCCTTTGAAAAAGGGATAAAAGCGCAAAAGGGCGTTGAATTTTAGAAAGCGAAGAGAAGCAGCCATATCGCGAAGGGGCGATATGGTTGTTTTTCTTTGCGCGGGGGACGACGCAAAAACGCCGCAGGATTTCTCGGGATAAACTGCGCTTCGGTATTGCAAATCGCCGTCGCATACGGTAGAATATCATTTATATGAATTTAACCGCCGATTGAAAGTTTCATACTTATCTCAGACCAAAATTTTAAATGAAAATTTTGAACTGCGATACGCCTGCTACGCAGGCTACATTTGCGCCTACGGTGCAAATGACGTCTCATGCACAGTAATATCAATCGGTGGATGTCTCATGCGGAAATTGTGAGGGAACGGTGGTTTCTGGCAGTTTTCAGCTTATGGCGAGGGGGTTGTCTCCGATGGCGGAAAAAGTGACGATGGATGTTCTGAAGCAGCGCCTTCAGGCGCGCAAGCACAAGCTGACGACGCAGCGGCGCACGGTGCTGAAGGTGTTTATCGAGCACCCGGGCGAACATTTGAGCGCGGAGGACGTGTACGGGATTCTGCGTGAGCAGTCGTTGGATATCGGTCTGGCAACGGTCTACCGCAGCCTCGATCTTTTGGCGGAGCTGGGCATTTTGCAGAAGATGGAGTTCGGCGATGGATGCAGCCGTTACGAGGTAGGGACGATGACACCCGACGAGCACCAGCACCATCACATGATTTGCATGAAGTGCGGCAAGGTGTTCGAGTTTCAGGATGACCTTCTGGACAAGCTGGAGCGGAATATTTCCCAAAAGTCCGGCTTTAAGATCGTCGACCATCAGGTGAAGTTCTTCGGCTATTGCAGGGAGTGCCAGTAAGAGGTGCGGATTCGAAGGTTCCTCATCGACAGCGACGAGCAGGTGGTCGTGAAAGTCCTGCGGGAGGTACTCGACCTTTACCGCATTTCCGTGGCGGACGAGGCACCCGCTTTTGAGGAAATTTCCGTGCGGAGCGAAACGTCGGAGGGGAATCCGCTTCGCGTCCGTACGGAAGCGGTTTTCATCGGGGCGGACGGGACGGCGCGGCGGCGCTCGACGGAGGGTGCCGCCCGCGCGGGGGAAAATCCCAGGGCGGAGCGCCATCGGCTGATCAAGCTGAATTTTTATCGTTTGCTTCGCGAGGAGCTTTCTCTGGCTGAGGCGCCGTGGGGGATTCTTTACGGGGTGCGCCCGTCGAAGATCGTCCACCGTTGGTTGGATTCTGGGCTTTCCCGCAGCGAGATTATAGCGCGGCTGTCCGAGGACTATGGTGTGGGCGAGGACAAGGCCGCGCTGCTCGTGGACAGCTCGCTTTACCAGCGGCCATTCCTGCGGCAAAGCGATTCCCGCACGGTCAGTATCTACGCGGGGATTCCGTTTTGCCCGTCGCGGTGCCTGTATTGTTCTTTTCCCGCCTTTGTGCTGCCGGGAGAGAAGATGCTCCGGCGGTTCACGGAGGTTTTTTTTCGCGATCTCGCCGCTGTGCGGGAGGCGGTGGCGCGGTACGGCTTTCGTGTGCAGAATATTTATGTCGGCGGCGGTACGCCCACGAGCCTGCCGGATAAGGTCTTCGACGAGGTCCTGCGGGCGCTTTCCGAAAGCTTTGGTTCCGATGCGTTGGTGGAGTTTTGCGTGGAGGCGGGGCGGCCGGACAGCTTGACACCCGCGAAGCTCGAAAGCATGGTACGCTGCCGCGTGAACCGCGTCAGCGCGAATCCGCAGACAATGCAGGCGCGGACGTTGCGGCGCATCGGACGGCGGCATGAGCCGGAGGACATCGTCCGCATGGTTTCGGTCTTGCGGGCGGCGGGAATCCCCTGCGTCAATATGGACGTGATTGTCGGCCTGCCCGGCGAGGACTTGGGGGACATCGAGGACACCATGGAACAAATCGCGCGTCTCGCGCCGGACGACGTGACGCTCCACGCATTGGCCATCAAAAAAGGGTCGCGGCTGAAGGAAACGCTGTCCGAGACGGAGTTGCCGGACGACGGGACGGCGCGGGCCATGTTCGCGGTTGCGATGGAGCATACGAGGCGGATGGGCCTGCGCCCGTATTATTTGTATCGGCAGGGCTACCAGAGCGGGCAGCTCGAAAACGTCGGCTGTTGCCGTTCCGGCGCGGAGAGCATGTACAATATCCAGATCATGGGCGAAAGGCAAACGATTCTGGGAATCGGCGGCGCGGCGACCTCGAAGATCGTCAGCCCGACGCAGAAATACCTGAGAACTTCCTTTCATCCGAAAGAGATTGCCGTCTATCTGGACAAAGTGGACGATTATATAGAAAAACGGGCGCGTCTTTTGCGGGAAGTGTACGGAGAACAGGGGGATTGAAAATGCTGACGCAGGCCCCAAGGGGCACGAAAGATATATTGCCGGACAGCGTGGAGCGCTGGCGGTATGCAGAGGAAAAGATTCGGAAGATTTGCCGGTGTTTCGGCTACAGCGAGATACGGACGCCGCTTTTTGAGCACACTGAGCTGTTCCAGCGCGGCATCGGCGACACGACGGACGTGGTCGAAAAGGAAATGTACACGTTCACGGACCGGGGCGGGCGTAGCATCACGCTCCGGCCGGAAAACACGGCAGCGGCGGTGCGCGCCTATCTCGAACATAAGCTGTACGCGGAAAACGCGCTTACAAAGTTGTTCTATATCGGCTCGATGTTCCGCTTCGACCGTCCGCAGAAAGGGCGTTTCCGCGAGTTCCACCAGTTCGGCGTGGAAGCTCTGGGCGAGGCCAGTCCGGCGGTGGACGCCGAAATTATTTTGCTGGCGGTGCGCTTCTTGGAGTCCCTAGGACTCTCGGAGCTTTCGCTCTCGATCAATTCCGTGGGCGACCCGGCTTGCCGTCCCGTCTACCGCGAAAAGCTGCGGGAATTTTTCCGGGAAAAGCTGGACGGGCTTTGCGAGGATTGCCGCTCGCGCTATGACCGGAACCCGCTCAGGATTCTCGATTGCAAGAATCCGAAGTGCCAGGAGCTTTCCGTCGGTGCGCCGGAAATCACGGACTGCCTTTGCGATGAGTGCGCCGACCATTTCGGTAAGGTCAAATCCTACCTGACGGCGGCTGGGGTGGAGTTCACCTGCGATCCGCGTCTGGTGCGCGGCCTCGACTACTACACGAAGACAGCCTTTGAGATCAAGTATGAGCCATTGGGCGCGCAGAGCGCGGTGGCAGGCGGCGGGCGTTACGACGGGCTGGTGGAGGAAATCGGCGGCGCGCCGACACCGGCGGTGGGCTTTGCCGTCGGGCTGGAGCGCGTGATGTTGGCGATGGAGACACAAGGACTGTTCCCGGAGCGCGAGGGACGAGCCGATGCCTTTGTCGTCGCCATGGGCGACGCGGCCAGGGAAGAAGCTTTCCGGCTGTTGGCGGAGCTTCGCGACGCGGGTCTTGCCGCGCTGACGGACTACGCCGGGCGCAGCATGAAATCGCAGATGAAGCAGGCCGACAAGGCGAAAGCGCGGTACGCGCTGATCCTTGGCGAAGACGAGTTGGGGAAAGGTGTCGTGACGCTTCGGAATATGGAAACCAGCGCGCAGGAACAAGTCGCGCGGGATGAGATTGTCAATAAATTGTTGGGGTGAAAAGAAGAATGGAAACATTGGAAGGCATGAAACGAACCCACCATTGCGGGGAGCTTCGCGAGAGCGAGGTAGGCAAGGAAGTCACGGTTTGCGGTTGGGTGTCGCGCCGCCGCGACCACGGCGGGCTGATTTTCGTCGATCTGCGCGACCGTTCCGGCTATGTACAGGTGGTCTACGACGAGGCGAAAATGGGCGAGGAACCGTTCCACAAGGCGGAGTCGCTCCGCTCGGAGTTCGTCATCGCGGTGCGCGGCAATGTGCGCGCGCGCTCCGAGGATACCGTGAACCCGAAGATGGAAACGGGCACCATTGAAATCGTTTGCAGCGAGCTTCGAATTCTGAACAAGGCGAAGACGCCGCCGTTTTATATCCAGGATGACCTCGACGTGGACGAGATGCTCAGGCTCAAGTATCGTTATCTCGATTTGCGCCGCCCCGAAATGCAGAAGAATATCATGTTGCGCCACCGCGTCGCGAAAATCATGCGGGACTACTTCGACCGTCTCGGCTTTCTCGAAATCGAGACGCCGATGCTTTGCAAGAGCACACCGGAGGGCGCCCGGGACTTCCTCGTGCCGAGCCGCCTGAACCCCGGCACGTTTTACGCGCTGCCGCAGTCGCCGCAGATTTACAAGCAGATTTTGATGGTGGCGGGCTTCGAGAAGTATTTCCAGATTGTCCGTTGCTTCCGCGACGAGGATTTGCGCGCCGATCGCCAACCGGAGTTCACCCAACTGGATATCGAGATGTCCTTCGTCGATCAGGATACGATTCTGGCCATGATGGAAGGGCTGATGGCGGAGCTTTTTGAAAAGGCCCTTGGCACAAAGCTCGAAACGCCGTTCCTGCGCATGACATGGGACGAGGCGATGGAGCGTTTCGGCTCGGACAAGCCGGATATGCGCTTCGGCATGGAGCTCCTCGACATTTCCGAAGAGGTCAAAGGCTCGACCTTCAAAGTCTTCTCTTCTGTTCTTGAATCGGGCGGCAAGGTCAAGGCCATCAAGGTGGACGATTACGCCGACATCCCGCGCCGCGAGCTGGACGGCCTCGTCGAGTATGTGCAGGGCTACGGCGCGAAGGGCATGGCTTGGATCCAGTACTCGACGGAAGGCATCAAGTCTCCGTTCAAGAAATTCTATTCCGATGAAGTCTTTGAGAAAATCAAGGAGAAATGCGGCGCGAAAACCGGCGACCTCTTGCTGATCGTCGCGGACAAGCCGCTGGTGCTGGCGCAGGCGCTCGGCGCGCTCCGCCTCGAAATGGGCCGCCGCCGGAACCTCATCGACCCGGACAAGCTCTGCTTCCTCTGGGTGGTCGATTTCCCGATGTTCGAGTACAGCGACGAGGAAAAACGTTGGAAGGCGATGCACCATCCGTTCACCGCGCCGCGGGACGAGGACGTTCAGTACCTGATTTCCGACCCGGGCCGCGTGAAGGCCATCGCCTACGATATGGTGCTGAACGGCGTTGAGATCGGCGGCGGCAGCCTTCGTATTTACAACAGCGAATTGCAGGAGAGAGTTTTCGAGGCCATCGGCCTGACGTTGGAAGAAGCGCGGCAGAAATTCGGCTTCATGCTCGACGCGTTCCAGTACGGCACGCCGCCCCATGGCGGCCTCGCCTTCGGGCTCGACCGTCTCGTCATGCTGATGGCGAAGCGTCCGTCCATTCGCGACGTGATCCCGTTCCCGAAGACGCAGAGCGCATCCGATGTCATGGCGCAGGCGCCGTCGGAAGTCGAGGAAAAGCAGCTTCGCGAGCTGTCCATCCGTACGGCGGTGAAGAAGAAAGCGGAAAAAGCGGAAACACAGAAAGAACAATAAACCATCCGGCGCGTCTCGAAAACGGCGCGCCGGGTTTTCTTTTTGGCGATTTTTTGGGTATAATAGGCGTATATGTTTTTGCAAAGGAGATTTTACAATATGCGGCAATTCTCTTTTACGGCGGTTTCTCATTCGCCGGAGGAAACGGCGGAGTTGGCGGAGCGGCTTGGCGCGGCGGCGGAGTATGGAACCGTGCTTTGCCTTGTCGGCGACCTCGGCGCGGGGAAAACGCTTTTTACGCAGGGATTCGCGCGTGGGCTGGGCGTAGAGGGGGAGGTCACGAGCCCAACCTTTGCGCTGATGAACCAATACCGGGGCCGGCTTCCGGTCACCCATTTCGACTTGTATCGTCTGGAGCGGGAAGAAGAATTGGACGAAATCGGCTTTCATGAATACGCGGAGCCGTCGGGCGGCGTTGTGCTGATCGAGTGGGCGGACAAATTCCCGGAGGCGCTGCCGGAGCCTCGGGTCTGGCTGATGATCGAGCGGGGCGAAGAGGACAATGAGCGGCGGCTCGCGTTTTTCACGACGGAGGAGGACAGCGCGCTATGGCGGGCATTGACGGGAAAATGACCATCCTCGCGATGGACACGGCGACGATGGTTTCCAGTGTGGCAGTGGTGACAGAAGAGCGCGTGCTGGCGGAGCTGACGGCGGAGACGCGCTTTACCCATTCGGAGACGTTAGTGCCGAATATTGAGGAGGCTTTGCGGCTTGCCGACGTGCAGCGGGAGGAAATTTCCGCCGTCGCCGTGAGTCTCGGCCCCGGCTCCTTTACCGGGCTTCGCATCGGATTGGCGGCGGCAAAGGCGATTGCTTATGCGCTCAATATTTCGTTGGTGGGCGTTCCGGCGCCGGAGGTTTTGGCGGCGGCTTTCCCGTCGCCGGGGGCAGTGGTCGCGCCGCTGATTGATGCACAGAAGGGCAACGCCTATTTCGCGTTGTACCGTTTCACGGAAACCGGGCTCGTATGTGAACAGGAAGTGACCGTCGCTTCGCCGCAAGAAATAGCCGACGCCATCGCCGAAGCAAAAAGCCCGGTGATGTTGGCGGGGGATTTTGCGCGGAAATGGGTGGCAAAAGGCGCGGAGCTTCCGGCAAACGCGATGCTCGCGCCCGTCACGCATTGTATGCCGCGCGCCGCGCTGGTCGCCGTCCGTGCCATTGATCGCTTGCAAAATGGCGAGGGAAAAAGCCCGATGGAACTGGAGCCGATTTATGTGCGCCGTTCCGAGGCGGAAGTGCTTTGGGAGAAGCGCCATAGGGAGGAAACGCCGTGATTTCGTTTCGGGAGATGCAGCCGGAGGACGCGGACGCGGTGGAAGCAGTCGAAAAAGCGTCCTTTGCCGTGCCGTGGTCGCGCAAATCCTTTTGGGAGGAAGCGGCGAACGAGCGCACCTATTATCTTTTGGCTCTCGACGACGAAAAAGTGATCGGTTACGCAGGAACATGGATTTTGGACGATGAGGCGCAAATTACCAATGTTGCCGTTGCGCCGGAATATCGCGGGAAAAAGGTCGGCGCGGGACTGATGGAGCACCTGATAGAGGAAGCGAAAAAACGCGGCGCGACGCGCATGACGCTCGAAGTGCGCCCGTCCAATACGGCGGCCCTTGCGCTCTATGAAAGTTTCGGCTTCAAAGACTGCGGGCGCAGGCCGCATTATTACCTCGACAATGGCGAGGACGCGGTGATCATGTGGAATATGAATTTGTAATAGGCAACAAGAAACGGCTGTCGCATTTTAACTGTGCGGCAGCCGTTTCTTTTGTCCTCGTGGGGGATAGGGCGCGGGTTCGTCGGTGAGGCCCAAGAGATAATCGATGCTGGTATGGTGGAACGCTGCGAGCTTGATCAAGATTTCGGTCGGAATGTCCCGCGAGCCAAGTTCATAATAGGAATACGCGGCTTGCGAACAGGCCAGATAAACGGCAAGATCTTTTTGCCGCAGGTCTTTGTCTTCGCGGAGTTCACGAATTCTTTGGAAATGCATGGTTTTAGTTTTCCTTCCTAAAGAAGATTTAAAGGAAGTATATCTAAAACAATTTGTTATATTGCTTTTTACAACAAAATGTTATAAACTGTTATATAAAATAGGGTTTGCATATTATATCTCTTTGCGTGTATGTGATTGGAAAGGTGGCCGTAGAATGAAAACAATGAGCTTGAAGGAAGTGCGCATTGCGAAACAGCGTCTTTGGGATGAATTGGAATCCTTGCAAGAAAAACGGAAGCGGATTGCGACGGTCAAAGTTTTGCCGGGAGAGAACGCCAGAGACTTTATTGACGTAACCGCGGATGCTTTGACACGAGAAATCGACATTTGCATTGAAAATCTTGTGGCGGCGGGAAACGCTGTCCGGTGTGGAGAGATGGGCGTAAAAGGGGAACCTGGCGGCGAGGATGTAGCCTCGTGTCGGGAGCGGGTCGCGCTGTTGCGAAAAGAAGCCGAGCTTTGCAAGGAAATGGGAGCGCAGACGCCCAAAGCGCGGGAGGCAGAAAGCTTGGGAGGAAGCGGCACACAACTTGTCAGCGTCGTTACTTATGATATAAAGACGTACGATGTGCGTGCCGAGCGTTTGCGGGGCGAAATCGATTCGCTTTCCATGAGGATTGCCCAGATGGAGCTTGGGACGATGGTGGAAATGCAAAGCTGACGGCATTTGCGCCGTAGGCGCAAATGTAGCGTACGCAGCACACGCCTCTGATTGAATCTTTTATACTTATCTCAGGTCAAAACTTTAAATAAAATTTTGACCTGAGATGCGCCTGCTTCGCAGGCTACAGCCGCGCTAAAGCGCGTCTGACATCTCATGCAATCGCAGTAAGGATTTAAAAATCCTGACTGCGATTAGTATTAATCAGTGATTGGCGTGATGGGGGATTGGAAAGAGCATCCGTTTTTAATTTTCCAGTTGAGTGGTTTAAACCACCGCCTTTTAGGCGGTAACACTTTTAGTAGCGCAGCACAAAGTCGCGTGCTATAATCCTCGCGGAGGCGAGGAACATGGCAGAATACAAAAGAGTGAGCCATGCGGTATATG
>JAFVAI010000057.1 GCA_017480545.1 Schwartzia sp. (in: firmicutes) | reverse complement strand
TTGTTGTTGGACTCCCCCCGTCAGCTTCGCTGACACCCCCCTCAATGAGGGGGGCTTGTATTGACGCATGTTTCAGCCTCCCTCTTTGAGGGAGGTGTCAGCCCGCAGGGCTGACGGAGGGAGTTTTTAGAGGTTCCCTTAATTCACCACCGCAAATACAAAAGGGCTGTCGCACGAAGAATTTTCTTCATGCGACAGCCCCTTTTGTATTTTGCGTAAAATAAAAATTATTCCACAGCTTCCCCGTTGCCGCTAAAACTTGGAACGGTCTGCTTGAGGGCCTGTTTGGCTTCGGTGTCGTCATTGTGTGCGACGGCTTTTTGGAGTATCGCCAGTTTTTCGGCAATCACCGCCCTCGATTTCGGCTCGTCGCGCTCGACGAAAATCATTTCATTTTCCGTCTTGCCGAATTCCTCGCCCTGGATATGCAGCTCTTCGTAAAGCTTTTCGCCCGGGCGAAGGCCAACCTCCACGATGTCGATATCTACATAGGGCTCGTGCCCCATCAGGCGGACCAACGCTTCCGCCAAGTCCAGAATCTTGACCGGCTTCCCCATGTCGAGAACGTAAAGCTCTCCGGAACGGGAAAGCGCTCCCGCCTGCAACACAAGTTGGCAGGCTTCCGGGATGGTCATGAAATATCTTGTGATACGCTTGTCGGTAATCGTGACCGGACCCCCGGCCTCGATCTGCCGCTTGAAGAGCGGAACGACGCTGCCATGACTGCCAAGCACGTTTCCAAAGCGTGTGCAGGAAAAATTGGTTTTGCTGTCCACGCGGCTCTGGAAAATCATTTCACAGACGCGCTTCGTCGCGCCCATGACGCTGGTGGGATTGACCGCCTTGTCCGTGGAAATCATCACGGCTTTTTCCACGCCGTATTTCTCACAGCACTCGACGACGTTCAACGTGCCGAAAACGTTGTTCTTGATGGCTTCAACGACATTCTTTTCCAAAAGCGGCACGTGCTTGTGCGCGGCCGCGTGGAAAACGACATCGGGGCGGATCCTTCGGAACGCCTGATCCAACTGTCCCTCATCGCAAATGGAAAGGATTTCGACCGACAAATTCAGCGCATCCCCATAGGTATTTTTTAATTCCTGCTGAATATCGTACGTGGCGTTTTCGTAAACATCAAGCAACACAAGCTTCTGTGGCTGCATACCGGCAAGCTGCCGGGCAAGCTCGCTGCCGATACTGCCGCCGCCGCCGGTAACGAGGACGGTCTTGCCCGTGTAATAGGCCGCCGCCTCGGCATCCATGAAATAACGAGGCTTCCGGAACAAAAGATCCTCCACATCAAAAGCACGGAGACGGCGGACTTCCTTTTTGAAGTCCTGCATCGACAAATAATCGTATATCGTCAATTTGCAACCGAAGCCGTGGAAACGGTCATAAAACGCTTTCTTGCGCTCCGGCGTCATATCCGACACCGCAAAGATAAAGGCCTGGATGGAAAGCTCCTCGACCAGTTCCGCATTGATGTCACGCTCCGCCACGACATGGACGCCATCAATTTGGCGGCCAATCTTTTCCTCGTCGATTTCGATAAAGCAACAGGGACGATACTCGGCCCGCGGATTTTTCAAAAGTTCTTCCACCAACGCCACGCCCAAGCGCCCCGCCCCCACGATAGCGGCAGGCGTCTTGGTTCCCTCCCCGGCCTTTGGCTGGATATTGAGTCCAAAGAGCGTGCGCGCGAACCGGCGGCCCTGGACGACCACCCACGTCTTTCGCGCCGCGTTATCGAGGAGATATTGGTAAATCATGCGAATCGTGATGGACAGCGTCAAGTTGACCATCCCTGCGGCCATCACGGGCAAAACCGAGAGTTTCGGCACACCGTTTGCCCATGCAAAAAGGGCGCATCCAACCCCCGCGGCTGCATCCGAAACAATCAGCCGCAGGTAGAGCGCCGTATTTCCGTACCTCCAAATATGACTATACACGCCGAAACCGATTCGGCAAAAGAAAAGAAAAAACACGCTAAACAAGGCACAGGGCCAGACGCCCGCCGACGAAAAACGGTGGATGCCGACCGAAGCCAACGTGAAGCATATAAACAGCGAAACCAAGAACAACAGCAAATCGCAAAGCGCAAGCTGAAACGAATGTTTATGGCGAATCATTTCTTGCTGTCATCCCCGCCGTAGTAATATCTATATCCATATCCATACCCATAGCTACGGCCATATCCATAGCGCCCGCCGCCAATCTTGACCTTATTCAACACACAGCCCAAAATCTGCGCGTCCGCCTGCTCCAAGCGTTTCTTGGAAAGCTGCACGGCTTCCGGGCTATCCTGTCCGCTGGCGATCACCAACACCACGCCGTCCACACGGGAAGCGAGCGCCGCCGCGTCGGTCACCGGCAAAATCGGCGGCGTGTCAATCAGTACATAGTCATACGCTTCACGAAACTGCGCCAAAAGCGATTTCATCTTTGCCGAGGTCAAAAGCTCGGACGGATTCGGCGCCACGGGGCCTGCGGGGAACAACTCCAGATTCTCCTGCCCCAAAGACTGTTTGTAATCCTCAAAGTTTCCGCCGGTAGCGATGCAATCGGACAGGCCTTTGTTCCGCACCTTAAAAATTTTGTGCAGCGTCGGGTTGCGAAAATCGCAGTCCATCAGGAGCGTCTTCTTCCCGGCCTGCGCCATGACCACGGCCAGACTGGCGATAACGGTGCTCTTGCCTTCATCCGGCAGGGTGCTGGTGACCTCGATAATTTTTAATTCCTTGTCCACACCGGCAAACTGCAGGTTTGTCCGAATGGTTCGATACGCCTCGGATATGGGGCTTTTCGGATCGCTGAACGCGGTTAATTCGATTTTTTCCATATCGTCTTTACAACCTTCTTCCACACAGGTTCACCGACATTCTGTTTCGCCATGGCATTCACCAAAGACTTCTCTTCGGGCACAAGACCAAGAACCGGCAGACCGATGTACTTCTCTACGTCTTTTTCGGTATCAACCGTACGATTCAGCATGGAGTCGCCGACGGCATAGCCGCCGCCCAAAAGCAAGCCCAACACAACAGAAAGCGCCAGTGTCAACAGCTTGCGCGGCTTGATTGGCTTCTCGGGAAGCGTCGGCGGGTCGACCACTTGGATATCCTTGGGCTCCATGTACTCGGCAACCTTGGCCTCCTCCAGACGCTTGGCCAACATGACATAAATATCGCCGGCCACTTTCGCGTCGCGGGACACCCGGATAAAGCCCCGCTCCATCGCAGGGAACGCTTCCATCGCTTGGTTGTTCTTCGCAATCAGCGCCTCATAGGCCGCCGCCTTTTTGCGCGCCACGGCGATGGTTCCCTCGTTTTGGAAACGCTTCGCCAAGAGTTCCTGCTGGATGGGATTGCCGCTTGGAGCCTCCAACGCCGCCACCTTGGCAATCTCCTGCCGCAGCATTTCTTTCATCGAATCAATTTGCTCTTCCAGATCAATCATGGACGGGTGCTTGTCCGTGTATTTTTCCCGCAGGGAAATACGCGCCGTTTCAAGCTCCGCCAGTTTGGCATTGTACTGCTGGATGACACTGTTGTCGGCAATCGTCGGGCCGTTGTTCTGCAACTGTTCATTGACCGCGGCAAGGCCGGCTTGCGCCGCCTCGATGGTAATCTGGTTATCCGTGGCACGCGCCTCAATCTCGGCAAGACGGGCGACAAAGGTTTTGGCGTCTTCCGACGGATCGACCATCTTATGCGTGGCCTTGTAAGCGGTCACCGCGTCCTCGGCCTTCGACAATTCCTCCTTGGCTTCCTTGGTCCGCGTCTCCAGGAAACTGCGCGTAGCGGACTGCTCCGTATGGGACAGCCCGGCCATGTGTTTCTGGAAGGACTCCAACAGGAGCTCCGTGCCATGCTGGGCCTTTTCCGCCTCATCCGCCGTGAATTTCAGCACGAGAATCGCGCTGTCACGGAGCGGCTCTGTGGTGATATGGCCTTTTTTGTAGCCTTCGTACTCAGGGAACTTGCCCTCGTCGTTCGGCTCCTCAATCTCCTCGATCACCGGCACCAACACACTGCGGCTCTTCAAAATCTCCGCATAGGTGCTCATGCTCTGCATGGAATTGAAGCTGCCGCCCATGGACTCCAAAAGCGAACTGCCCAAGCCTTTTTCCTGCTTGACCCGAAGCAACGCCTGGGACTCGTAAACCGGCGTGGCAATCAATAAATACAGAATCGCCAACACAACGCAACAAACCGTCACTCTGGCAATGTTTCGGACATTTTCCTGAAGAATATGGTAAACTTCTACCAAATCTATTTCCGTATAATCCTTTTCCTTTTCGTCTTCCACGGAAGAACCTCCTCTATCCCCTATTGAAGCGGCCGCTGTCAGTCTCTCACCGATCTTTCACCGCGCGATCAACGTAATACCAGCCGTAAACCCACGGCATAATATCCTTGGAGAAATCAATCTTGTTATTGCTCGTGAAATAGAGGCAGTCTCCCTCGTGAAGCTCCACATTCTGGCTTCTGTCGCCTTTTCTGAGGTAATCGTTGAAGTTCAGCTTTTCCACCCGATCCTCCCGGCCGTCACGGATGAGAAAGACGTTCTTTTTCGCCGCGTACTGCGTGAATCCGCCCGCCGCGCCCACGGCGTCCAACAGACGATGGCTGCGGGACAGCGTGAACATGCCGGGGTTTCTCACCTCGCCAAGCACAAAGACACGCGTACCGCCCAAGCGCACAAGATTCACCGTAACCTGCGGATGGCGCAGATACTCCGAAAGGCGATCCGTCAATTCTTCCGTGAACTCCCGGACGGTCTTGCCCTCCACGGCAAGTTCGCCGACCAACGGGAAGCTCAGTGTGCCATCGGGCCGGACGAGAAACGCCGTATCCGACGAATCGCGCCGGGAACTGAGATCCGATTGTCCGTAAACGTAAATATGCAGCTCATCCCCGTGGGTGAGCACATATTCATCCATTGTTTCCGCGCCCGCCGTCCCCGGCAACGCCGCCGCCAACGCGACGGCCAAGGCCGCGATTGTCTGTCTTGGGAATTTCATCGCTTCATACCTTCTTTGCTGTATTTATCCAAAGAGTTTCGCAAAAAAGCCTTTCTTCTTTTCTTCTTTCATCTTCTCCGGCACATCCCAGGAAATCGGCTGATTTTTCAGGATGCGGCGCGGATTGTCTTCCAGAATATCTTCCGCATACCCGGCGCCTGCCATCGAACGCAATGCCCCCACCGCTTCGGTCATGTCGGTATTCCGAATCTTGACCCGATGCGCGTCGCTGCCGAGAAAGCAGGTCATGTGGTTCTCGATGAGCCGTTTGGCGCGCGCCGCCACCTCTTCCCCGAACATACCGGTAATGCTGCCGCTGTTTGTCTGAACCAAAACGCCCTGCTGCATCCAACGAAGGAGCCGCTCCGGCTCGTGCATCAACGGGGAATGCCGTTCCGCGTGGGCGATAACGGGAACAAAACCACGCACCTGCAAATCGTAAAGAAAATCGTCGATATGCGTCGGCATCGACAGCGCGGGCAGCTCAATCAAAGGATAACGGCTGCCGGCCAAGCAATAACGCCCCGTGCCTTCCTCCAAAATGTCGGCAAGCTCGGCGTTGAATTCCAGTTCCGCGCCGGGGTAAAGCCGTATGGGGATATGCGCCCGATCCGCCTCGGCCTGCAATTCTTTCGTTTTCTCCGTGATCGTGTCCCAGGCAAGCCCCCGCCCCGCTTCGAGCACATGCGGTGTGCAAATGAGATCCGTCGTCCCGCAGTCCACAGCCATCCTGAGCAACGCAAGGCTTGTCTCCAGATCCGGCGAGCCGTCATCCACGCCGGGAATCACATGGCAATGAACATCTATCATGAAACACGTCCCCTTTGCAGTCAAAGCAAACATATACAGCAAATGCCCGCACATCCAGCTCGAAAGCAACCAGTATTGCAGGCAATCACCTTTGTAACTATATCACATCCGCCGCCTTCGCGCAATAACAAATCGTTTTGAAAGACGATAAATATGTGTTTTGGCGCAAAACGTCCTACTGTTTTCCATCGTTTTCCTGATATTGGCGGAAATTCCGCAAGATGACAATCGGCGTTTTCTGCGAATCGTTGCCGAAAGGATTGTCCAAGAGCGCTTTTTCCACCTTGTCCGGGCGAAGCCCCGCGCTGGCGCCCACAATGCGCGCGCGCCCAAGGTCGTTGGCATCGACGATGGCCGCGCCGAAGCAGCCGACCCGCGCCTTGACATCCTCGACAACTTTTTCGGGATGGCGCGGCCCGTAAACGATGTGCTTGTCATAGGGCGGCATCGTCCCCGTCACGTCGTCGATCAGCGCCGCCTGTTCACCGCCCAGCCGGTAAAACACACCGCTGATGCCTGCCAGTTTTGCCAAAAAGCCAAGGAAGAGCGCCCCCGTCACGCGCCAGACACCTTCCTCCTCCATCAGCGACTGCATCCCGTGCGGCGACGCGAGGCTGCCAACATCCGGCATGAAGCGGCAGAGAACTTTCGCCTGCCAAGTCAGCGTCAAATCTTCCGGTCGCACAATATGGCCCTGCGTGATGGCGACGACGCTCTCCGCCACCGTCACGATGTCGTCCGGCCCGGCTTTCCCTTTCGTGTATCGCTCCATCGCGTCCACGATGTCGTCCTTGTGGGTCAGGATGCGCGTGGGCACGGGAATCTTTTGGAGTTCATGCATGCTTTTGCGCCTCCCTCAATCGTCCACCAACGTAACGCCAGTAAGCGACGCAATTTCTTCCGCCGTCAAGACGACGCGGAATTTTTTCAGTTGCCACGGATTCCGCCCAAGCTCCGTATAAATGATATCCAACGGCAAATCCACCATGCGCGAAAGCGCCGTCCGAATATCCATGCCCTTGCGCGCCGTCAGCCGCACTTTCGCCGACACCGAAAGGCTCTTGTGCGCTTCCACCAGCACCGCTTCGAAATAATCGTCCTCGCGCGGCCTGCCGACGACCTCGGCCTTGCCCCTCGCGTCAATGCCGTCGTACTGCTCAAAGGGGAGCTGCGGGCGCACGAGGCAATCCATAATCGTCCCATATTGCCCGCCCCGGTTTTCAAACGGCACGACCGTGAAAAAAACGGCGCTTTCCTCTGTCATGGATTCCAACGCGAACGGCGAGCGCTTTTCCACGCGCACAACCACCCTGCTGTTTTTCTCCAAAGAAAAGAACAACCGAAAAATCACAAACGCGGCCGCGACAAGCACAATCGCGGCCACAGACGCTGTCAGCATTTCCCTGCCTCCCATGCCATCATTTTTCCAGCACCGCCGCCAATTTTTTATAATATTTCTCCGGCAACCGCGCGATTTTTCCCGTCTCCCTGTGCGTGAACACATTCTGCGTGTGCCCTGTCACCAATACCGTGTCCTCGCCCTTCCGCAAGATGCGGTAGTCGAACGCCATCTTCGCTTTCGTCAGGGCCGTCGGCGTCGTCTCGATGACAAGCACGTCGTCGAACCGCCCCGGCGACAAAAACTTCGCGCTGACATCGGTAATCGGGAAGACAAAGCCGTCCGCCATCAATTCGCCGAGCGTAATGCCCGCCGTCCGCAAAAACTCCACGCGGCCGATTTCAAACCATCGGATATAATTGGAATGATGCACGACCTCCATCGCGTCCGTATCAAAAAAATCCACATGATGCTCAACCCGCGAAATCATGACACAGCCTCCTTGTAATACTAACATCCGATTAGAATATCTAATCGGATGACGCGTGCTGCGCACACTACATTCGTGCCTTCGGCACGAATGCCGTCTCATGCAGAACCTGTAAGAAACTAAACGTTTCTAACAGGTTCTAGTATAACACAACTTCTATAGCGTATGCCAAAACGCCGGCAAAGTCAAGACTTGGCAAAAAGAAAACGACCACCCATGAAAGGCAGTCGTTTCCCGTTCATGCTAAACCACATTCACTTGCTTGCTCGCGAGCCCATCGGTCTCCTTCTCTTCTTCCGCGACAAGCGCGTCGGCCGCCGCAAGCTGCGCCTCAACCTGCGCGTTGGAGGTGCCGCCGAGGGAATCGCGGTTTTTCACGCAAGTTTCCGGCAGGATGGCTTCGCGTATGTCCTCATCGAACAACGGGGAGAGTTTTTTGAACTCATCCATTGAAAGATCCTGCAGCCACTTTTTCTTCTCGATGCAGTAGCCGACAGCCTCCCCCGCGACGGCATGCGCCTTGCGGAACGGCAAGCCCTTTTTCGCGAGATAGTCGGCGAGGTCGGTGGCGTTCGAGAAATCCTCCTCCACGGCGCGGCGCATGACATCTTTGCGCACCTTCATGCCGCGCAGGATCCGCGCGTAAACCGCGAGGCTGAATTTCACCGTGTCGATGGCATCGAACACGCCCTCCTTATCCTCCTGCAAATCTTTGTTGTAGGCAAGCGGCAGGCCCTTGACAGTCATGAGCATTGCCATCAGGTGCCCGGCGACGCGCCCCGTCTTTCCTCGCACCAGCTCGGAAACGTCGGGGTTTTTCGTTTGCGGCATCATGCTTGACCCGGTGCAATGGGCAT
The DNA here is from genome assembly GCA_017480545.1 of Schwartzia sp. (in: firmicutes). Taxonomy (GTDB): domain Bacteria; phylum Bacillota; class Negativicutes; order Selenomonadales; family Selenomonadaceae; genus RUG12372. Next base: position 15,397 of record JAFVAI010000057.1, on the reverse strand, counting down.
CGTCCAACTCGACAAAGGAAAATTCCCGCGAGCACCAAAGGATCGTTTCTTCGCTGAGCCTCGAAAGGTGAACCATCAGGATGGACGCGGCGAACAGGAATTCCATGATGTAATCCCGGTCGCTGACCGCGTCGAGGCTGTTCGTATAGATGCGGTCGAAATGAAGGGCGTCCGCGACCATCTTGCGGTCGATTGGGAACGTGGTTCCCGCCAAAGCGCCCGCGCCCAGCGGCATGATGTCCGCCCGAGCATAGACGCCGCGAAAACGCTCAAAATCCCGCGCCAGCATCGAGAAATACGCCAGCAGGTGATGAGCGAACAGGATCGGCTGTGCACGTTGCAAATGCGTGTATCCGGGCATCATCACGTCGGCGTTTTTCTTCGCCGTCTCTATGAGCGCGCGCTGCATATCGAGAATCAGCCGAAGCACCTCGACAGTCTCCCGCCGCACGTACATGTGCGTGTCGAGGGCCACTTGGTCGTTGCGGCTGCGCGCCGTATGGAGCCGCGCCCCCGCGTCGCCGATGGCGTCCGTCAGCCGCTTCTCGATATTCATATGGATATCCTCGAGCGCCACGTCAAAAGAAAATTCGCCGTTCTCGATTTTCGCGAGGATATCCTTCAGTCCGCCGATAATCGCGTCCCTGTCTGCACCGGAAATAATCCCGCATGTCGCCAGCATCGTCGCGTGGGCGATGCTGCCGGCGATGTCCTCGCGGTACATCCGCTTGTCAAAGGAAATCGACGCCTGAAAATCGTTGATCATTTCGTCGGTCGTTTTTGCAAAACGACCACCCCACATGGCTTCGCTCATTTCAGGAGTCCCGTCTTTTCCTGCATCAGCGCGCGGACTTTCAGCGGCAGGCCGAACAGGTTGACGAAGCCGGTGCCGTCCGCCTGATTGTAAACATCGTCTTCCTCAAAGGTCACAAATTCCTGATTGTAAAGCGAATACCGGGACTGCGCGCCCGCCGAGATGATGTTGCCGCGGTAGAGCTTCAGCCGCACAATGCCCGTGACCGTGCGCTGCGTCGAAGCCACGAACGCATCCAGCGCTTCACGGAGCTGGGAGAACCACATGCCGTCATAGACGAGCTCCGCGTAGCGGCTCGCCACCAGTTCCTTGTAATGGAGCGTCGCCCGGTCGAGGGTCAAATATTCCAATTCGCGGTGCGCGTAGTAGAGAATCGCTCCGCCGGGATTCTCATAGACGCCGCGGGACTTCATGCCGACGAGACGGTTCTCGCAGATGTCGGTGATGCCGATTCCGTGTTTCGTGCCGATTTCGTTGAGCTGTGACAAAAGAGCCGTCGCGGTATCTTTCATCTTTCCGTTGACCGCCACCGGCTCGCCCTGATGAAACTCAATTTCGATGATTTCCGGCTCGTCGTTCGCATTTTCCGGCGCCCGCGTCACGAGGAACATATCGTTCTTCGGCGCGTTCCACGGGTCTTCAAGGTCGGAACCCTCATGGGACAAGTGCCAGATATTGCGATCCATGCTGTACGTCTTGTTTTCCGTCGCGATGGGGATATTGTGCTTCTTCGCGTACTCGATTTCCTCCTCGCGGGAACGGAGCGACCACTCGCGCCACGGCGTGATGATCTTCATCTGCGGCGCCAGCGCCTTGACCGAAAGCTCGAAACGCACTTGGTCGTTGCCCTTGCCTGTCGCGCCGTGCGCGATTGCGTCGCAGCCTTCCTGCTTCGCAATCTCCACCAGCTTCTTCGCAATCACGGGACGCGCGAACGACGTGCCGAGCAAATATTTCCCTTCGTAAACCGCGCCCGCTTTCAACGTGGGCCAAACGTACTGCGTCAAAAATTCCTCGGTCAAATCGGCGATAAACACCTTCGAAGCGCCGGAAGCCAACGCCTTGTCGTGAACCACGGAAAGCTCGTCGCCCTGCCCGATGTCAGCGCATACCGCGATGACCTCGCAACCGTCATAATTCTCCTTCAGCCAGGGAATGATGACCGACGTGTCCAGCCCGCCGGAATACGCCAGCGCAACCTTCTTGACCTTTGCTTTTGCCATGAAAAACAACTCCTTTAATTATAAAAATTTTATGATTAACCCATTAACATGGTCATAATCGCTTTCTGCGTGTGCAGGCGGTTCTCCGCTTCGTCGAAAATTACCTCGGCGTTCGCCTCGAAGACCTCGTCGGTAATTTCCTCGCCGCGATAGGCAGGCAGGCAGTGCATGACGAGGGCGCGGCGGTCGGCGTTTGCCAACAACTTCTTGTTCACCTGGTACGGCGCGAAAATTTTCTTGCGCTCGTCGTGCTCCGCTTCCTGCCCCATGCTGGCCCAAGTGTCCGTCACAATCACGTCGGCGTCCTTCACCGCCTCCGCCGGGTCGTCGGTCAGGATGAGCTTCGCGCCCGTTTCCTTCGCGTCCTTCATCGCGTTCTTCACTACGGCCTTGTCCGGCTGATGCGTCTTCGGCGTCGCCACGGCCAGCGTCATGCCCGTTTTCGCCGCGCCATAGAGGTACGAGTTCGCCATATTATTGCCGTCGCCGACGAACGCGACCTTCAGCGCCGACAAATCCTTGCCCTTGTGCTCGCGCATCGTCAAAAGGTCTGCCATGACCTGGCATGGATGCAAGAGATCGGTCAGCGCGTTGATGACGGGAATGTCCGCCCATCGCGCCAGTTCCTCCGCCGTCTCATGTGCGTAGGTGCGAATCATGATACCGTCAAGATACCGGGACAGCACCCGCGCTGTGTCGCGAATCGGCTCGCCCCGTCCCAGCTGCGTGTCGTGGGACGAGAGGAAAAGCGCGCTGCCGCCGAGCTGAAACATACCGACCTCGAAGGAAACCCTTGTCCGGGTCGAGGACTTCTCGAAAATCATGCCAAGGGTCTGCCCCTCCAAATAACGGTGCGGCGTGCCGCTTTTCTGCATCGCTTTCAAATGCGCGGCGAGGTCGAGAACCGCCTCCACCTCGTCCGGCGCGAGATCGTGAATCGTAAGAAAATCTTTTTCCAAAACAAAACCTCCTCATACAAATCGCGGCAGCACACGCTCCAGCACGTCCATAACCTCGTCGATTTCCTCCTTTGTGACGATCAGCGGCGGCACGAAACGCAGGACGTTCCCGGCGGTGCAGTTGATGATCGCGCCTTCCTCCAAGCAGGCGTCCACGACTTCGCGGCCTTCCTGTGCCAGCTCCATGCCGAGGATCAGCCCCATGCCGCGCACTTCCGTGACAAGCCACGGCAATTTCGCCGCAAGCTTTTCCAGCCGCTCCGCAAAATATGCGCCGACGTTTTCGACGTTCGCGAGGAACTCCGGCGTCATCGCGTCCAGCACCGCGTTCGCCGCCGCGCAGGCCAACGGATTGCCGCCGAAGGTGGAGCCGTGGTCGCCCGCATGGAACGCCGCCGCTGCTTTGTCCGTCGCGACAAACGCGCCAATCGGCACGCCGCCCGCCAAGCCTTTCGCCAGCGTCACGATGTCGGGCTTCACGCCGAAATGCTCATAGGCGAAAAATTTCCCAGTGCGTCCCATGCCGCTCTGGATTTCGTCGAGAATCAGCAACGCGCCGTATTTGTCGCAAAGGGCGCGCACCTTTTGGAAATAATCCTTTGGCGGCACATGGACGCCGCCCTCGCCTTGGATTGTTTCCAACATCACGGCGCAAGTTTTTTCATTGACCATTTTTTCCAACGCGTCGTAATCGCCGAAGTCCACATAGGAAAAGCCGCCGGGCAACGGACCGAAGCCCTCTTGGTATTTCGGCTGCCCCGTCGCGGTCAGCGTCGCCAGTGTGCGTCCGTGGAAGCTGTGCCACGCGCAGATGATCTCGGACTTGTCCTTCGAGATGCTGTGCGCGTATTTCCGAGCCAACTTGATCGCGCCCTCGTTCGCCTCCGCGCCGGAGTTTCCGAAAAACACCTTGCCGCCGCCGAACCGCGCCGCGAGCTTCGCCGCCGCGTCGGCCTGTGTCTCGGTATAGTAGAGATTCGAGCAATGGATCATCTTTTTCGCCTGTGCCGCCACCGCATCAACCAACGCCGGATAGCCATGCCCCAACACATTCACCGCGATGCCGCCGAGGAAGTCGATATACTTCTTCCCCTGCGTGTCATAAACGTAAACGCCCTCACCATGGTCAAGCACAATTTTGTACCTGGCAAACACAGGCAAATAATCCCGCGCGTCCGACGCGTAAATTTGTTCGTTGGTTTTCATCATCATTCTCCTATTACTGCACAATCTCCGTGCCAATGCCCTGCTCAGTGAAAAGCTCCAACAGCAGCGAATGCGGGAGCCGGCCGTCTATGATCGAGGTCTTGTGCGCGCCCTGCCGCAGTGCTGTGAGGCACGCCTCTGCCTTCGGAATCATACCGCCCGAAATCGTGCCGTCCTCAATGTACGATTCCGCTTCCGCTTTCGTCAGCGACGAAATGAACGAGCTTTTATCCTCGTAATTTTTGTAGACGCCCTCGACATCCGTCAAAAGCAACAGCTTTTCCGCGCGCAGCGCACCCGCGATGGCCGCCGCTGCCGTGTCGGCGTTGATATTGTACTGCGAACCGTCCTCGCCCACGCCGATAGGGGCCACCACGGGGATATAGCCCCGGTCCAAGTTGTCCTCAAGGATAGCCGCGTCAACGCTTTCCACCTCGCCGACATGCCCGATATCCACCGTTTGCTCGCCGCCATCCTCATGCACGACCGCCAGCTTTTTCCTCGCCCGGATCAACCCCGCGTCCACGCCGGAGAGCCCAATGGCGCGATTGCCGCAGACGTTCAGCCGTGTAACGATTTCCGCGTTGACCTTGCCGATCAGCACCATGCCGACAATCTCCATCGTTTCCTCGTCCGTCACGCGAAGGCCGCTGACGAACTCGGAATGCTTGCCGACCTTCTTCAAAAAGCCCGTGATGTCCGGGCCGCCGCCATGCACGATGACCGGACGGATGCCGACCTGCTTCATCAGCGTCACATCCTGCATGACTTTCTCTTTCAATTCTTCGCTGACCATCGCGTTGCCGCCGTATTTGACCACGATGGTCTTTCCCGAAAATTTCTGGAAATACGGCAGCGCCTCCACGAGAAGGTTCGCCGTGTCCTGCGGTGAAAACATAGTACCGCCTCCTCAGGTGTGGTATTCGCCGTTGATTTTCACATACTCATAGGAGAAATCGCAGGACCAGACCGTCGCCTCCGCGTCGCCAAGGCCTAATTCCACGTCAATCAAAACGTCGTGCTCCGACATGACCTTGCGGAGCGCGGCCTCATCGAAGGACGCGCCGACGCCGTTCGCGTAAACGGGAATCCCGCCGAATTTCACCACCGTCTTCTCCGGCTCCATCGGCACACCCGCGTAGCCCACCGCGCAAATGACGCGGCCCCAGTTCGGATCCTCGCCGAAGAATGCAGTCTTGACCAGCGGCGATTTCGCAACGCTCATGCCGACCTGTTTCGCGCTCTCAAAGGACTTCGCGCCCGTCACATGAATCGTCAAAAACTTCGTCGCGCCCTCGCCGTCCGCCGCGATGCGTTGGGAAAGCCCCGTGCAAAGCTCCTTCAGCGTGTCGCGGAAAATCCCGTACTCTTTGCCTTTCTCCGTAATCGTCGCGTTGCCCGCCGCGCCGTTCGCCATCACTACGACCATATCGTTGGTGCTCATGTCGCCGTCGATGGAAATCATATTGAACGTGACCTCCACGACCTCGGACAACGCCGCCTGCAAAAGCGGTTGGTCGATTGCCGCGTCCGTCGTGATGAAGCAGAGCATCGTCGCCATGTCCGGCTGGATCATGCCGGAGCCTTTCGCAATCGCGCCGAAACGAACCTTTTTGCCGCCGATCTCCACTTCCGTCGCGCAGGATTTCGAATAGGTGTCCGTGGTGATGATCGCGTTGCCCGCGTTTACGCTTCCGTCCTCGGACAGCTCCCCCGCCGCGGCCTTGATGCCCGCCTTCATCTTCTCGATGGGAAGCTGCACACCGATGACGCCCGTAGACGCAACGATGACTTCATTCGCCGCGCATCCCACCGCGTCCGCCGCCGCCGCCGCCATGGCGCGGGCGTTTTGCATGCCCTCGTCGCCGGTGCAGGCGTTCGCGCAGCCCGCGTTCGCGCAAATCGCGTGGGCCTTCCCGCCCTTCACGACCTCTTTCGACACATAGACGGGAGCCGCCGCCACTCGGTTTTTCGTGAACGTCCCGGCCACCGCCGCCTCTTTCTCGGTGTAAATCAACGCGAGGTCGAGATTCCCGCTCTTCTTGATGCCGGCCTTGACCCCCGCCGCCTTGAAGCCCCGCGGGAACGTCACGCCCTTTTTCTTGTGCTCGTCGCTAAACATGGATTTGCCTCCTACTTTTGCATATTTATGTATTGATGATACAAGCCTTACGGATACATCGGCGCCATGTTGAGGCCGAGTTTTTCGTCGAACCCGCAGGCGATGTTGAAATTCTGCACCGCTTGGCCCGCCGCGCCTTTGACGAGGTTGTCGATGGCGGAGAGCACGATGACGCGGTTTGTCCTCTCGTCGATGTGCCAACCCAGATCGCAGAAATTCGAGCCGCGGACGTATTTTGTCTCGGGGTACGCGCCGCGCCCGCGCAGACGGATAAAGTATTCATTTTTATACATCGTATTGAAGGCTTCGTCTACCCTGTCCGCCGCCACGTCGTCTCTGAGTTTCGCGTAACAAGTGGAGAGAATTCCCCGCGACATTGGTACGAGATGCGGCGTAAATTGCAGTACAATCGGCGTTCCGCAAAGGTCGGACAATGCCTGCTCGATTTCCGGCGTGTGGCGATGGTTCGCGACGCCGTATGCCTTGAAATTGTCGTAAAGCTCCGGAAAATGGTTCGGGAGCTTCGCCGAGCGGCCCGCGCCCGAAACGCCGGATTTCGCGTCAATCACGATGCTGTCCAAATCAATCAGCCCTTCCTTGACCAGCGGCGCAAGGGCGAGGATGCTCGCCGTCGTATAGCAGCCCGCGTTGCCGATAATCCGCGCATTCTTGATGGCGTTTCGATAAATCTCCGCAAGGCCGTACACCCGCTCCGCGTCAGCATGGGAATGCTGCACTTTATACCATGCTTCGTAAACCGATGTGTCATGAAAACGATAATCCGCGCCGAGATCAATAATCCGTACGGAATACTCCTCCACGGCCAAGCCAATTTCCATCGCGTGCCCGGCAGGAAGCCCGATGAAAATGAAGTCACTGTCCTCGGCGATGCTCTCGATATCCTCCATGCTTTCCAACGGTTGATCGAACAGTCCGAGAAAATGCGGATACACCTCAGAAAGAGGCGTTCCCGTGTGGCTCTCCGATGTTGCATGGACCACTTCCGCTTTTGGATGCCCCAAAAGCAGGCGCAAAAGCTCCGCTCCCGCATAGCCTGTCGCGCCGATAATGCTGACTCTCACAAAAACTCCCCGCTTTCCAAAACTTTCATAATTATACACAATTATTGCATAAAAATGCAATACAAAAAACAAAATTTTGTACCGCGAACGACGAAAATAAGCTATAATGGGACGCAAATCATCTGCATGACGAAAGGATCTGCGCCTATGAGAAACATACTCCGCTTATGCGCGGGTCTCATATTGGTATTTTTCCTCGGTTTTTTTCTCGCCGGCGGACGCGACGTGCTTCGCGCGGAAACGCTGAACCGCGTCACAGGCTGGGCAACGGAAAGCGTACTGCCCTCCGCTCCCCGGGAAGCCGACGCCTCTTCCAAGCGCGCCAACGCGGATGGCCTCGCTCGCATAAAACGTCTGTTGTTCCTGCGGGAAGCCATCGACGAGCGCATCGCCGAAAAGAAAATTGTTCCAACAAATGAACTGCCGGAAGCCCTCCGGAATGCGATTGTCGCCGTAGAAGACGCCCGTTTTTATTCGCATCCCGGCTTCGACATCGACGGCATCGCCCGCGCCGCGCTTGTCAACCTCCAAAACGGCGAGATCGAGGAAGGGGCGAGCACCATTACGCAGCAACTGGCCAAAAACCTTTTCCTCTCGCAGGAACAATCATTTGCCCGCAAAGCGGAGGAACTGGCCCTCGCGGTCACACTGGAGCTTCGCTATTCGAAAGAAGACATTCTCGCGCTATATCTGGGCTCTATTTATTTTGGCTCCGGCTATTACGGTATTTGCGACGCGTCACGCGGTTACTTTGGCAAGGAACCGAAGGATTTGACGTTGCCGGAAGCGGCCATGCTCGCCGGCCTCCCGAATGCGCCGTCCGTATATTCCCCTTACGAAAATTTTCTGCTGGCCAAAAAGCGGCAGTTCATCGTGCTCGACGCGATGGCAAGAAACGGCATGATTTCGGAAGAACTCGCAGAGGACGCGAAAATCGCGCCGATTTATCTCGCGCATTGATCCGCAGAACTGCCAAGTGTTCGGCTTCTCGAAAACACGCAAAACAGGGCTTTCACGAAATCACGCTTCGCGAACAGCCCTGTTTTTGTTCTCATTTTTATTTTCCGGCGTTCTGCGCCGCTTTTTCGCGCTCGCGCTGCGCCTTGCGCTCCGCTTTTTCGCGTTCCTTGCGCGCCGCCTTTTCCGCATCCTCCTGTTCCTTTTTCTGGGTTTCGATGGCAACGGCGAATTCATCGTAGAAAAGGGACACCATGTCCGAATACGTCCGCACGTTGTCCAATTCATCGGGCGCGAGAATAATCTGGTAAGTATAAAGCAACTCATGCGTCGCGGCGCTGTAAACCTCGAAGAAAAGAACCGTGCGCCGGCTCATCGTCACCGTTGCGACAAGATACGCGTCGGCATACTGCGCTACATTGTTCTTGAAAACCCGCGTGGAAGGAATACGGGCCAACGTATAGAGATTTTTTCCGGTCCGTTGCAGGACGTCTTTCGCAATCACGTCGTAAGGCACGACTTTATATTTTTTCGGCGATACCTTGGCGCCCCGCGTATTTAAAACGTCAACAAATTCCTCCAGCGTCGGCGTCCCCTTTTTTTCCGTGTAAAGCGGCGCGGCCAAGGCCAACGTCTTCACATGGGCGACCGTCTGCCCTTCCTGCGCCTTGCCTTCCTCCCAATATGCCATCGCCGACGGACACGACACGGCCATGAATACAACGAGCAACAAGATCTGAATGACTTTCCTCATGCGAAAAATTCCTCCCATACGAAAATCTTTGAAGCAGAGGCTTCTTTCTCCAGTCTTTTGGGGAAACGACGAATCAGTCAATTCGAGGCCGCGCCGAGGGATTTTTAGCTTTGCATAAGCGACCGCTAAGCGCTAAAGCGCCAAGCGTCTGCTTATCGTCAGGCAAGGAAGATGCCGCTAAGGCGTAGCATCGCTACGTCGAACGGCATCTGACGCAGCATGGCGGAAAAAGACCCGGCGTGAGCCGAAGGGGCTTGTTCGGCGTTTCCCTAAATCAGATTGTGCGCCTTGAGCGCTGTTTCAAGCTTTTTCAAGTTCTCCGGCTCCATCTCCGAAAGCGGAAGACGAAGCGGTCCCGCCGCATAGCCCATCAGCCGCATCGCCGTCTTGACGGGGATCGGGTTCGTTTCGCAGAAAAGCGCGTCCGCAAGGTCGGTGAAAGCGATTTGAAGCTTCGCCGACTCCTCGGTCTTTCCGTCGAAATACAGTTGGCAAATGTCGTGGGTCTCTTTCGGCGCCACGTTCGACAGTACCGAAATCACTCCCATGCCGCCCAACGACAGAATCGGCACAATCTGGTCGTCGTTGCCGGAGTATACCGCCAGCTCGTCACCCACCGCAAAACGCAGGCGCAAAATCGACGAGAGGTCGCCGTTCGCCTCTTTCACCGCTACGATATTCGGATGCTTGGCCAGCTCGGCATACGTCGGCACCTTGATGGAAACGCCGGTACGCGACGGCACATCGTACAAGATGCACGGGATTTTCACGCTGTCCGCGATTTTCCTGAAATGCTGGATCAGCCCTTTCTGGGTGCATTTATTGTAATACGGTGTCACCAAGAGCAGCCCGTCCGCGCCGACGCTCTCCGCATACTGCGAAAGCTGGACGGCGTAGGCCGTATCGTTTGACCCCGTGCCCGCAACGACAGGTACGCGGCCTTTCGTATGCTCCACGGCGAACTTGATGGCTTCCTTGTGCTCCGCGTCGCTCATGGTCGCAGCTTCGCCCGTGGTGCCCGCGACGATAATCGCGTCCGTATGTCCCGCGATCTGCGCGTCAATCATTCGCCCAAACTCGGGAAAATTGATGCCGTCCTCGGTAAACGGCGTGACGATGGCAACGCCCGCGCCTTTGAAGATCAGTTTCTTCATAAAGACTTCTCCTTTTCGTAAAGAATCAACTTCATTATATTTCATTCGCAAGCAGTTTGCAAGAAGGGACGAAAGCAAACAATCGCTTTCGCCCCTTCTTTCTTGAATATTTTACGCGGCTTCGCCGACCTCGGCGATGACTTCCTCAAACCTTTCGATGACATCGTCGAACAGGTACAGGCCGTCCCCGTTTGCCTGCAAGCCTTGCAGCTTGATCGGCACGACGACGGGCGGATGGTTCAGCGACAGCGGCTCGCGGTTTTGCATTTGTCTCGCGCTTTGGTAGACGAGCTTCAACGAAACGTACGCCTCCCCGTTTTCGCCGATTCGTTTTTCGATGACGAGCTTCGCGCCAATCGGGGCTTTTTCTTCGATGGTGTCGCGCAGCGTGTATTCCTCGACGCCCAGCGACGGCAGAACTGTCGACAGGTTGACATCATGACCGCAGAGGAACGTGAAGCTCCGTCCGTCGTTCAAAAGCTCGTCCCGCATGACATCCAAGAGAGGAGCCGCGAACGCCTTTGCCATCGTCGGCAGTTGAAAATACGCGGTGATGCCCATGTCCTTCACCTTCGAGACATCGCGCCACTGCGCAAAGGTCAGCGTATGCCCGAATGCCGCCCGCGCCGCCTCCTTTTCCTCCGCCTCGTAATATTGCAGCGACAGCGCGTCGCTGGCGCGCCCGGCAAGGATCAACGACCCTGTGAGGCGCAGCGTGTCGAAATCAAATTTCAGGTCCTGCACCGGGAACGCGGTCAGGCCGTTTTCCCGCGCGTACCGTGAGTCCTTGAAATCCAGCACGTCCGCAATCAATTTCGTGTTCGGCTCCATGCACTTGCCGAGCCCGTTCACGCCGCCCATCGCCTCGACTTCCCGCATCGCCCGCGCGCGGAATTCATCGCTGAAAGACGCGGCCGGCTTCGGCAGGAATACCGGGTCGGACTCGTTCAGCGCGAAATGGCGCTCAATCTCGACATTCGCCATCGGAAGCATGCCGGCGGAAAAATAATGCGCGGTGGCAACCGTGCGTTGGAAGGAATTCGCATAAAAACGCATCTCCCCGCCCTCCGGCACGGCGTTCGCCTCCAGCAAACCCTCGTTCTCCAACCATTGGCGGAAATACTGGCCCATGATTGTTTCGAGCTGGCCGCCCTTCAGGGAGAGGTCGCCCGGCGCTCCCGTCCAGTCGAACCAAGCGTGCGGCGTCAGCGAGGCCAGCACCTTGCTGCCGTTCGACGTGGGCGTACGGAGATTGTGGCGGCTCAACACCAACACCTTGGCCAACCGATACCCGTTTTCCGACGCCAGTGCCGTTTGCCCTGCGAACGTGAAGAACGCGACAAAGAACGCGCAAAGCCAAAAAACGGCTTTGCTTTTCCGCATCGTTCCCCGCCCTTTCATTCCATAGCCCTCACAACGCGGCTAAAGAGTTTTCCATTCTCCTTCGCCTTTTCCTCGCCGCCGAAGACGCAATAGGTGTTCTTCTTCATGCAAGCCTCGACGAGGGGCGCAAGCGCTTGGATGGCTTTCTCATTTGCCGAGAGGACTTCATCCCTCTCCCTTTGGCGGTCTCCCTGCGAAATACCGCGCAAGTGCAGCATGGCGGCGAGACTGCCTTTCATCTGCGGCGTCAGCGGAACATCGAGGGTTGAAATCGTACCGATGATGGATTTCGTCATCTCCCGCTCCGACGCGGTGAAATTTTCCAGATACTCGGGAATCCCGTCATACACCTTTAACGTCTCGGCAAGATTTGGGTCGCGGTACGAAGTGAACAGCAGCAAGCCGTTCCGCGCGAACTGCGCCGAAGCGCCGTACGCGCCGCCCTGTACACGGAGCCGCGTCCACAGATAGCCGTACCGCATGATTGTTTCCAACACACGCATCGCGCCGGTGAACTTGTAGCCAAGACGGACGTAGTTTTCGCCCTTGCCGACGTATTGGACGCGGCTGGACGTGACCAACGCCTCGTTTTTTACTTCGCTTTCCGTCATCTGCGGGGCCGCCGGGTACGCCTTATCGTTCAATGCGTCCAGCATCGGCGACAGCGCCGACTCCACCGCCGCGTAATCCTTCGCCTCGGCGGTCACGCCGAGAATCAGGTTGTGCTTCGTGAACATCTGCGCAAGGAGCGACGAAAGTTTTTCCGCCGTCTCGGCCGCCCGCTCCTCGAAATGCGCATCCAATTCCTTCAAAAAGCGGTAATAGGGAAGGAAGCTTCCGTCCTCGAAGCGGCTGGCCGGGGAGAAATAGGAACTGAGGCGCACCGACATGACGCGGTTCGGCGCGTTCAAAATCTGCCGTTCCACGCCCGCCAGCGTCTGCTTGACCAGATCCCGCATCCGCTTCGCGTCGGAGAAGCGCGATTTTGTCAAAATTTCCGCGAGCAGCTTCCCAAGCTCCGGCAGCTTCCGCACCAACACCCGTGCCTTGACAATCGTTTTCACGAACCAGTCGTCCGTCGTGCTTCCCTTCGTCACCGCCGTCAAATTGTAATCCAAGCCGCCCGTGTGGAGATTCGCGAGATTTGTCAGCTCCGCATAGGAGTGTTCGTCCGTGTCCACCGCGCCGAGCACGTCGCAGAGCAAGCAGGCGTAATGTTGCTGCTCCGCCGTGATCGAAGCGCCGTCGAAGTACAGGGAAAGATACGCGATGCCGTTGGTGTGCAAGTCGCTGAACAACACCTTTTGCCCGCCCAGCGTCTTTTCCGCCAACGGCAGATTTTCCACGTCCTTGCGGATGTCCGAGAGCTTCAGGAGCGGAATCTTCTCCAACATCTCCGGCGCGTCCGGTGTCTGCTGCAATTCCTTCAGCCGCGCCGTCTGGCGAATGATTGCCTCGATTTCCCGCGGACTCATCGCAGCTTTTTTCTCCGCGAGGACTTTCTCCGTCGCCGCCTCGCGTTCCGCCGCCATCGTGCGGCTCGGCTTCATCGTGATCAAGACCTTGTGGGGATTGTCCAACACGCAACGGCGCAGCATATCCTCAAAGAGGCCATTGTCCAGCCCCTCCCGGAGCGTCTTGAACTCCTGCTCATAAAAGAGCGGCTCAGCCGGATCGCCGCCATACAGCCAATGCGTCATCACCGCAAGATTGTAAACGAGCCCTTTCGGCGTTGAAGCAAAATCCGACTCGCGCGTCTTGAATTCCAGATAATTAAGCGACGCCTCCAAAAGCGTCCGGTCAAGCCCTTCCCCGACCAACCGCCGAATCGTGTCCATGACGACCTGATGAAACCGCTCCGCGTCCCCCGGCTCAGCGTTCGTCACCTCAATGGAAAGATTTGGCTGGGCAATCTGCGACTCCAGCGATGCCGAAACGTCTTTGCCGACACCCGCGTCCATCAGGGCCTGCGTCACCGGCGCGGCATCCGTCATAAAGAGCGCGTGGGTCAGGATACTCATCGCCGCCCGCGTCAGACGGTCCCCCGCGTCGCAGACGATCATGCCAAGGGCAAGGTACGTTTTTTCCTTCGTGTCCTCTTCCGTGCCCACCGGATACTCTGCCGTGACGCGCCTCATCGCGTCAAACTTCGGCTGCTTCGCCAACGCCGAATCCATCTCTTGCCGGGAGAACTTCGACAAATACGCCTCGTCGATAAACGCCAACGTCCCGTCGATATCCATGTCGCCGTATAAATAAATATAGCTGTTCGACGGATGATAATATTTCTTGTGGAATGCAACGAAGCTTTCCTGCGTGATGTCGGGAATTTTTTCGGGATTGCCGCCAGACTCAAAGGCGTAGGCCGTTTCCGGATAAAGCTGCCGCAAAAGCTCCGTCTCCAAAAGATCCTCCGGCGACGAGGTCGCGCCCTTCATCTCATTGTAAACGACGCCGCTGTAACGGAGCGGCTCGTCGGGGCTTTCAATCTCATAATGCCAGCCCTCCTGCAAGAGCACCTCCGGCTTGCCGTACATCTGCGGATAAAACACCGCGTCGAGATAGACATCCATCAAGTTGCGAAAGTCCTGCGCGTTGCGGCTCGCCACCGGGTACATCGTCTTGTCCGGATACGTCATCGCGTTCAGGAACGTGTTCAGCGACCCCTTCACCAACTCGACGAACGGCTCCTTCAACGGAAACTTCCGCGAGCCGCAAAGCGTCGAATGCTCGACGATATGCGCAGCGCCCGTGTCGTCCACCGGCGGCGTACGGAATGAAATCGAGAATACCTTGTTGTCATCGTTGTTTTTCACATAAAAGAGCCGCGCGCCGCTTTTCTCATGCTCGAACAAGAAGCACCGGGAGGCAATCTCCGGCACCTCTTTCGTCTCCTTCAGCAAAAAACCATGGATTCTATCGTTTGCCTGCATGGAAGAACTCCTTTCCCAATCTGTTTTTGAACGGTTTGCAAAAATCATTTGTATTATATCATATCTCCGCGCAAACAGACAAAACCTTCCTTTGCCTCCGGGCGTTCCTTGTGCTACAATTACGTTCATAGAGAATAGGAAGGGAGATTTTCCCATTGGACGCAGAAACCTGTCTCGCAATCCTTCGCGACGTTTACAAAGGCAACCAATTCATTTCCTACTGCGGCATCACCATCGACGCCGTGCGCTACGGCGAAGCCACGCTGAGCCTCGTCGTCGACAACACAAAACACACGAACCAGTACGGCTTCACCCACGGCGGCGCTCTGGAAGCGCTGGCGGACATCGCCCTCGGCGTCGCCTGCGCCACCGTCGGCAAGCGCGTAATGACGCTCTCCTTCAACATGAACTTCATCAAAAATATTCACGCCGGGGAACGCGCGACCGCCGTGGCCGTCGTGCGCCACAACGGACGCCGCACCATGGTCGTCGATGTCGACACGACGACAGAGGACGGCGAACTGATGACCCGCGCCACCGCCACGATGTTCGTTCGCGACCTCTACGACAACATTCCCGAGCACTGGTAAACAAAGCCAAAAAGAAACCGAGGCGAATCGCTCGCCCCGGTTTCTTTTGGCTCTCGCAATTTTTTGGGAAAACGTGGGACGCTTTCCCAAAGACTTTGCAAGGATTATTTCGTCTTTTTTCTCTCCTGAAACGTCGACGCTGTGAAATCATAATTGAACTTCGTGACCTGATCCGGCTTAATGTCTACCGTCTGTACCGCGTAGACCTTTATGCCGATGG
>JAFVAI010000056.1 GCA_017480545.1 Schwartzia sp. (in: firmicutes) | reverse complement strand
TCCCAAAGTTGATAATCTTCAACTCTCTAACCGTGCTTTGTAGTGTACCTTCCCTCTGAAGATATTATGCTACAGAGACGGCTGCGGGGTAAAGGGTTTCATTTCTATTTGTGCCGCTGCGCGGCATGTGGTTTAGTATAATTCGGATTATACTCCGCATTCCCCTCTTTTGCAACAAAAGCACGGAGTATATTCCGCACTTTGTAAAGTCCATAACCGAATCAGCCCCTTCGCGCAGATAAGAACGTATCCTGTGCTTTACAAGAACTCCTGTTCCCTTGAGAATAGCAAGAGAACATTTTTCGGAAGGACAGAAGCAAATGGAGATGGAAAAACTGCGCATCCTGAGCGGCGCGGCGAAATACGACGCGGCCTGCACGTCGAGCGGCGCGCAAAAACCGCGCGGCGCGGCGTTTGTCATTGCAGATTCCTTGCGGCTTCCTCGCTAAAATCGTGCATTGGCTTCACTGTCTCGCAGCTTTTCATTTCCGCACAGTCGCCGCAGGTTTCATAGCCCCTTCCCAACGCGCACTTCCGGATTTCGCACTGGTCGCTGCAAAAATACGTCTTCACCCCGTCGGCGCAGCAGCCCTCGCAGTTGATCCACTCCGGCAGAATCGTCGTGTGGTTCATCTCGCTCCAGAGCTTCGCCGTCTTCTCCCGAAGCGCGCCGTCGTCCCGTATCGTCGCGAGATACGCGTCGCACTTTTCGCAGTCCAGTCCGCAGCACCCAATCATCGTCCGCATGATAACAACATCTCCTTCTATTCAAAGAACGCTATGCGTCCTCACCCATTCGTCCAGGAAATTCATCTGCTCATCGGTATGAAACCAATGCTCGCCGTCTTCCATCACCGTCAGCGTTGCGCCGATCTTGTCCGCGAACGCGGTAACTGTCTCCCTGTTCGTCAGATTGTCTTTGCCACCGTAAAGGATATGCGAAGGAACGTGCCACCGAACAGGACGCCGCCGCACATAGCAAAGGTATTCCCATGACAGCGTTTCGCCAAACTCCGTGGTGATTTCCCGCTTCTCCCGAAGCTCTTCCTCCGTCACCTGCGCCCAGCGCATCATATCCAGAATCAACTTCTCCATATCGACAATCGGCGAAATGAAAAAGGCCCGGTCGATGGCCTTGCCGTCCAGCGCGCAAAACGTGAAAAACGCGCCGATGCTGTTTGCCGCGACAACGACCTGCCGATACCCGCCAACCGTCGCGTCATAAAAAGCCGGAAACTCCGTCTCCGCCTCCCACGGCGTCCGCGCCGAATAATCGAACCCCACCACATCGGCGTCAGGAAAGAGTCCCCTGTAATGATCGGCCTCCGCCACACTTCCGTCCTTGCCGTGGATATAAAGGACTAAGGTATCCATAGGCGCCCCCTTTCATGCTCATCTTCGTATTTTCGTGCAATATATTGTCTTTTTCGGGCAAATTTTATACAATGAAAGAAAGAATCTGCAATGACAGCAAGGAGGGACTGCAAATGCGTCAACGAAACCGACAAATCAAAAAGGCACTCCACGAGCCGTATTTTTCGGAGCGCGATTGCTGGGACTTGTCCACCGTACTGGCAAAGACGATTGCCGCCGGATTGCGACGGTTTTCCCGAATGAAACGGCATGGATACCCCTCTGCCTTTCTGCCCCCTGAACGCTTCAACCACCCAACAGACGAAGACGCTGAACGTGCCGAGCGTGACTGGCAAACAACACTCGAACAAATGCTATGGTCATTTGACGAAATCGCAAAGGATTATCCGTCAAGCCCTTGGAGCCAATGGCATCATATAGAGTATCGGAAGCTGGAAGAACAAGGGATTCCAGTTTTCTCGAAAATAAAAACCAATGATGACGGAAGCGTTTTGATGAAGAGCAATACACCGGAAACGCCGCAGGAAGTATTGGACAAAGAAACAGCCTACCGAGCGCGAATCCAAAAAGGGCTCGATCTCGTTGCCAAGCATCTTGAGAATTTATGGGATTAGAAAAGATGTATAGATTCTGGTTAAGACTTGCTAATTCTTTGCCTTCATCTCATCGCACAAAGCCAAATACTCCTCCACTTGTTCAACAACCCGCCGTTGTGCCCCCATCGGCGGCAATGGCACTACCATATTCTTGCACTTTTCCGCGCTGAAGCCCGCCCGTGCGCCTACCGCTTTTGTATTGATAATACTTTGTCCAAGTGGACTGCAAATAAAAGTGTGAATGTACTCTCTTAACTCGGGCTCAATCAATCTGATAATCAAGATATGCTAGTTCATGTCGCAGATAGAAAAATCATCGGGAACAATCACACATTATGCCCTTCAATCAGCTTTTCATATTTTCATTATATCTGAAACTTTAGCTGATAACGTCTTAATTTTATCTGAGATGCTCATCCCTTCATCCACCAAAGCATTTGGCGGCGTTGCCAATTCAATATTCTTCAATCTTTTCAAAATCGCCATCCGTCCGTAAAAGAATCGCCAACGCTGCATATTGATTTGCGCGGCAAACCAAACTAATTCGGTATAATTCATTTTATATTTAGGGATAAGAACCCTGACTGCGCTTCCCCCGTTACCTCTTGCCATAAACCGCCACGGTTGGACACTTGCTTGGCCAAAACAAGTCACCGTAATTCCACCTGTGGGAAAAACTTCTCCCTCCACATCATTGACCAAGCGAATAATACTATTCTGAGGATCACCCGATGAAATATACGGACAACTTCCAACAAAATAATTGCTTTCCCCCTTTGATTTTCCCCCATGAACAAAAAACAATTGACCAATTGTCTTTTTCTGTCCATACGGCAAGGCTTCTTTTTCAGTAAAATCAGGAAAAGTCGGAATCACTTCATCTGCAAGTTCTTCAATACACACAGATGCAGTTAATATGGATTTCGTGACCGCTTCCCTGTACCTAAGCTCTTCTTCTTTTGGCAATACAGGCTGCGGCAAGTATTGTTCCGGTGAAAATTCTGCCCCTTCGGTAAGTATCTCGCTTGCCGATATAACTGTTGCTAGGTTGCTCTTGAAAATTTTTCCTTTCCTAAACATTGCAAATAATTTTGCAACTTCATCCATCTGAGAACCGTCTGTTTCTACTCTTTTCCCCTTTAATTTTTTGAATCCGTCATTCCAAATTTTTGCCATAAAAATTTTATCATCCGGTCGCTGAGGACGATTGGCCTGCGCAATAAAAATCGTTGAATCTATCGCAGTCGGATAAAACAGATCGCTCGGTAAACTAATTAATCCTATTACCGTATGCCGTTTGAGAAATGCGTTTCTCCAAGCCGCATTATCGTCATCAGCAAAAATCCCCGATTTGACAACAACCGCCAACAATCCCATCGTTTGCAACGTATTCATAGCTTCCGAAATAAAGGCCCGCTCAGGTTCTCCTTCTTGTGAAAACGGTGGATTCAGCAACGCCTTTGTAAACTTTCCCTTTACAGCCTCTTTACTATCAGCCTCAAAACAACTGGAATTTTCAATATGGCTTTTTCCGTCCCCTCGGAAAAACATATTTAATGCAGCCAAGGACCAGACCGTTGGATTTGTATCAAAACCATAAATTGATTCCCTGATCACTTCCGAAGGGATTCCTTGCGTATGAGCCGTCTTAATCATTCTGTCAAATGACGCAACCAAAAAACCGCCGGAACCGCATGCAATATCAATCACTTTGTCCTTTGCCGTAACATCAATCAATTCCGCGCAGTATTTCGTAATATGCCTAGGCGTGAAAACAATTCCTAAAGAGTTATTATCATACCCATACCGTATAAATGCTTCATACAATAACCCTAAAAAATCCGTATCAGTTTGCAATATAGATTTGATATTCAAATTTTTGAGCAAGAACACAATTTTGCCAATTTGACCTGAAAGCCGATTATAATCACCCACTGTCAATTTCAGAGCCTCGATCAACTGCTCTTTCTTCGCTTCTTCAAAATGATCTGCTGATGCGATTGCTCCTGCGACCAAATGATTTATGGATGTCAGTTCTTTTCCCTTTTCAAGATTGATCTCCCCCCAGTACAGGGCCGTAATAATCGCCCCCAGAACTTTGGGTCGTAAAGATGGTTCAATCTTCGCTGCCCGCAGTAATATGGACAATTCAATCGCCGTATCTATATAGTCTGCCATTTCAGGGATAGAGACTTCCGTTGTTCCATTATTCGTAATTAACGCTCCATCCACTTCCGAGACACTGGGAAAACTCGTGAGTTCATACCCCTTGGAAGACAATGGATTCCATTTATTCCCATCCCAAAATACGGTCTTAAACAAGTAGCCATGATCTTCTTCTCCCGCAACACCGACAGCTACTTTGATTATATATTTTCCCCCATCATTGATTGCTTCCGCATACTCTTTTGCCTCTGCCAACGCAGCATCAATCTTTTTTATATCATTTTTTGCTTCGACCACAAGCACAGGCAGCATGTTTTTGCACACAAGAAAATCCGGCTTCGCCCCGCAAAGACCACAATCAGGAAAAAAATCCTCGATTTCCTGTTCTTCCAAAAAATCCCCATTCTTTTGTGGGTGCTTTATATTCCAACCTTTTTGCGAAGCTATATCACGCACTAGATATCTGCATCGTGCTTCTGCCCGTTTGCCTTTTGCCATACCATTACCCCCACACCCAAAGTTATTATCCATATTAGTAAAGCTAGAACTTATATTCTATTTTTATATAATAATATTTTTTTGCGCTATTGTAAAAAAAACAAGACTCTACCGCAAAAATCAGTGTGCCAATTGACCCACGGACGCATTCATAAAGATTCCCTCATGTCAGCCTTTCAAGCCCCTTGCTCCTCAATTTGTTCGTAACGATTGCTCTTTTATGCTCAGTATATCACATTCTTCAGTCATCGACACTCAAAAAACGCCCGCTGTCCATAAAACAGCGAGCGTTTTTTCCGTACTGCGTAATTGTTTTGAAACGCAACTTTCCTATCATATCCCCGACTGCCGCAGTCGCCTTTACATCACCGCGCCAGCAGCTCTTCCACTTGGCTCCTTTTTTCGTACAGGACACACCCGCCCGCATGGTCTTCCGTCAAATAATCCCCGTTTCTGAGGGACGCGAACAAATGAGAGTTCAGGGCTTCCTCGAGCGACGCATCTCTCACGTTCGTATCGGAGTATGGGGAGAACGGGCAGGGCTCCGCGCCTCCGTGGGAATTGATGTGGAAAAAGCCCTGGCCCGCCGCGATGCAGCCGCCCGAGCTTTTTTCGTCGCCGGGGAAGGAAAGAAACACCATTTCCGGATATTCGGCACGCAGGCGCTCGATGGCAGCGCGCAAAAACTTCCTTGCCTCGTCCCCCGGCGCCAGTTCCTTGCTCTTCTCCGTCACCGGCACATACTCGACATAAATGACAGCTTTGCATCCCCTGTCGGACAAATCCTTGACAAATGGCCCGGACACGACGTCACGGAGATTCGTTGTCGTGACCGTGACCGACACGCCAAAAATCAGCCCCCGCCGACGGCATTCGTCCATATTCGCCGTCAATTTATCGTAAACGCCTGCGCCGCGCCTCGCGTCCGTGGCGTTTTTTTCGCCCTCGATGCTCATGACGGGCAAAAGGTTCCGGCATTGATCGAACAACGAAAAATATGATTCGTCCATAAACGCGCCGTTCGTGAAAATGGGGAAAAGAAGATTTTGCCTTTGCCCCGCGCCCTCAATGACGTCCCTGCGGAGCAGCGGCTCGCCGCCCATCAAAAGGACAAAGCTGATTCCCAGCGCCTCCGCCTCGTCAAACACGGAAAGCCATTCCGTCGCCGTCAGCTGATCCACGGGCGCGCAGTCCTCGGTGGAATGGACGCTGCGCGCAAAGCACCCCGCGCAGTGCAGATTGCAGCTCGACGTAATGCTGGCAATCAAGAACGCGGGAACGTGCCGCCCCTGACGTTCTGCCATCAGCCGCTTCTTGGACGCCTTGCGGCTGGCGGCGGCGAACCGGAGCATAAACGCGCTTTCTTTCGGATTTTTCAGCGTCGCCTTGACGGCGTTCGCGACGATGCGCTCGACGCCTTCCGTCAAATAGGTTTGAAGATCAAATTTCTGTGCCATGCTGTCACTTCCCATACAACCATGATTCCATCGCAATAGAAAGATAAAAAGTTCGAACCGCCGCAACGTAGCCGTCCGAACTTTTTCATTTCTTGAAAAGGGACACTTCCGCCTTTTCGTCCGCTATTTCCCTTTGTTCTTCATCGAGTCCCGAATCATCGCGCCCCAGTTCAGTTTGTCGTCCGCTTTTTTTGCGCTGCCGACAGTTTTCTTTCCCTGTTTCGGCTTTTCGTCGCTGAACAAGAGCCGGATGAACGCGGAACGGCTGATGACGCCCACCAGCGACCCGCCCCGGGTGACAAAGACCCGCTTGATGCGCTCCTCGAACATCAGGCGGCCGACTTTGTTCACATTGTCCATCTCGTCCACCGTCAGCGCGGGCGAGGTCATGATTTCGCCCGCCGTCCGCCCCATGTACTTCTTGGCTGCGGCCATGCGCCCCTGCACTTTTTGCGTGTCGAGGATGCCCCAAAGCAGGGTTTCCCAAATCCCCGGCTCGTCCCCCTTGATTTCCTTGTACATAAGATCCAGCTCGCTGACCACCCCCAGAACATTCCCCAGCCGGTCCACGACGGGGAAACCGGAAATATGGTGTTCCAGCATCAAATTCGCGATTTCCTGCGCCGGCGTTTCCTTTCGAATCGAAATAACATTGGGTTCCATTAGCTCTTTTGCCAGCATGAATGATGATCCTCCCGTCCCTTTCTTGCGATTCTATTGTATCATATACCGCCACAAAAAAGAAAGACGCCCCGGAGACAGCCGCAAGGAGACTTTTCTTCCTGCGGCTGTCTTTTTGTCACCATAATTTTCCCCGCCCCATTTGCAATCCTGATGTGGCAAGCGATTTCCCCGGATCCATTTCCCTTTGGAATTTTTGAGGTAAGAATTTCTTACTTCATATTTTTGTTTGGCTTCCATTTTGCAAGGTTTCGCTTTACAGGAACACTCGTTCCTTATATAATAGAAGAAAATAAGCGTTCGGAAGGATTGTTTTGGATGGACACGATGGAAAAGCTCCGCATCTTGAGCGACGCGGCAAAATATGACGTGGCCTGCACGTCGAGTGGCGCGCAAAAGTCGGCGCGGCGCGGCGGCATCGGGAGCGCGGAGATCTCTGGCATTTGCCACTCGTTTGCCGGGGACGGGCGCTGCATTTCGCTGTTGAAGGTTTTGCAGACTAACGTTTGCGTTTACGACTGCGCCTATTGCGTGAACCGCCGGTCGAACGACGTGCGCCGCGTGTCCTTCACCTCGCGGGAGTTGGCGGCGCTCACCATCGCCTTTTATCGGCGCAACTATATCGAGGGGCTGTTTTTGAGCTCCGGCGTCGCGGGCACCGCCGACACCGCGACGGAAACGATGATCGAGACGCTCCGCATCTTGCGGGAGGAATACCGCTTTTCCGGCTATATCCACGCGAAGGCGATTCCCGGCGCGGACGCGGCCCTCGTCCGCCGTCTTGGGCTTCTCGCCGACCGTTTGAGCGTGAATATCGAGTTGCCGTCGGGCGAAAGCCTTTCGCGGCTCGCGCCCGACAAGACAAAAGCCGCCATCCTCGCGCCGATGTCGCTGATTCGCGGCGGCATCGACGAAAACCGCCGCGACCTCGTCCATTTCAGCCATGCGCCGCGCTTCGCCCCCGCCGGGCAGAGCACACAGATGATTGTCGGCGCGACGGGCGAAACCGACCGCCATATCCTGACACTGACCTCCGCGCTCTATACACGCTACCAGCTAAAGCGCGTCTTTTACTCCGCCTATGTCCCCGTGAACGCGGTTCATGCCTTGCCGCCCGTCGGCACGCCGCCGCCCCTTTGGCGCGAGCATCGGCTGTATCAGGCGGACTGGCTGCTGCGCTTCTACGGCTTTTCCTCCGACGAGTTGTTCCACGGCACCGAAGGACGGCTGCACCCGTATCTCGACCCGAAATGCCACTGGGCGCTCCGTCACAAAGAAATGTTCCCGCTGGAAGTGAACCTTGCGCCTTATGAGCTTTTGCTCCGTGTGCCCGGCGTCGGCGTGAAAAGCGCGTGGCGCATCGTGAAGGCCCGCCGCGCCGCCGCGCTGACTTGGGACGCCCTCGCGAAAATCGGCGTCGTCACGAAGCGCGCCCGCCATTTTCTCGTCGCGAAGGGCAAGCGTTTTTTTGACGCGCCCGCCGGAAACGAGGAACTGCTGCTCGACCTGATGTCGCCGAGGGAGCGCGCGCTGTACCGCGAGGAAACCGCCCCCGTGCGCCAACTTTCGCTGTTCGGCGAGGAAACGCCGACGCTCTCCCCCGCAGAAAGGAAGGAACTTGCATGCCTCGCCGCCCCGATGTGAATCTCGCCGCAAACGCCGCCCTCACCTACCGTTACGACGGAAGCTTCGAGGGCTTCCTGTGCTGTGTCTTTGAAAGCTACACCGCCCATGAGATGCCCGCCGCCATTGTCGGCCCCGACGCGCCGGAAGTCTCTCTTTTCGACGTCAAGGAAATCACGACCGACGTGGAACACGCCGACCGCGTGGCACGCTCCATTCCCCTGCGCATTTCCCCCGCCGCTGACGACCTGCTCCGCCATGCCTTCCTGACCTGCCTGCCCGAAAAAGAGATGGTCATGCTCCGCTTTTTGCGGCAGGGCTACCGCTACGGAGCGCGCTTTCTTTCCTTCGCGGGGAACGAAGAGGTTTGGCGGCTCACCGAGGCGGTCAAGAAAATGCTCCACGAAGCGCACCTTCTGAAAGGGTTCATCCGATTCTCCGACCAACAGGGCGTCCTCGTTACGACCATCGGGCCGAAGAATTTTGTTTTGCCCTTCCTCGCCCATCACTTCGCCACAAGATTCCCCGAAGAACATATCCTGATTTACGACGAAAACCACCATGCGGCTCTCGTCTACCGCCCCTATGAATCCGCCGTAATCCCGATGGACGATTTCCGCGCCGCGCCCCCCGACGAGGAAGAACGAAAATTCCGCGCGCTATGGCGTTCCTTTTACGACACCATCGAACTCAAACCGCGCCGCAACGAAAAATGCCGCATGACGCTGATGCCCAAGCGGTATTGGAGCTATATGACCGAATTTGCAAAAGACGAACCGCCGGCAATGATAAAAGCCGGAAATGACAGATAGGCCATTCCCTCCCGCGGATATTTGCCATCCGCCCCCTGTATGGCACCAGCGCAACGCGGCAAGACCGCTCCCCCTCCCAAACGAGGAAGGCCGGGCAATCACGCTGCGCAGTATTTTTCGCAATCTCACGACAAAAAACAGCGGAGCACTCGCCCCGCTGTTTTTTGTACGTCCCGTTACGCCTGTACGGCGATATTCAGTTCCAGGATTTGCCCGCCGAGGTCCATGTCCACGACGAGATAATTTTCACTGCTGATCTTGATCTGGAAATCCTGCCCCACCGTCAGGCTCGGCGTGGAGATGTCCACAGTGTAGCCCATGGCCGCGAGATTCGTCGCCGCGTTGGCGGTCAGCATGTTGCTCATTTCCGAGAGCGCGCTTTGCGCCATCTCGTCCAGCTCCGCCACAGGCATGCCCATCATCATTTTCGACGCGACGAATTTCGCCGTGTCCGCCGACATATTGTAGACGACGTTGCCCCGAAGACCTTTCGTGAAGCCGACGATGATCGACACGCCAAGGCTTTTGCAGGTTTGGTTTTTCACGCCCATTTTCGCGCGTTTCGGCACGTCAAATCCCATTTGCGGCATCACGGCAACAAGGGCGTCGATGAACGGATTGACTAACTTTGCATCCATGCTCTCATTCCCCCTCCGCAAACCCGACGTTCATGCAGACCTTGCCGAAGCGCGTGGCGGCTTCGATGCAATACGAAGAAATTTTGAAATTCGCGATGCGGATATTTTTGCCGACAATGGTGCCCGGCGGCGAAATCCGCATATCGACATCCTTGAGGTCGTTGACGACCGAGGCGCAACGCCCAACGATAATATTGGCCGCTTCCTCGATGACGTCGCTGGCCTCCTCGGCGGCCATTTTATCGTCATCGCCCTTCATCAGGATGGCTTTCGCCATGCCATACATGGTATCGGTATCCATGTAGATAATCGCGCGCCCCATCGGCGAGCCTGTCAGGCCGATGATGACGGCGATGCCGAAGGGGATATCCAAGTAGGATCCTTCCGCGCGTTTCGTTTCCACCTCGCTGTGGATGCCAACGAGGCTGAAAAGGCTCTGCCGAAGGACCTTCGCAAAGGACTGGATATAAAGGTCGCGAATTCCGGTGGTGCGCTTGATGTCGTCGGAAACAATGCAGGAAAGCGCGTCAATCAGCTCGTAAGGGCTGACCGGCTTTTGCAAGAAAGAAGTGATGCCGGCCTCGCGCCCGCGCTCCATCAGGCTCGCGTCCTTCATGGCGCTGATCATGATGATGCGCGCTTCGGGGTCGATTTCCCGGATGCGGCGGCTGCACTCGATGCCGTCGGCATCGGGCAAGTTCATATCCATCGTAACCGCCATCGGGCGAAGCGTCTGGTATTTGAGCACGGCATCCGCCGCGTTGGAGGCCATGCCGCAGACCTCGAAATTCGTCTTCGCCATCATGTTGGAAAGCATCGCGCAACTGACGCGCGAGTCGTCCACCACCAGTACCTTGATTCGTTCCATGCAATTCCCCACCTTGTGAGTTGTATTGTTCTCAAAAAATATATATTCGCCGCCGAAACGAAAATCCCTGCCTTGCTCCGAAAAAGGGCACGAATTTTTCTTTCGCGGTTTCGAGATTTCACTTTCCGATAATTATATAGAAAAAATTTCCCACGCACAAGAGCATGTTCGGCATTTTTCTCCCGGAGCGCTCACCCCATGCGCGAGAGAATCGTCCGCGCGACGTAAACGCCGCTGGCGCCCGCTTGGGACAAGCCCCTTGTGACACCCGCGCCGTCCCCAGCCGCGAAAATATTTTTGAGGGGCATCTCCAGTTCCTTCGTCAACGTGATGCGGGAACTGTAGAATTTCACCTCGACGCCGTAAAGCAGGGTGTCGTCGTTGGTCATCCCCGGCGCGATGTTGTTCAGCGCCTGAATCATTTCGAGGATATTGTCGAGATGGCGCTTCGGCAGCACCAGCGAAAGGTCGCCCGGCGTCGCCGCCAGCGTCGGTTTCGTGAAGCTCTTGGACAGGCGGTCCATATCGGTCCGCCGCCCTTTGAAAAGATCGCCGTACCGCTGAAGCAGCGCGCCGCCCGCCAGCATATTCGAGAACGACGCAATGCGCTTGCCATACTTGTAAGGCTCCTTGAACGGCTCGGTGAACCGGTTCGACACCAGCAGGGCGAAATTCGTGTTGTGGCTTTGGAGCTTCGGGTCGCTGTAGGAATGGCCGTTCACCGTAATCACACCGTCGGTGTTTTCCATGACAACGTGGCCGTGGGGATTCATGCAGAACGTCCGCACAAGGTCGCCGTAGCGCTTCGTGCGGTAAACCAGCTTCGCCTCGTAGACCTTCGAAGTGATATGGCTCCAAATCTCGTCGGGCACCTCAACGCGGACGCCCACGTCCACCTGATTGTTCAAAAGCTCCACGCCGAGGCTGCGGCACTCGTCGCTGAACCATTCCGCCCCCGCGCGGCCAGGCGCCACAATCAGATATTCCGCCTCAATCCGCTCGCCGCTTTCCATGACCAACGCGTGTGTGCCTTTGCCGTCGGACTCGATATGGGCCACCGGCGACAAAAAGCGGAACTCCGCCTTCTCCCGCAAATCGGCGTACATCCGGCGCAACATTTGCAGATTGTTCTCCGTGCCAAGATGACGCACACTGGCGTCCAAAAGATGCAGATCGTATGCCAACGCGAACTTCTTGATCTCGCTGCCCTCGGTGGTGAAAACTTTCGAGGGCGCGCCATGCTTCCGATTGATTTCATCGACATAATAAATCAGCTTCATGACCTCGTCGTCGTCAAGGTAGTCGTTGAGCCAGCCGCCGAACTGCGTCGTGAAATTGTACTTGCCGTCGGAAAACGCGCCCGCGCCGCCGAAGCCCCGCATGATGCTGCAAGGCACACAGCCGATGCACCGCTTCGTCTTTCCCTGCGCGATCGGGCAGCTCCGTTGGTCGATATTGTTGCCGCTTTCCAGCACGATCACCGAAAGCCCCGGCCTCTTCTCCAACAGTTCATACGCCGCGAAGGAGCCGGCCGGCCCCGCGCCGACAATCGCCACATCGTACTTTTTCTTGCCCATGCTCTTCTCCCTGTCCTCGTTTCCTATAATATGCTTGCCTTAAAATCATACCACATTTTTTGTTCACTTCCAATGCCGCTTGCGTTTTCCTTCCTCTTTTTTGTATAATATTATGTATCTTGCAATGTAGGAGGCTGTTCCCTTGTCACAAAATCTATCCATTGTTTTTGCATTTATCCTTTATCTGTCCGTGATGATGATCATCGGCGTCTATTTCTACCGTCGCACGAAAAATATGTCCGACTATATCCTCGGCAGCCGCCGGCTCGGCGCCTGGGTCATCTCCATGAGCGCCGAGGCCTCCGACATGAGCGGCTGGATGCTGATGGGGCTCCCCGGCTACGCCTACGTCGCCGGGCTGAACGCGGGCTGGATTGCCCTCGGCCTCGGCCTCGGCACACTGGCGAACTGGAAACTCGTCGCCTCCCGCCTGCGGAAATACACGGAACTGGCGAACAATTCGCTGACACTGCCCGACTTCCTGCAAAACCGATACGGCGACAAAAGCAATCTGCTGCGCATCATCCCCGCCGTCTTTATCCTGATTTTCTTCATCATCTATACCTCGTCGAGCTTCGTCGCCAGTGGCAAGCTCTTTGAGACGGTCTTCGGCCTGCCCTACCTGTGGGCGCTGATCCTCGGCGGCTCCGTCGTCATTTTTTACACCAGCGTCGGCGGCTTCCTCGCCGTGGTCTGGACCGACTTCATCCAAGGCATCATGATGTTCTGCGCGATTTTCCTCGTGCCCGTCATGGCAGCCTACGCCCTCGGCGGCCTCTCCGCGACGGAAACCGCCATCCTCGCTGCCAACCCCACCTTTTTCGCGCCGCTGACGAAACCCGACGGCTCCGCCATGACCTTCGTGGAACTGATTTCGCTCCTGGGCTGGGGGCTCGGCTACTTCGGCCAGCCGCACATCCTCGTGCGCTTCATGGCCATCCACTCCCCCGGCGCGCTGCGCCATGCCACGCGCATCGCCATGACCTGGGTCGTCATCTCCCTCGCCGCCGCCGTCCTCGTCGGCATGGTGGGCCGCCCCTTCCTCGCCAACGAATTGACGGGCGCAAGCACCGAAACGGTCTTCCTGATGATGACCCACGAGCTCTTCTCCCCGTTCTTCGCGGGCATCATCCTCTCCGCCGTCCTCGCGGCCATCATGAGCACCGTATCCTCCCAGCTCCTCGTCGCCTCCTCCGCCTTCGCGCAGGATCTTTACCACACCATGCTGCGGAAAGACGCGAGCGAAAACGAACTGGTCTGGGTGGGCCGTATCTCCACCTTTGTCATCGCGGCCATCGCCATGATCCTCGCGCTGAATCCGGACAGCTTCATCCTCGACATCGTCGCCTATGCGTGGGCAGGCTTCGGCGCGGCCTTCGGCCCGGCGATTCTCGCCTCCCTCTTCTGGCGGCGCGCCACGAAAAACGGCGTCCTCGCCGGCATCATCGTCGGCGGCCTGACCGTCCTCGTTTGGAAACAGCTCGCCCTCTTCGGCCTCTACGAAATCATCCCCGGTTTCTTCCTGTCCGCGTTGGCCATCTACATCGCAAGCAAACTCGACACCCCGCCTGCGGACGAGATCACCGCCGTGTTTGACGAGGTGGAGAAGAGCGAAATATAAACAAAAACGAGGCCATGGACACGCTCGACGTCACGCCCCATGACCGCGCGATCATTTCTCCCCGGTTGTAGCGGGCACAGCAAAAGGCCTCCCGAAGAACGCCACTGGTATTTCTCGGGAGGTCTTTGTATGCCCACGCCTTACTCTTTCTGATGTGGCATAAAAATAGTTGGCACCTTATACGCAAGGAAAAGAAAATGTAGCAGGGGAAGGCAAGATTTCGTGAATTTTAATGACCGGAGCAATCGTTATGATTCGCATATTGCGCCGCCTCCCCATTTGTGCTACGATAAGCCCAGAGGAGGGACGGCATGGCCACCAGCACACCTTACGACGATGTGTTCCGGACGCTCTTGAACGATTGCAGCGAGCTTATCCTGCCCGTGCTGAACGAGGCCTTCGGCGAGCACTACACCGGCACGGAGCGGATCGAATTCCTGCCGAACGAGCACTTCCTCCCCCACGAGGACGGGGACGCGGAAAAACGCATCACGGACTCCTGCTTCACCGTCACGAGCGAGGAAAGCGGACAGCCCTAGAGATACCATATCGAAAGCCAAGCCACCGAGGACAACACCATGTTGATCCGGATTTTCGAGTACGACACGCAAATCGCGCTGGACAGCGGCAGGGTTGCCGGGAACACGCTCACCGTGCGTTTCCCGCATACCGCCATCCTGTACCTCCGGCACACACGGAACACCCCGGACGCAATGACCATCCGCATGATTGTCCCCAACGGCCAGATTTCCTACAAAGTCCCCGTGCTGAAAGTACAATCCTATGACGCCAAGGAACTGTTCCGGAAAACCCTGCTGTTCCTGATCCCGTTCCATCTGTTCGTTTACAAAAAACATTTCGACGAATAAACTGGAAGCCCTGCAAAACGCAGGAAAAATATCCGAATTTACAAAGCGCGCCATCATCGACATGGCAAAAGAGGTAGTACGGCATCTCGCCAAAAAGCACGAAATCATTATGGAAGGAGTGGAATCCATTATGGGCTGGAAAATCCTGAACTATGAGGCAAAA
Organism: Schwartzia sp. (in: firmicutes); assembly: GCA_017480545.1. GTDB lineage: Bacteria > Bacillota > Negativicutes > Selenomonadales > Selenomonadaceae > RUG12372. Next base: position 372 of record JAFVAI010000056.1, on the reverse strand, counting down.
GATATTCTCAATAAAGGCCGGGCTGAGGGGCAATCTGAAGAACGCCTTGACACGCTTCTGCAAAATGTGCGCGCCCTGATGAAAAAAACCGGGTGGGACAAAAACGAGGCCATGGACACGCTTGATGTCACGCCCCATGACCGCGCGATCATTTCTCCCCGGTTGTAACGACGATGGAATCAGCCCCCGCTTGAACGGGTGGTTTGATCAGGCCCTATAAGGGCCTATTATTTGTGGTAGCACCCTAAAGGGCGCATCGAATGGTCTGGCAATCACACTGTTATCACGGGCAAGCCCCCTACTCGGGGGCTTTTTTCTTAGCCTTTCTTCTCCCGCTTACCCGTAAACGGGTCTACTGGCTCAAATAAACTC
>JAFVAI010000055.1 GCA_017480545.1 Schwartzia sp. (in: firmicutes) | reverse complement strand
GACCCGCCAAAGGCTGCGGCCCCGGCAAAGCCTGCCCGCGCGGCGGTGGCGACGGCGCCGACGATGACCTTCAAGTTCGGAAACGAGGAAGCGAAGGTCTATGAACTGACGGGCATTGATCTCAAGAAGAAAATCCGCACGGGCAAAATCGTGAAAATGGGCGACGATATTTTCTTCCACACCGATTCCAACGAGGAGGAACAAAAGTCGCATATCCACAAGGTGACGGTGAAGGGCGAGACGATTTCGGATCTTGTCGATCTCGGGATGCGCGGGGATATCGACGAACTGGCGACAAACGGCAAGACCGTGATTTGGCAGACCAACCGCAAGGAAACCGAAAAGGATAAAATCGCGGTCTACGACGGCAAGGAAAGGACGATCGGCGGCAAGTGGCCGGGCAGCATCATGGGCGACCCGGAGACGGGCGAGTTCGTCGTTGTACGGGGTACACTGATCAAGACAGCGAAGCTCGAAAACGGGGAGATGAAGGACGTCAAGACCATTATCCAGGACTATCGCAAGACGTTCCCGGAGTTCAATATGGCCATTTTGAAGCCGGTCTGCGTCGACAAGGGCGAAATGTATCTTCGCACCTTCCTCAAGAAGGAAGGAGAGAAGAACACCACGCCGTATCTGGTGGTGTTCGACAAGGAAGGCAAAGAGCTTCGCCGCTATGAGGGCGTGAAGGAGCTGCCGCGGGGCTGGGCGGTCACGGAGAATTATGTGGTGCATACCGGCTCGAAGGGCGATATCCGCGTCTTTGACAAAAAGTCCGGCAAGGTGCTCGGCGACGCGAAGATTGAGATGCGCCCCTTCGAGCTCTGGACGGCGACGGGCAACGATGTCATCGTCTATGATGACCGGGCGGACAAACTCTATCGCATTGATTTTTGATGTTTTGCAGCGGGCGGACGGCGGCTTTGCCGTCCGCCCAATTTGCGACTGACGGCGGGGTTATGCGGAATGTAAATGATAGGAGGAATGACAGATGATACTAATCGCAGCAAAGATTTAAGGAAACGCTGAACAAGTCCCTTCGGCCCACGCCGGGTCTTTTTCCGTCATGCTGCGTCAGATGCCGTTCGACGTAGCGATGCTACGCCTTCGCGGCATCTTCCTTGCCTGACGAAAAAATCCCTCGGCGTGGCCTCGAATTGACTTATTCGTCGTTTCCTTAAGGATTGAGCCGCAGGCCGACGATTCCCGCGACAATCAGGCCGATAAAGAAGAACTTGCCCGGCGAAAACGCTTCATGGAAGAGAACTACGCCAAGTACGGAAGTCCCCGCGATGCCCATGCCCGTCCAAACGGCATACGCGATGGAAAGCGGCAGCCTTTTGAGCGCGAGGGACAAAAAGACAAAGCTGGCGATGGAGCCCAGAATTGTCAGGACGCTTGGGAGGAGCCGGGAAAATCCTTCCGTGTATTTCAAGCCCACGGCCCAAGAAATCTCAAACAAGCCCGCGACGGCAAGCAGCCCCCAACTGTTCATTCATATCACGCTCCTATCAGACAATAGAAATAAAAAACACCCGCTTTTCGCCTGCAACGGCCTGACGGCGAAAAGCAGATGTTCCCCGACGGCCCGGCGGCCGTCGGCATCTATCGGTATTGATTGTAGCATACACGTGGGAAAAGTCAATCCATGTACGGCTCCAGAAAGGCGAAAATCGTCGAATAGTAAACCTCCGGCGCGTCCTTTTTCGCGTCGGCGTGGCCCACGCCCGGCAAGGAGAGCCGCGCTTTCACTTTCGCGCCCGACGCCGCGTAGAGCGTATCCATCATTTCCGGCGGGGCCAGCTTGTCCGCGTCCCCGTGGATGAAAAGCGTCGGCAGCTCCGGCATCCGTTCGACGGGGGAGGCGTCGGAGAGCCATGCCCCCGTTTTGATGCGGCTCACCGTGTCCACGCACCGCATGATGGGAAACTCGGGCAGGCCGAAGAGTTTTTCAAGCTGCGCCGAAAACATCGCATAGGCGCTCGTATAGCCGCAGTCTTCCACCACCGCCACGGCTTGGGGCGGAAGCTTGCCGCTGCCCGCCGCCATCATGGCGGTCGCCGCGCCCATGGAAATGCCGTGCAGCGCGATCCGCGCCCCGTCGTCCCGTGCCGCGATTTGCCGCGCCCAAGCCGCCACGTCCCCGCTTTCCTTCACGCCCATCGTCAGATATTCGCCGTCGCTTTCTCCCGCCGCGCGCATATCCGGCGTCAGCACTTCGTAGCCCCGCTTCAAATATTCCGCCGCCACGTCCCATACAAACTGCTGGTCGCGTCCGTAGCCGTGGACGAGAATCACCCACCGGCGGGAAGGCGACGCAGGCGAGAAATGTGTCCCGCGAAGCGTGAGCCCGTCCTCCGACACCATCGACCAATCTTCGCACTTCGCCTCCGGCTTCGGCGGCGTCGCCGTCGTGGCGTCGTGGATGGCGGCGCAGGCGGCGGGGATGGCCTTCGGGTCGGCGTCATTCCCGCGCCGGAGCGCGTAGCCGACGAAATAATTTCCAATCCCATAGCCGAGGGCAACCAACAGGAGCATCACCAAAATTGCGGCTCGTTTTTTCATTTCCGGCACCTTCTTTTTTATTTCCCTATACTCTACACAATTTCCGGCCGCTTGTCCAGTCCCGGTGCATCAAAGTATTCATTCAATTTTCAGATTATGTTCGTTTGTTTCACGTGAAACATTTTTTCACGTTTTCGCAAAAATTTCCCGTACGGCTTCATACTGCAAAATCTGTATGCGCCGCATAGATGTTTTGCAGGAGCTTCACGAAATCAATCACTTCTTTCCGCCGTTCCTGCTTGTGGGTGCAGAGCACGCAGGGCACGGTTTCCTCGCAGTCGAAGGGCGTCCACGCGAATTCGCCGCTTTGGTCGTTCAGGAAGCCGGGCGCGAGGCAAACGCCCTTTTTCGCGGCGACGTTGGTCAGCGTCGTGTCATGGTTCGCGCTGTTGAAGTAGGCGACGCCCGTCTTTTCGATGACGCGCTGCTGGACGCGGCGGAGCTGCGGGGGCGAGCCGCCGCCAACCATCAGCGTGCGCCCCGCGAGGTCCTCGGCGCGTATGACGGCTTTTTGCGCCAACGGGTCGCGCGTCTCCGTAATCAGATAGATGCGGCTCTCAAAGAGCGGGTGCAGCGCCACATCGGGAATGTGCCTCACGTCATGCTCCATCGCGAACAGAATATCCTCTTCGCCTTTCAGGAACGAGGCGGCCTCGGCGAGCGGCAGGAAATGCGGCGTTACCGAGACCGCCTCGTTTTTCGCTTCAAAGGCTTCGATGGCCTGCGGCAAAAAGTAGATGGCCGAGCGCATGGGAAGCCCCACGGAAATATCGGCGCGGTAACGCGCGCTGAAATTCTGCCCCTGCTCCGTCGCCCGTTTCAGCTCGTCCCGGATGTTCCGCAGCGTCGTGCAGAACTGCGCGCCCGCCGGGGTCAGCGCCGCCCCGCGTCCCGAACGCTCGAAAAGCGGGAAGCCGATCTCGTCCTCGACGGTCTTGATCTGATACGTCAGCGTCGGCTGGGAGATGAAAAGATTTTCCGCCGCCCGGTTGAAATTCCGCGTTTGCGCCAGCTCCAGCACATATTCCATCTGTTTCGTGTTCATAGCGTCCTCGTCACATATTGCTTCGATCATTATAATGCACAACCCTTTGCTTTCCCCTTAAGGGGAAGGCAAGATTAGCGAATTTGAATCAGAAAGATATGATTTTCCTGAATCCATGAAACTCGAACACTGTCCGCCCCCTTTGGGGGCGGGGGACCGCCATCGGCGGTGGTGGGGGGAGTACAATGTATCAATGAATGCAGTCTCCTACCGCAAAATCATCCCCCCACCACCATCTTCGATGGTTCCCCGCCCCCAAGGGGGCGGACATAGCAGGTACATCATACATCCTATCCAGTTTCACGGATTCAGGATTTTTCCCTACAGGCATTTCTATCTGTCTTCAATCCGCCCGGTAGATCTCTTCGTCCACTTTTCCCTCCAGCCTCGCCAACAGGAATGACGATACGATGTTTCCGGCTACGTTGCCCACGGCACAGAACCCGTCTATCAGCGGGTCGATGCCGATGAAGAGCATGACCGCCGACGCGGGAACCCCGGCCATGCCGAAAATGGAGGCCATGACGAGGATCGGCGCGCCCTGGACGCTGGGGAAGGTGAATGCCAACAGCAGCACGGTGAAAAAGAATGAACACAGGAACTCCGCGCCCACGGGCAGGCCGACCGTCAGCCGAAGGAGAATCGCCAACATGACGACGTAGCTTCCGTCGCCCATCATATTGAACTGGATGCCTACGGGAACGGAAAACATCGCGACTTTTTTCTCTATGCCGAGCTTATTCGAGCAGAAGGCCAATGTGTCCGGCAGACAGGCGTTGGAGCTGCGGAGAGAAAGGGGCAGGATGCTGAAGACCAGGAATTTCCTAAGGAACGGCATCGGCGACAACCGCCCGACGACGGCCAAAAACACGGCGCAGACGATGAGCACCAGCAGGAGCGCCACAAAGGTCCCTCCAATGATGCGTCCATAGAGAAGCAGCACGGCAAGCTCGGTGTTCATCATAAGTTTTGCCATGGAGGCGGCCACCGCGACAGGCATCAGCGGCAGGATCGTGCTCATGGCGTCGGTAAAGAAACGGTTGCAGAAGCTGACGAAGTCCCGCACCCAAGCCGCCCGTTCCGCCGCTTTCGCCAAAAGCATGCCGAAGAACAAGGCAAGGAACAGCACCTGCAAAAGGTTGTTTCCTTCAAAGGGCGTGATGATATTTTTCGGCACGATGCTCATGATCACGTCCCGAAAGGAAACGGCAGCGCCCCCGGAAGAAGCGTCCACAGCCTCCATAACCAACAGCTCCGGCATGGCGCCCATCCAGATTCCGAGAAAAACGGCGAGTCCCAGCATGATTGCCAGCTTCGCCAGGGAAATCATGAGGAGCTTTCCCCCCATGCGCCCGATGTCCGCCGTGTCAGACATGCCGGTAATGCCCGCTGTCACCGAGAAAAAAATCAGCGGCGCCGCCACCATCAGGAGCGCGTTCATGAAGATCGTCTCGACGGGCAAAAAAAGATTGTCGCCCAGCCAGCGGATCGTTTCAGCGCCGAGTCCCGCTTTCATGGCAATCCCTAAGACGACGCCCAGGACAAGGGAAATCAGCGTATGGAGGGCAGTCTTGCTGTCGGAACGGTGGATACGTATGGAAATGACGTTCTCGCCCTTTTTCCACGAATGGCTGATCTTGTCCCGGTGGGCTTTCAGGATGGCAAGACTGTATAGTTCCTTCGTGTCCTCCGTCGTCTCGCTCATTTCTTCGAGGGGATTGAAGGGCATTCCATGCGCCGAGAGCCGGAGGTCGACGTCGCCAAAACGCTTCCGGACATCGAGCCGGGCGGAAAAGGAGTACGCGTCCCCTGACGCCTCAGCCAGACGATAGAAGTTTTCTTCTAGGAGAAGCTCCGCCGTCAAAATCTCCCGATGCGTCACTTTCATCCCCGGCAGGATCTCCTCCAGCCAGTCCACGACCTTGCCGTATTCCGGCGCTGTTATCATATAAGTCTGTATCAACGTATCTGCTCCCATCTGACGATCCGATGATGAATAATAATTTGAGGCCAAACCGATAGAGATTTTCTATCGGTTATCAACTAACTATATTGGATAATTTGATTATAAACGGTTATAATCAAATTGCAAGCAAAAAACGCACACGGCACAACGCGAAGGGAGCGAAATTTTATGCAGTATGTAAAATTCGGCAACACGGGGATGGACGTTTCGAGGATTTGCCTCGGCATGATGAGCTTCGGCAAACCGGGCAAGGAGAACGGCGTTTTCCCTTGGGCGCGGGACTACGAGGACGGCAAGGAGATTTTCAAGAAGGCCATCGACCTCGGCGTCAACTATTTCGACACGGCGAACGTCTACCAGATGGGCACCAGCGAGGAAATCACGGGCCGCTATATCAAGGACTTCGGGCTGAACCGCGACGAGATCGTGGTGGCGACGAAGGTGAATTTTGAGATGCGCCCGGGCCGCCCGAACGGCGGCGGCACGTCCCGCAAGAACGTGATGGCGGAAATCGACCACAGCCTCCGGCGGCTCGGCCTCGACTATGTGGATCTCTACCAGATTCACCGCCTCGACCCGAACACGCCGATGGAGGAAACGATGGAGGCGCTGCACGACGTAGTGAAAAGCGGCAAGGCGCGCTACATCGGCGCGTCCATGATTTTCGCGTGGCAGCTCGAACGCTTGCAGAACATCGCCGAGGCGCACAACTGGACGAAGTTCGTTTCCCTCCAGCCGCAATACAATCTGATTTACCGCGAGGAGGAAAGGGAAATCCTGCCGCTTTGCCAAGACCGCAAGATGGCGGTGGTGCCGTGGAGCCCGCTGGCGGGCGGACGCTGCGCGCACCCGTGGGGCACGGTCACGGCGCGCAACAAAATCGACGACGTGTCGCCGATGGTCTGGGACGCGACGAACGACGTGGACAAGGTCGTCGTGGACAATCTCGAAAAGGTCGCGAAAGCGCACGGTCGCACCATGGCGCAGGAGTCCCTCGCGTGGATGCTCTCGAAGCCTTACATCACCGCGCCGATTGTCGGAACGACCAGCGTAAAGCACATCGAGGAAGCCGTCGCCGCCCTCGACATGAAGCTTGACGAGGACGAAATTGCGGCGCTCGAAGCACCCTATGTGCCGCACATCAAGACCGGGGCGTTTTGAGGGGAGGGGCGCACGATGGAAAAAGAAAAAGACGTATTCCAAATGCTGAAGGACGGCGATCCCGTCGATATGACGCAACCCTATTACCTCGCGGCCATTGAGCACCTGAACTTCGGCACACAGATGAGCCACAAGATCAACCACGCGTTCCCGACGATGGAAAATCTGCGACCGCTTTATGAGGAAATGTTCGAGGGGCGCATCCCGAAAACGGTCAACATCATGACGCCGATCCAGATTGATTTCCCGAAGCAAGTCACCTTCGGGGAAAACGTGTTCATCAACCACAGCCTGACGCTGATGGCGGCGGGCGGCATCACCATCGACGAGGGCTGCGAGATTGGCCCGCAGGTCACCATCGTTACGACGAACCACGATTTTGACAATCACGTCGTCTTGAAATGCAAGGGCGTCCATCTCTGCAAGGACGTTTGGATCGGCGCGCGGGCGCTGATCCTGCCGGGGGTGACGGTCGGCGAGAACGCCATCATCGCTGGCGGCGCAGTGGTCACGAAGGACGTGCCGCCGAATACGGTAGTCGGCGGCAATCCGGCGCGGGTGCTGAAAACGTTGCCGCCGCCGAAGCCGGGACAGAGCAAAAAGGCATTGTGGGAAGCGGCGGCGAAACTGTAATCAAAAGAAGGAATCCAAGAATGGAGGGCGGAATATGAAAAAAGAAGTCGTGGTACTCGTCGGCGCGGGCTCTATCGGGCAGGCCATCGCGCGGCGCGTGGGGGCGGGGCGTCATGTGGTGCTCGGCGACCTGAAAAAAGAAAACGCCGACGCGGCGGCGCAGGTTTTGGAGGACGCGGGCTTTGAGACGAGTACGCTGGCGGTGGATATTTCCTCGCGGGATTCGATTCTCGCGCTGATCGAGCACGCGCAAGGCTTCGGCCCGGTGCGAAACGTCATCAACGCGGCGGGCGTTTCGCCGTCGCAGGCGCCCGTGGCGGCAATCTTGAAAGTTGACCTCTACGGGACGGCGGTACTTTTGGAAGAGTTCGGCAAGGTGATTGCCGAGGGCGGCTCCGGCGTCGTCATTTCGTCCCAATCCGGGCATCGGCTCGGCGCGCTTTCCGAAGAGGAAAACACAGCCCTCGCCACGACGCCGACGGAGGAACTTCTTGAACTCCCCATGCTGAAAGCCATCACCGACACATTGAAAGCCTATCAATATTCCAAGCGGTGCAACGTGCTCCGCGTGATGTACGAGGCGACGCGCTGGGGCAAACGCGGCGCGACGGTGAACGCCATCAGCCCCGGCATCATTATCACGCCGCTGGCAAACCACGAGCTGAAGGGGCCGCGAGGCGAAGGCTACCGCACGATGCTGGCGAAGTCCCCGGCAGGCCGCGCCGGGACGCCCGACGAGGTCGGCGAGCTGGCGGAATTTTTGATGTCGAAGCGCGGGCGTTTCATCTCCGGCAGCGACTTCCTGATGGACGGCGGCACGACCGCCTCGTATTGGTACGGCGATTTGCAGTATTTGAAGAAAACCCATTGATTGACAAAAGGGAAGTTTGCGGAGAAAAAATGAGCTTGTTTCGATTGATTGAGACGGAAGCAAGCAAAAACAGCTTGGTGGATTGCACGGTTTTTACGCCAACACAAGAAAACGCCGGGACTTTTTGTCTCGGCGTTTTCTTGTGCGTTCACGATTCCCTAAAAGGCGCGTGTCACCATTTCGCGGTAGTCCCGCAGCTCCTTTTCGTCCTTGCTGTCCATGAATTTTTTTATGTATGCGAGCAATTCCTCTTTTGCTTCCGGAATCCTGCATTTCACATGGAACAGGTTGGAGGCGTGCTCGTTCATGAAAATCGTGTCGTTCGTCAGGCAGCGCACAAATTCATGAATTTCCTCCAGTTTTTCCCTCTCCGTGGATTCTTCATACAAGCCTTTCTCCACTGCGCGATAAAGCGGCGTTCCCGGCACTACGGTCAGCATGGAGGTATTGACCATCGTGGGATGGAGGCCGTCATAGAGGGCGGCTGTCCTTTGCGCGTTGGCGAGGCCGTAGCCGTGCCCTCCGGCACCGTTCAGGAAATTCACGATGAAGGGCAGGCCGGACGCATCGATTTTTTCCAGTACCTCCCGCGCCTGGGCGGCGGTGTAGCCTTTGTTGATCCGCTTCAGGACGGTATCGTCGCCGGATTCCACGCCGATATAGGGATTGGCGTAGCCGACCGCCGCCATGTTTTTTAGCTGTTCTTCCGTCTTGTCGTAGAAATTGTCTATGCGGGCATAGCCGCCGATGGTTTCCACCGAAGGGACGTATTTATGCAAAAGCTCCGCGGTTTTCATCAGCACATCGTAGTCCGCCGCGAAGCCGTCCGCGCCTTGGAGGAAAATCCGTTTCGACGCGCCGAAATACTTTGGCATTTCCTTGATGTCGGCCTCGATTTCCTCGATGGGGGATTTTTGGAAATTTTGTTCCTTGAAATAGGTGCAGAACAGACAATGATTGTGGGAGCAGCCCTGTGTTGTCTGCAAATACCCGTCCGCCGTCTCATAGGGCGGGCGGTTGATTCCGCCGGAAAAGTGCATGGTTTTCGCCTCGTTTCCTTAATTCTATATTTCTAATTTATTCGATATGTTAGCCGGAAAGAAAAGGCTGTGAGGTCGTCACAGCCTCGTTCCGATATATTCGGACAATTTTTTTATCGTTTCCTCGTTCCTGCGGTAATAGGTCCATTTGCCATGGCGCTCCGAAAGAAGCAATCCGCAGCGCTGCAAGATGTCCAGATAATTGGAGATCGTGGATTGGGAGGCGCCGGCTTTTTCCTGGATGCTGCTGACGCAGACGCCGCCCTTCAAATCCACCGGCTCGCCCAAACTTTCGCCCTGGGGCGGAAAATTTTTCTCCGGCTCGCGCAGCCAGCCGAGAATATTCAGCCGGGTATCATTGGAAAGGGCTTTGAATATTTCAATGCAATCCATCCTGCACCTCCTTTCGATGATGCTTATTTTTATATTATTATATTTCAATTTTTCGATATGTCAATATGTTTTTTGCCTTAATTTCACCTTCCGCCTTATTCCTCTGCCGGCCTCAAATGGCTGTAATATTCCTTCTTTCCCGACAGAAAATCATCATAGAGCTGCTGTTTCCAGTCGATGTAGTCCACCGCTTCCTGTAGGCGGTGGATTTTCTCGCGGAGCTGGGCTTGTTTTTCCGCGAGCATTTTCTTTCGCACGGGGATGGAGGCGGGACCTTCGAGACAGTAGGCGAGGTATTTTTGCATCTCGGCGATGCTCATTTCGCAGTTTTTCAGGCAGGACAGGCTTTTCACCCACGCCAGCGCGTGCTCGTCGAATACGCGGCGGTTGTGCTCGTCGCGCTTCACGTTCGGCACGAGGCCTTGGTTGCAGTAAAATTTCAGCCCTTCGTAGGTCATGCCCGTTTCCTTGCAGACGTCCCGCATCGTGTACATGATGAATCCCCTTTCAACTTTTTTCAAAAAACGCTTGACCGGTAGCCGCTACCGTCTGATATATTGATGGTAGCACGGCAAAACAATGTTGGCAAGGAGGAAAAAGTGATGAAGGAAAATATTTCAAGGCGCGGTTTTATGAAGCTGGCGGGCGCGGCTGCGGTTGGCGCGGTGGCGGGGCAGTTTTTTGACGGGAAAGGAGCGGGCAGCGTGGCGGAAGCGAAAGAAAAATTGATTGCGACACAGGCGCCGGTCATCGGCAGCAAGAACGTGACGGGAACGAAAACGGCAGGGACGCGGGCGAAGGTGTATTTTACGAAGACCATCGACGCGGAGCATTTGACGCGGCTTTATGATTTGGTTGGCGATGAGATTTACGGCAAGGTCGCCATCAAGCTGCACACGGGCGAGCCGAAGGGGCCGAACATCCTGCCCCGCGATATGGTGCAAGCGTTCCAAGCGCATATTCCGGACAGCACCATCGTCGAGACGAACACGATGTACGGCGGCGCGCGCTTCACGACGGAGGGGCATCGCGAGACGCTGAAGACAAACGGCTGGACCTTCTCGCCCGTGGACATCATGGACGAGGACGGCGACGTGAGCCTCCCCGTGCGCGGCGGCCTGCGGCTCTCGGAGGTCGCGATGGGCGCGCACATGGTCAATTACGATTCCATGATTGTTTTGACGCACTTCAAAGGCCATGCGATGGGCGGCTTCGGCGGCTCGCTGAAAAATATCGCCATCGGCTGTGCGTCGGGGCAGCACGGCAAGCGGCAAGTCCACGGCTATCTCGAAGGGCCGATGCCCTTCGGCCCGGACGAGCTGGCGAAAATGCCGCTGAAAGAGGAACTGATGGAGCGCATGGCGGACAGCGGCAAGGCGACTTGCGATTTCTTCGGCAAGCATATCGTGTTCCTGAACGTCCTGCGCCGCATGAGCGTGGACTGCGACTGCGCGGGAACGCGCGCGG
>JAFVAI010000054.1 GCA_017480545.1 Schwartzia sp. (in: firmicutes) | reverse complement strand
CAACAGCCTTTTAAAATGTGATTCAGCATCTCGCTGGTACCCGGTAACGGTTTCCGATTTTCCGGAATGGCGGTTTCCAATATTCCGGAACTTCGGTTTCCGTTTTACCGGACTGACGGTACTTTTGCACCGGAATATTCATCTGGTACACCTTTAGTTCCACAGATATACGGAATCAGCTTATTGACAGCATAATCATCCGGAGCACTATCGTCTTTATCGTAAATAGCCTGAAGATTATCTGCACCAAATACTCTACGCATTAGGTCTTTGTGTTTTTCCTCTAAAATCTCTTTTACCCACCTTCCCTTTGGGCAGGTGTGTTCATTCAGTATTTGCACATTCGCTTGATGTGTTCATCCAGTTCTTCATCGGTTATGGTCTCAGGAAAAGAATCTATTGACCTATCGTTAGCAAAATCGTGCTGAATAGGGTCTTTCTCAAATTTCTTACGCAAGGCTACAATATTTTCTGTGCTAAGTACGTTTTTGGGAGTATCCATGTTGATGCCTCCTGTTGTTTATCTTCCTACTTAACAGGACAGCCCTGTTCCGCAACGAGTAGGACTGTCCTTGTGCTATTCGTCTTTGTTGTCCGGGCTGTTCCATCCATAAGGGTCATTATCCTCGTCATAAGCATAGCCGTGCTCGGCATCATACATCAGTTGTTCTTCATCTGTCATTTCCGGCTCATTCAGAGCAGCCTCAATCGCCTTGTCGGCACGCTCGGCAGCAGCCGTGATCTCTTCGGTTGTCCATTTTTTAGGAACCATTGGTGTTCCCTCCAATCTCGTTCTTTTGAAAGGGTGGGGGCTTTCTGGCGGCTCAATCGTCTTCAAAATAACCGTGTTCAGCGTCATATTCCATCCGTTCTGCTTCGGTCATAGATTTTTCGGAGCGTAAAGCCGCCTTCGCCAAAAGAGCCAATTCATCCGTTGTTTTTGTATCTATTGGGCTTTTTCCGTCATTTCGCTTTTCGATAATGTCCCATGCGGCATCCATCCATCTGACATATATGTGTTCAGGGAGGGCTTTTTCGCCTACTGCCTTTCTAAAATCGGCATACGCATCTTTACGTATGAGAAGATGATTTCCAGCACCAAGATACTGATGTGCCCAATTATCGGGGAGCATATCATCATCACTCCAAGCCTTTATAGCAGGAACAGAGCGATAAAGGCGGCTAAAATCTATATCACCCATGTAATAGTTGCCATGAAAGATGCTACCACCTGATGTGATAATCAATATTTTTCCAGGCTCTCCCATGGCACCGTCTTCCGCCATGAAGATAAACTGGGCATTTTTGAACGCTCCTTTTTTTAGGTCTTGATTTCCGATTTCTGTTATAATTCGTTCCATTGCGTACCCTCTTATTCCAATCATTCCAGTATGTATCAGATTTTCCACCCAATCAGACAAATTCCTGTTCTGTGCTGTTGTATCTGCTGTGACAACAAATTCCTGCCCTCTGGCGGCAGAATTTAACACCGAGAAGCCGTCCTTCATCACCGGGGCGTTCTTTCCCTGCCAAGAGATGGAAATACCTTTCTCCGCAAAGAACGGAGGCAATTTCCACACCCGACGGCTGCGTTGTCCGCTTTGCGTAAGCACAAGCGGTTCTGCATAGCGGAACGTGCCATATTTCGCAGGCAGGTACAAGCGGTTATTTGGAGAATCATTATATCGGCTATGAGGATGCCATGAATAGAGTTCCTTTATTTTCTTTTCGTCCCTGAGGATTTCCCCAATCTGCATATACCCGTAGATGATATGCCAGACAGGAGAGGCTTTGACATAGGCAAGCCCACCGTTCTTTTGCCATTCTGTTTGTTGAAACATTCCATAGAATAAGAATACATCTCCTATATCTACGTTTAACCTATCCAAGTGGGCAGCCGATACGCCCCACTGTCCAAAGGCTGGTTTCCAATCGGAAGGTCTATTCGTGATTTCACTGTATATATCAGGGTCAAGGTGGCAGGTAGGATTTTTCGCAAAATCAAAACGTGGGTTCAGTTGGGATATGATTTTCTGCAAACTCTGCTCTCGATAGAATAAATCCCCATATCCAGTGAGGCTGGCACGATCAGGAATGGGGAGTGACAACAGCGTACCGTCTGGAAGTATCGGGCTGGGCATTTTTCCGGCCTTGCTATCCATGCCTTTCCTGCTGAGTATAGCTTTCATGTGGCTTCATCCTCTCTTCTGCCAAAATTTTAGCATAGAGTATAGGATAAAACAACAACTCGCAGTGTAGATAACGCAATTTACGGATTCGATGAACTCCTTGCTGTCTGCATCATTCCAGTATGCAGGCAGTAAGCATTTTGAGTATTCCATCGTATGATTTCGGGCGGCATTGCTACTCATACGCTCTAAACGTATAATCGCATAACAACCGCAAAAAACCGCCGGCCGCGAGAAATTTCGCGGTCGGCGGTTTTTGTTTGGCGATAAAATCATCAATGCTTCGGAACCATATCCTCCGCTTTCAGCGTTCCTTTTTCCGCGCGGGCGGCGAATTCCGCCGTGGCGGTGAAGAGGACGTCGCTGGAGCTGTTCAGGGCCGTTTCGCAGGAGTCCTGCAACACGCCGATGATGAAGCCGACGCCGACCACCTGCATGGCGATGTCGTTGTTGATGCCGAAGGACGCGCAGGCCACCGGAATCAAAAGCAACGAGCCGCCAGCCACGCCCGACGCGCCGCAGGCGCCTACCGTGGAGATAATGGAGAGCAGCAGCGCTGTCGGCAGATCGACGCGGATACCTAGCGTGTTCGCTGCCGCCAACGACAGCACCGTGATGGTGATGGCCGCGCCCGCCATGTTGATGGTGGCGCCCAACGGAATCGAGATCGAGTAGATGTCCGGGTTCAGCCCGAGGCGCTCGCAAAGACGCATATTGACCGGGATATTCGCGGCGGAGCTGCGGGTGAAGAAGGCATAGATGCCGCTTTCCCGGAGCGTCGCGAAGACCAACGGATACGGATTCTTGCGGGTTTTCAGAAAGACGACCAAAGGGTTCATGATCAGCGCGACGGAGAAGAACGCCCCGAGCAGCACGGCGAGCAGCCGCGCGTAGCTGAGGAGCGCGTCGAGGCCGCTTTCGCCGATGGCGTCCGCCACGAGGCCCATGATGCCGAAAGGCGCCAGGCGGATAATCCACTGGACGATTTTCGTCACGCCTTCCGCTACGTCGGCGATGAAGGACTGGGTCGCCGACGAGGTGCGGCGGAGCGCGATGCCGAACAGCACCGCCCAAGCGAGGATGCTGATGTAGTTCGCCTTGATGATGGCGTTCACCGGGTTGTCCACGACGGAGAGCAGCAGGTTTCTCAGCACCTCGACAATGCCGCTGGGCGGCGCAAGGTTCGCGTTTGCCACCGAGAGCTTCAGCTCCGTCGGGAACAGGAACGACGCCGCGACGGCCACCAGCGCCGCACAAAAGGTGCCGATCAGGTAAAGCTCGATGACCGGACGCATCGACGTGCTGCCGGAGGAGGTGTCCCGCGCCATGGCATTGCGGACGAGGACAAAGACGAGAATCGGCGCGATGCCTTTCAGCGCCCCGACGAACAGCTTGCCGAAGATGGCGAGTACGGGAATCGTCTGCGGCACGGCGACCGCCAACGCGATGCCGATGACCAGGCCGCACGCAATCAGCCCGATGAGCGGTGTTTTCATGTACCATCTGAAAATTGAGTGCAAAATAAGTCCCCCCTTAAATGTTTCCAAAACTTTCCACAGTATACTAAATCTGGGCGGGAAAGGCAAGGGAGACGAATTTTTGCCGAAAAGGGGCAAGGCGTCTTTCTTTCTTGCCCGAAAATATGATACAATACGAGCATTATGGAATACGAATACAAAGCAGGCCCACAAATGGAAAGCCGGTCGTTTCAAAGCCGGCTGCGTCGCCGTCACGAGAAGGAAAGACGGAACGCGCTGATGGTTCTTTTTCTCTTCGCGCTCGCTCTCGGACTTTGGCTCTGGTATTGTTTTGTCTATACGCGAACGCCGGAGTACGCAATCCGCGCTCTCGCCGACGCTTGCGCTCGGCATGACGTTGCCGCCGTGCTGCGAGGCGTAGATCTGGACCGCGCGCTGTCCCGCGCTTACGACGACCTGACCGACGATATGCTGCGGTACGACGCGGCGCTCACCGCCGAAAGCAAGGAGCGGTACGAACGGTTTTACGGCATCATCAAGCCGCAAATGACGGAAGGGCTGCGGGAAGTGCTGACGGGCTACATAGCCACCGGCGAATGGTCGTTGCCCCAGGGCATGAGCCTTACGAAAGGGCGGCAGCTCGGCATCGACTTTGAGCGGTTCATGGAGCGTTCCCAGTTCCGCAATATGGAACTGGTGGCGGTGGAAAAGGCGAAGGTGGCCGGCGACACCGCCGATGTCCAAGTCGCGATCCGCGACCGCGTGACGGAAACGCCGTTTTCCCTCCGGCTGCGTCTGGAGCGCGCGCAGGAAGGGCATTGGCAGATTGTCCGCATGGAGAATTACAAGCTGTATCTGGACACCCTCGCGCCGCGGCAAAACCAGGACATCGCCGATTACATCGCCGCGACCCACGACCTTGTGGCCGCGTACAACCAAAAGCTGGAGGATTTGCAGGGACGCTTCTCTTCGCTGGCCGGTTCGGCGCGGGGCCGTTTCGCCGGGAACATCGCCGTTTCCCTGTCCTCGCTGATCGAGGACGAGATCGTGCCGACGCTGAAAGAGCGGCAGGCGCGCCTCGACGCGGTGGCGATTCCGAAGGGCGCCGCCTATCTCGCGAATCTTCGCCACACTTCCACCGACCTGTCCATCGCGGCGTGGACCCATTACCTGAAGGGCATCGCCACCGGCGAGAACGCGGAGTACAACACGGCGGAGACGCTTTTGAAGCAGGAAATGGAAGTCGAGCTCCGCATCATCGACATCATCCATCACAACACGGTCAGCCAAGCGCTGCCCGACATCCCGTAAAGAAAGCCCGTCAGGCGAAAACCTGACGGGCTTTGCAATTCTACACCATAGTCAAAAGGAAACGGCCGTGGCCGCGCAGCCAATAGGGGCCGCAACCGGCGGGGACGAAAATGGACGCGCCTCTTTCGAGGATTTCCTTGCCGCTGGGATATTCGAGCTCCAAGATTCCTTCCAAAAGCAGAATCGAATGGAAGCTGTCCCGGCCCGAAAAGAGATGGATGCGGCCGTCCAGCGCGACATGGTAGACGGTGAAATATTCGCAGGAGGCGAGCCGCTGCACCGTGTATTCGGCGAAAAACGACTGGGGCGGCGGCAGCACGAGGGGCGGCGTCGGCGTCATGCGCAATACGCCCAGCGCGCGGTCGATCTGGAGCTCGCGCGGCACACCGTCACGGCCCGGCCGCCCGTAGTCGTAAAGGCGATACGTCGTGTTGGCGTTCTGCTGGATTTCCGCCAGCGTGACGCCGGCGCCCACCGAGTGGAGCGTTCCGGCCTCGATCAGGTAAACGTCGCCGGGGCGGGCGGGGACGCGGTTGCAGATTTCGAGAATGGTGCCGTCTTCGATGCGCTGGCGCAGCTCCACCTTCGTCACGTTGCGGCTGACGCCGTGGATCAGTGTCGCGCCCGGCTCCGCCTCCACCACATACCACAGCTCGGTCTTGCCGCGCTCGTCCTGGTCCCAGAGCGCGTGCTCGTTGTCCGGGTGGACCTGGATGGAAAGATCCTTCGCCGTGTCAATCAGCTTGACCAACAGCGGGAAATAGGTGACGCGCGCCGCGTGGGTGCCCGTCACGCGGTCGCCCTCCATCGCGATGTAGCGCGAAAGTTCCATGCCGGCCGATGGGCCGTTCCCGATGATGCTGTGTCCGTCCTTCCGGCAGGCCAGCTCCCAGCTTTCCGCCACCGTCGGGAGCTCCGTTTCCTTGTGAAATTTTTCTTTCAGTTTTGTTCCGCCCCAGAGATAATCCTTGAGCGGCGGAATCAATTTCAGTGGGTACAGCAGGATGTTCCCCTCCCGTTCCTCCAGTATTGCAAGAATATATTATACTCCTTGCAACGCGGAAAGGCCAGCGGATTCCTTTCATACGGATCGCAGTTGGGATTTTTAAGGAAACGACGAATAAGTCAATTCGAGGCCACGCCGAGGGATTTTTTCGTCAGGCAAGGAAGATGCCGCGAAGGCGTAGCATCGCTACGTCGAACGGCATCTGACGCAGCATGACGGAAAAAGACCCGGCGT
>JAFVAI010000053.1 GCA_017480545.1 Schwartzia sp. (in: firmicutes) | reverse complement strand
ACATGAACGACGCAGATAGAGCGCCACTGGCGGCGGCGATGAAAGCGTACGCAGCGAGCGGCGCTCTCGCTTTTCATACGCCGGGCCACAAGCAGGGCCTTGGCGCGCACCCGTTGCTTCGGGCATTGGTGACGGAGGAGGGCTTGCGCGCGGAAGTATCGTTGGCGGAAGAACTGGATGATTTGCATTGTCCGGCGGGCTCTATCAAAGAAGCGCAGGACAAAGCGGCGCGTCTCTGGGGGGCGGATGAGGCCATTTTTTCCGTGAACGGCACTACGGGCGCGATTCATGCGATGATGATGGCGTCGCTTGCGCCGGGGGACGAGGTCATCGTGCCGCGGAACATGCATCGCTCCGTTGTCGGCGGGTTGATTTTGACGGGCGCGCGCCCCGTTTACGTCACGCCGGAAACAGATGAAGCGCTTGGGATTGCCCATGGCATCACGGCGGAGGCGGTGCGGCAGGCGCTGGCGGAACATCCTTCCGCGCGGGCGGTATTGGCGATTCATCCGACGTATTACGGGGTGGCCGGCGAGCTGCGGGAAATCGCCAAGGCGGCGCACGAAAGGGGCATACCGCTCTTGGTGGACGAAGCCCACGGGGCGCATTTGAAATTCTCGGACGAGCTGCCGCCGGACGCGCTTTCTTGTGGAGCCGATCTTGTCGCGCAAAGTACGCATAAACTTTTGGGCGCGATGACGCAGGCTTCGATGCTTTTCCGAAAAGGCGGGCGCGTACCTGCGGAGCGGGTGCGCCGGGCGGCATCCCTGCTTGCCACTACAAGCCCCAATTATCTTTTAATGGCGTCGCTGGATATCGCGCGGCTGCAAATGGAAGAAGAAGGCGACGTTCGTGTTGGGCGCGCGGTGCGCCTTGCGGAGGAATTGCGCTCCGCGGTAAACGACCTGCCGGGGCTTTGGTGCTTTGGCAAAGAGAGAATGGGGCGGCCCGGCGCGGCGGCCCTCGACGTGACCAAGCTGACGGTGAATGTATCGAAACTGGGCCTGTCGGGGGAAGCGGCTATGCGTTTCCTTCGGGCAGAAAAGATCCAAGCGGAATTGGCCGACGCACGGAATGTACTCTTTATTGTATCCATGGCGGACACGGAGAGAGAAACGGAGCGGTTGCTGGAGGCTTTGCGTTCTCTTTCGCGGGCATGCGAGGGGAAAGCAGTTTCTTCTGTTTTGTCTGCGGAGAAGCCGCCGTCGCTTCCCTTGGCGATGCCGCCGAGAGAGGCGTTTTTCGCGGCGCGGGAAAATGTGCCGCTTGATTGTGCTGTCGGGCGCATTGCGGCAGAGGAGGCCACGTTTTATCCGCCGGGGATCCCCGCCGTCGCACCGGGAGAGCAGGTAACCGAGGACGTTGTCGGATATTTCCGGGAGATGAGGCGCATGGGGTTCAAAGTTACGGGGGCGCAGGATCCGTCGCTATCGACGCTTTGGGTTGTGAATAGGTGAGGATATGGGAACAAAAGGCAAATTGATCATTTTGGAGGCAGGGGATGCCTCTGGCAAGGAAACGCAGACGCGGTTGCTTTATGAACGCCTCCGTTCGGAGGGGCGAGATGTGACAAGAGTCTCATTTCCCGATTATGCGTCAGATTCATCGGCCTTGGTACGGATGTATCTGCGGGGCGATTTCGGAACGCAGGCAGCGGACGTGGACGCGTATGCGGCATCGGCTTTTTTCGCGGTGGATCGTTACGCATCGTTCCATACGCAATGGGGAGAAGCGTACAAGAGAGGCGGATTGATTCTCTCCGACCGTTATACGACATCCAATCTTGCCCATCAGGCGGTGAAGCTCGCCAATGAAGCTGCGCGGCGGGAATATTTTGCGTGGCTGGAGGATTTTGAATACGGGCGGTTGGGATTGCCGCGCCCCGATCTGGTCGTGTTTCTTGACATGCCGCCCGAGGTCAGCGATGCGCTCCTTGCGGCACGAGCGAAGGAAACGGGCTCTGTGGATATCCATGAAAAGGACAAATCGTATTTGCATCGTGTGCACGAGGCTTATGCGGAGGCATCGGAAAGGCTCGGCTGGACAAGGATTGCCTGCGGGGAAGGCAGCGCTCCGCGTGCGCCGGAAGCCATCGCAGAGGAAGTGTACGCGGCGGCGCTTTCGGTGCTCGACATGGAAGCGGGTGGAAAACGATGATCAAGGAAGTTCTTGTCGTCGAGGGAAAAATGGATGTTTTGGCAGTGGGCCGCGCGGTGGAGGCGGATTGCATCATCACCGACGGTTTCCGGCTTTCGCCGAAGACGCTGGCGAGCATAGGTGACGCGTACAAGCGGCGGGGCATCATCATACTGACCGACCCGGATCCGGCGGGGGAGAGAATCCGCCGCTTTTTATCAAAAAAATTCCCGGAAGCGAAGCATGCTTTTGTGCCGAAGGAGGACGCGACGGCGAACGACGACATCGGCATAGAGCAGGCGTCGCCGAAATCGATACGTGCCGCGTTGGAAAAGGTGCGGACTTTGGACTGGAATCCCGTGGAGCGTTTTGCGGCGGCGGACTTGATTGCGGCGGGGCTTTCGGGCGGAACCATGGCCTCGGAGCGTCGTGCGCGGCTTGGCGCTTTGCTTGGCGTAGGCTGCGCGAACGCCAAGACATTTTTGAAGCGGCTCAACCATTACGGCGTGACGCGTGAGGAATTTGACGCCGGATTGAAGGAACTGGATGGGGAGGAACACAAATGCTGACGCCGCAGATCGCAGACAAAGGCGTGACACGACATATCCTGAAGGCCTTCGGCCTGCACGCATCTCATAGACTTGGGCAGAATTTCCTGATTTCGCCCGCCGTGGTGCGCGCCGTTGTCGGAGCGGCGGAAATCGGGCAGGGGGACCGTGTGCTGGAAATTGGGCCGGGCATCGGGACTTTGACGCAGGGGCTTTTGGAAGCGGGCGCGGAGGTGACGGCGGTGGAATTGGACAAAAAGCTGCCCGCCGTGCTTGCGGAAACCCTTCGTGGCTATGAGCGGCTGCGCGTTGTGCAGGGAGACATTTTGAAAACGGATATACCCGCGTTGATGGGAGGCGAACCGTTCAAAGTTGCCGCGAATCTTCCGTATTACATCACGACGCCGATCCTGCTCACCCTGTTGGAGCAGAAGCTTCCGATTACGCGAATTGTCACGATGGTGCAAAAGGAGGTTGCCGAGCGCATGACGGCGCACCCCGGCGGAAAGGATTACGGCGCGCTTTCGGTGGCGGTGCAATATTACACGGAGCCGGAGATTGTGCTGGATGTGCCGCCGCATTGCTTCCTGCCCGAGCCGGAGGTGGATTCGGCGGTCATCGTCTGTGCGGTGCGGGAGCGGCCGGCGGTGGCCGTGAAGGATGAAAACCTGTTTTTCCGCGTCGTCAAGGCGGCTTTCGGGCAGCGGAGAAAGACCCTCGCAAACGCGCTGAAGCCGATGGGTGTGCCGAAAGCGCACATTGAGGCCGCCCTGTCCGAAGCGAAAGTGGACGCCGCCCGGCGCGGCGAAACCTTGTCGCTTTCGGAATTTGCCGCCGTCGCTGACAGATTGCCGGAATAAAGACAGACAAAACTCCCCGCGGGAATCGCAAAATCCTGCGGGGAGTTTTGTCTGCCTAATTCTTTATTTCACGTATTCGCCTCGAATATCCTCTTTCGGTGGATCAATCGGGTAATCGCCGCTGAAGCAAGCGGTGCAGATGGGGAGCCCGCCGACCATTTCCGAGAGGCGGGCGAGGCTCAGATAGCCGAGGGAATCGGTTCCGATTTCCCGTCGAATGTCTTCAATCGTCTTGTCGTGGGCAATTAGATGATCCTCCGACGGGATGTCGATGCCGAAGTAGCACGGATGCAGGAACGGCGGTGCCGACACACACATATGGACCTCCGTCGCGCCTGCCTCGCGCAGCATATTGACAATTTGGTTGCTGGTGGTGCCGCGTACGATGGAGTCGTCAATCATCAAAATCCGCTTGCCCTCGACGACTTCTTTCAACACATTGAGTTTGACGTGGACGCTGCGCTCCCGGCTCGATTGTTTCGGACTGATGAAGGTGCGCCCGACATAAGTGTTTTTCGTGAAAGCGATGCCGTAAGGAATACCGGATTCCAGCGAATAACCGA
This sequence comes from Schwartzia sp. (in: firmicutes), assembly GCA_017480545.1. Taxonomy (GTDB): domain Bacteria; phylum Bacillota; class Negativicutes; order Selenomonadales; family Selenomonadaceae; genus RUG12372. The sequence continues at coordinate 10,952 of JAFVAI010000053.1, read as the reverse complement.
TGGCTGCCATGTTGCCGGACTCGGGGACGCCGACAACGAGATCGGCATCCACCGGGTGGTCCTTCGCGAGACAGCGGCCCGCAGTCATGCGCGCGTTTACGACGCTGATGCCGTCAATGGAGGAGTCGGGGCGCGCAAAATAGATGTATTCAAAAATGCAGCGCGCGGTATTCTCCGGCTTTGGGCAGTGGGTACGGTCGGAATGGATCTCGCCGTCCTGCCCGATGGTCACGACTTCCCCAGGTTCCACGTCACGGATGAACGCCGCGCCGATAGTTTCGAGCGCGCAGGTCTCGGAGGCAATGACATAGGCATTGTCACGCTTGCCGATCACGAGCGGCTTGAAGCCCAACGGGTCGCGCACACCAATCAGCTTTCTGGGACTGGCGAGCACGAGGGAATAGGCGCCCTTGAGTTTCTTCATCGCTTCGACCACGGCATCCTCGACGGAAGAAGTTTTGACGCGGGCGCGGGCAATCTCGTAGGCGATGGTTTCCGAGTCGATGGTGGTCTGGAAAATCGCGCCGCTTTCGGACAGTTCGCGGGTCAGTTCCGGCGTGTTGACGAGGTTGCCGTTGTGCGCGAGCATCAGCGTTCCTTTGATATAGCGGATGACGAGGGGCTGGGAATTTTCCGGCAGGGATCCGCCCGCCGTCGAGTAGCGCACGTGGCCGACGCCAAGATTGCCGGAAAGCTGCGAGAGGTTTTCCTCGGAAAAGACTTCATGCACGAGTCCCATATCCTTATGGCAGGAAACATGGGCCTTTTGGGCGTTCGTGTCCGTGACCGCGATGCCGGCGCTTTCCTGCCCGCGATGCTGAAGCGCGTACAAACCGTAATAAATGGGCGAGGCCACGTCCCGGCCGTCGAGATCGTACATGCCGAAAACGCCGCAGGCTTCCCCGATGCGCTCTTCTGCTCCAAAGTCCACGCGAAAGTCCTCCTTATTTCTTCGTCCTGTTTTCCTTCGCTTCACTGAGAAGATCCATTTTCATTTCATAATACGTCGGGCTCATGTCAAGGTAATGGCGATGCGGATTCTCGAAGCGTTGTTCCTCTTCCCAGATTTCTTCCCGGAGCTGTTTTTTCACATACGCCTGGATTTCCGGCAGCGGCGTCGGTTGGGTGACCCGCTTTCCGTTTTTGACCACAAGGGTTTGCAGCTCTTTGGCCGTGCAGTTTTCAAAATTCCGCTGTTTCCATGGCTGCTCCGGATCAATGTAACGGTATGGTTTCGAGAGGTCGAGGGTTTCGTCCCGGCCTGTCAAAAGGTCGGCAATCGCCTGTCCATGTTCGTCGTAGACGCGATAAGCACGTTTGCGGCCCGGGTTCGTAATTTTCTCGAAGGTTTCCGAAATCTTGATTTTCGGAATGCAGGCACGTTTTTTGTTGACTTCGACCATCTTGTAAACCGCGCCAAAGACCGGGTCGCTCTTTGCGGTAATCAGCCGTTCGCCGACGCCGAAAGCGTCGATGCAACCGCCCTGCCCCAGAATCGAGGCAATCGTGTATTCGTCGAGGCTGTTGGAAACAATAACCTTGCAGTCCTCGAGCCCCGCATCGTCCAGCAGCTTGCGGACGCGCTTCGAGAGATAGGCGAGGTCGCCGGAGTCGAGGCGCACACCCTTCAAGCGTTTTCCCATCGGCGCGAGGACTTCCTTCGCGACGCGGATGGCATTCGGCACACCGGAGTGCAGCACGTCGAAGGTGTCGATGAGGAGCACCGTCGCGTCTGGGTATTTTTCCGCGTACTTTTTGAACGCGGTGTACTCATCGTCGTAGTACATGACCCAGCTGTGCGCCATGGTGCCGCTGACGGGGATATTGAAAAGCTGCCCGGCGAGGAGCGTTGCTGTTCCGACTGCGCCGCCGATGACCGCCGCCCGGGCGCCGTAGACCGCCGCGTCCATATTGTGAGCGCGGCGCGCGCCGAAATCCGAGACGGCACGGCCCGCCGCCGAACGAACGATGCGCTGTGTCTTCGTCGCGATCAGCGACTGATGGTTGATTTGCGCGAGAATCGCCGTCTCCACAAGCTGCGCATCAATAGGCGGGGCGACGACAATGAGAATCGGCTCGTTCGGGTACATGATCGTCCCTTCCGGAAACGCGTAAATGTCGCCGTGAAAGCGATACTTTGATAGATACCCGAGAAACGTTTCCTCGAAAATGCCAAGGCCGCGCAGATACTCCACATCTTCCGCCGAGAAATGGAAGTTTTCCACATACTCGATGACCTGCTCCAGCCCAGCGAAAATGGCGAAGCCGCCGTTGTCGGGATTGTTGCGGTAAAACACATCGAAGGCCACGGACTCCGCCATCGCGTCATCGGAAAAGTATCCCCCTGCCATGGTCAGCTCGTATAAATCCATGACCATGCTGATATTTCGTGCGTCAAATTGAGACATGGCATAAACCTTCCTTATACAAGATATTGCAGATATACCGCATACGCGAACAATACAAGCGCCAGCGCAATCGCCGCGAAGATGCCACGCCGGATCCATGTTTCCCGCGTCGGCGTCATGTCCATGCGCCGTTGCGCGTACATCAGGAGCAGCGCGACAAGCAACAGACTGTACATTCCTTTGTTCACGGCGTCGAAATAGTTCCAGCCCGAGGACAATAGAAACATCGTCAGGCATATGACGCCGACGAGCACGATGTTTTCCCACGGTTTGTATTGCCGCCCCTCCGGTTTGCCGTCCAGAAGTTCATCCATTTTCTGTGCCGTTTGGATATTTTTTCGAATACGTTTCGTTTGTCGTGCCAAAATGAATCCACCTTTCCTGCTTCCTTGATCGTGCGTAAACAATCGTATTATATCATATATTTTGCATCATAGCATAAATTCTGCAAAGCGGAATAGAAATTTTTGATTGCGGGGGCAGCGGCACACCTGTATAATAGATAAACATGAACAACCTATAACATAAGAAAGGAAATGATGGCTTGCGATTGCGGAGGAAACCTTGGATTGATGCGGCAATCCATGACTTTGACGATTTTGTATATCCGAAGGATCAACCGGCAACCGAGGCGGAGCGCGGCCATTGGAAGGAAATTTTCGGACGTCCCGCTCCGCTTTACGTGGAACTCGGCACGGGAAAAGGAGGGTTCATCAGCCAAATCGCGTCCAGGGAACCGGAGCATAGCTTTCTTGGCATTGAGGCGCAGCAAGACGTTCTATATAAGGCGGCGCAGCGGGTGCGGGCGGCGGAGCTAAAAAATGTGCGGCTGCTTGTTTTCGATATCCAAGAACTGGAGAACATTATCGCGCCGGGTGAGGTCGACGGGATTTATATCAATTTCTGTGATCCATGGCCGAAGGCGCGACACGCTAAACGACGCCTCACATATCGAACATTCCTTGAAAAATACCGCCGTATATTGTGTCCGGGCGGACTGTTGGTTTTCAAGACGGACAATCCGGGGCTGTTCGCTTTCTCGTTGGAAGAATTCCAAACGTCGGGACTGCATGTGGAGGACGTTTCTTTCAATCTCCATGCGGAAAACCGCCCGGACAACATCGAGACGGAGTACGAAAAAAAATTCAGCGGCTTCGGAGAAAAGATTCACCGCTGCGTTGTCCGGTTTCCGTGATGCTTATCATTGTTTGCCGTGGGGAAATCAATTCCCCGCGGCTTTTTTTATAGGATAGCAGGAATTTTTGTCCAAATGAAGAATAAAAATTACGAAATCATTTTCTGCGGAAAGGGGCGAGGCGCATGCAAACGATTCGAGAGCGTACGGAAGAATTGGAATATCAAATCTTGTCGCCGGACGCGGCGAAAAGCCGCGAAGCAAAGCGGCAGGGAGAGATCGATCTCTGCCCGTTCCGCACAGCGTACCAGCGCGACCGTGACCGGATTCTTCATTCGAAATCGTTTCGTCGTATGAAGCACAAGACGCAGGTCTATATCATGTCGGGGGATCATTATCGCACACGCATGACGCACAGCCTCGAGGTTGCGCAGATTTCGCGGACAATCGCGCGGGGACTGCGGCTGAACGAGGATCTTGCCGAAGCCGTTTCGCTGGGGCACGATGTCGGGCACACACCTTTCGGCCATTCCGGCGAGGCTGCGATGGCGGAGCTATGCGGCCATTTCGCGCACAACGAGCAGAGTCTTCGCGTCGTTGATTATTTGGAACGGGAAGGCGCGGGACTGAATTTGACGGACGATGTGCGGGACGGCATTGTCCACCATACGGGCAAAGAGCGCGCCAAAACGTTGGAAGGGCGGATTGTGCATCACGCCGACCGCATTGCCTATCTCTGCCACGATTACGACGACAGCCTGCGGGCGGGGTTGCTCGTCCCGGACGATTTGCCACCGTTGGTCAGGGAGGCTTTGGGCGACGCGCATTCGGCGATGATCACGGGATTCGTCTCGGATATTATTACGACTTCGGCAGGAACGCATGACATTTCCTTTTCATCGGCCATGCAGGATGTGATGAAGGTCTTTCGCTCGTTCATGTTTGAGCGCATTTACCATTCGCAAAAGCTTGCCCGCGAGCGGGAACAGGCCGTATTTGTGCTCCAGCAGCTTTATCGCCATTTTTTTTCGCACGTCGATCAGTTGCCCAAGGAGTTTCTTGATCGGGAAGAGCGTTGGGGCAAGAAACAGATTGTCGTGGACTATGTGGCGGGACTGACGGACGGATATGCGGTGCAGTTGTTCCACGAAATTTTCATACCGCCGGTGGGTATGTCGGCCAGAGAGTATGCTTGGTAATCGGAAAATGAAATTTTCTTTTCATTGGCGAAAGGATTTTTTCAATTTGCATGGAATATAAGGACTGTAAGTAATTTTGGTTTTTCCGAGGGTGGCGTTGCGTGTATGAGGAGTGCGGAAATGGACGCTTTTGTGGCGCGCGTCCGCGAAGCCTCGGATATTTTGGGCGTAGTCGCCGCTTACGTTCCGCTAAAACGAAAAAGTGGGCGTTATTGGGGGTGCTGTCCGTTTCATCAGGAAAAAACGCCGTCTTTTTCCGTTGTGCCGGATGAAGGTTTTTTTTATTGCTTCGGTTGCCATGCGGGCGGCAACGTATTCAAATTTATTTCCATGATTGAAAACGTGTCCTATTTCGACGCGATCCGGTTGCAGGCGGAAAAGCTTGGCATATCGATGCCGGAACGGGAAAAGTCCGAAAAAGAATTGGCGCGGGAGCGCAAGCTCGACGACCTGCGGAAACTGATGGAGATGGCGCAGCGTTTCTTCCACAACTGTCTCGTGAAGACACGGTACGGTGAGGCCGGGCTTCGATATTTTGCCGGACGCGATGTCGGCATGGACATAGTGGAAGCTTTCGGGCTCGGTTTTGCCCCGGATGCGCCGGGGAAGCTTCGGGACGCTTTTTTGAAGCGCGGTGTCAGCGAAAACCTGCTTATGGAAGGAGGCCTTGTCACAGAGCGGCAAGGCAGCGTTTATGACAAGTTTCGCAACCGTGTGATGATTCCCATCGCTGACGATCGGGGACGCGTAGTGGGCTTTGGCGGGCGTGTGCTCGGCGACGGTATGCCAAAATACCTGAATTCACCGGAAACGCCCCTGTTCAACAAGCGAAGGCTTTTGTTCGGCCTGAACCGTGCAAAAAAAACGATACGGGAGACGGGACGGGCAATTTTGGTCGAGGGGTATATGGACGCCATATCTCTGGCGGCGGCCGGCGTGGAAAACGCGGTGGCATCTTTGGGGACGGCGTTCACGGCGGAGCAATGCAGACTCCTGCTTCGGTACGCGAAAGAAATCTGTTTTTGCTACGACAGTGACGAAGCCGGGCAGCGGGCGACGCTGCGCGCATTGTCCATCGTGCGAGGGACTGATGCGGAAGCGCGGGTTCTGATTGTCCCAGACGGCAAGGATCCCGACGAATTTGTGCGAAAGCATGGCGGGAATGCTTTTCGGGCCTTGGCGGATAAGGCGCTCCCGATTGGCGAGTACCAGATTCGTCGTGCGCTCCGGACGAACGATATACGGACGCTGGACGGAAAGAATCGAGCATTGCGCGCGATTCTTCCGGCGCTCAAAGCAGCGGGTGCCGTTGAGAAGAATGATTATATCCGCCGCTTGCGGAGCACCCTCGGGATTGACGAAGGGATTATTCGCCAGGAACTAGCGCTCTATCGGGCGGATGACTCGACGGAGGAGGTTCGTGTGCAGACGCATCGGCAGGCTGTCCGTGCTGCGGATGACGCTGTGCAGAGCGCGGGGCGCGCATTGATTCGCATGGCGTGGCGCGATCCGGGTGTGGCGTTGGCCGCTGTGGCGGAGATGGAGGATGAGCCATTTCCGTATCCGCTTCATGAAAAACTTTTGCGCTATCTTGCGCGGTGCGGCGAGGAACATCGAGATCCGCAAGATGAAGAGATATTGGAGACGCTTGGAGATGAAGCCGCCGCGGAGCTTTCGCGGATCTTGGCCGAAGCGTCTGTTGCACAGGCGGGAACGTATGAGGAATATTTGCGTCCGCTTGTGCTCGCACAGTTAAAATCAGCTTTCGAGGTGCATCGTCTCCGGGCGGACGAAATGGAAAGAAAAGGAAATTCCAATTTTTTGCAGGAATTACAAAAAAGTCAGCGAATTAAACAAAAGATAGATGAATTGCACCAAGATTCAGCGACGAATGGATGAGTGATGGATTGAAAGTGGAGCCTAAACTTGAATTTATTGGGAAAGGGGGCGGCAGGACATGGCGGAAAAGAAAACGGCAAAGACAACTACCGCAGGCAAGAAGAACGCCCAGGCGTCCATGAAAGAGACGCAGGCGAAAGAGCAGAAAAAAACGGCCAAAGCGGTTGGCACAACCTCCGCTGACAAGAAAGCGGCGGAGAAGAGCGATTCGAAAGTGTCCGAAACGTCCCGCAAGAAGACAAGGACTGCCCCGATGAAGCCTCCGACGAAGAAGAGCGTGGAACTCTCCGCCGAGGAGAAAAAGTCTGTGAAAGGCGAGCCGGTCAAGCCGAAAACGAAGACAAAGGTTACCGGTGATTCCGCAAAGCTTGGGGCAAAAGCAATGATACAGGCTGCCGAGACGGACCAGAGCGCAAAGGTGAAGTCTGTGTCGAAAACAAAAGTGTCGGTCAAGGCCCAAAAGGAAATAAGCGTTACGGAAGAGAATCCCCAAATCTCCTCGGCCGTTTCGAAAAAGAAGCCGGCGGACAAGACGGAAACGGCCAAAGTGTCTGTGAAGGCCGGGAAGAGCGCTTCGAACCCGGTGGCCGAGTCCAAGGCGGGGGCGAAGACAACCGCGACGACAAAAAAAGCGGTGACGGGTAAAAAAGAGAAGGATAAAAACACGACGCTTGCGGATCCTGAAGCCAACCATGATGCCGATCCACAACAGGCTGAAACGATGAAGCCAAAGAAGAAAGTTTCCGATCTTGGAAGGCAAAAGAATCCGAGAACACCGCAGGATGTGGAATCGGCAACGACGGCCGAAGATGTATCCGATGTGAAAAAGGCAGAAGACAAGCGAAAGACATCCAAGAAAAAGAAAAAAACGGAAGCGGAGAAGAAAGATATCTCGGCGCAGGACGGCGAGAACACGCAAAACGCTGACGGCGACGCTGCAACGGGCGGCGCGGTCCGGCCAGTCGCGGACGTTACGCGCGAACTGATCGAGCGCGGGAAAAAGGGCGGCAATACACTGACTTACGGCGAGATTCTTGAAGCGTTCCAGAACTATGAGCTTTCCCCGGAAATGATGGATGAACTTTATGAAACATTTGGCAAGCAGGGGATTGAGCTCGTCGACGAGGCGGTCGAGGTGGATGTCGAGGCGGACGCTGATGCCGGGGATGGCGTATTGGAAAAGGCTGAGGAAGAAATCGACCTCACGATTCCGGAAGGTATCAGTATTGACGATCCCGTCCGTATGTATTTGAAGGAAATTGGCCGGGTGCCGTTGTTGACGGCGGAAGAGGAGATTATTCTCGCCAAGCGCATGGAGGAGGGCGACGAGGAGGCGCAGAAGCGTCTGGCGGAAGCGAATCTTCGCCTTGTGGTCAGTATCGCGAAACGCTATGTCGGTCGTGGCATGTTGTTCCTCGACCTCATTCAGGAGGGAAATCTCGGCCTGATCAAGGCAGTCGAGAAATTCGATTACAATAAGGGATACAAGTTCAGTACTTATGCGACGTGGTGGATACGGCAGGCAATTACGCGAGCTATCGCCGACCAGGCGCGCACGATTCGCATTCCGGTTCACATGGTCGAGACAATCAACAAGCTGATTCGTGTTTCTCGTCAGCTTTTGCAGCAGTTGGGGCGCGATCCGACGCCGGACGAGATTGCGAAGGAGATGGAGATCGGCGTCGATCGGGTACGCGAAATCATGAAGATAGCGCAAGAACCTGTTTCTTTGGAAACGCCGATTGGCGAAGAAGAAGATTCCCACTTGGGCGACTTCATCGAGGATCATGACGCACCGGCTCCGGCGGAAGCCGCTTCATTCCTGCTTCTGAAAGAGCAGTTGGAGGAAGTGCTCGATACGCTGACGCCAAGAGAAGAAAAGGTGCTTCGGCTTCGTTTCGGGCTTGACGACGGCAGGGCGCGAACCTTGGAAGAAGTTGGTCAGAATTTCGGCGTTACCCGCGAGCGTATCCGTCAAATCGAGGCTAAGGCGCTTCGCAAACTGCGTCACCCAAGCAGAAGCCACAAGTTGCGTGATTTTCTTGACTGACATCCGTCGAGATAGTATAATGGTTTTGCAGTTATTCCTTGATAGCTCAGTCGGTAGAGCAATCGGCTGTTAACCGATCGGTCGCAGGTTCGAGTCCTGCTCAAGGAGCCAGAAAATTTGAGCCGCCGAGGACATCGGCGGCTTTCTTGTTGCAATCAGCGGAGGGATGAAATGCATCTGGATCATCGGCTTTCGGAAGTGGCAGCGCTGGTGCCGCGTCATGCGAAGGTCGCGGACGTGGGCACGGACCATGCCTACCTTGCGATGGCTCTTATCGAGTCGTGCGGGGCGGCGGTAGTCATTGCCACGGATAAAAATGAAGGTCCTTGCGCGGCGGCGCGGCACACGCTTTTGACAGCGGGTCTCCTGGAGCGCGTACCCGTGCGGTGCGGCGATGGCCTTGCGCCGCTTGCGGCAGGGGAAGTCGACACGATTTGTATCGCGGGCATGGGGGGCGGTTTGATTGCGTCCATTCTGGCGGCGGGAGAAAATGTATTGGCGGGTGTTTCGCTCCTCGTGCTTCAGCCGATGAATGATGCGGCGATACTTCGGCGGTGGCTGTATGAAAACGGATGGCGAATCGTGGAGGAACGCCTTGCAGTGGAAGACGGACGGCTCTATGAAATTATGGCGGCCAAGCCGGGAACGGAGGAGACACCGGAGCCATGGCTTTTAACTTTGGGGCCTGTGCTTTGGAAAAAGCGTCCGCCGCTTTTCCGATGCCATGCCAAGGCACAAATGGCGAGACTGAGGCGCATTCTTCACGGCATGGAACAAAGCATTGTGGCGCGGGAGAGCGAAGCGTATCGGGAAGCTGCGGCGGAGCTTTTGGCAATGGAGCGCCATTGCGGCGATGGAGAGGAGCAAATATCATGGTGAAATGTCGGGATGTCATGGAGGTCATGGAGCGTATGGCTCCGAAACGCTTGGCGGAAGCATGGGACAATCCCGGCCTTCTCGTAGGAAGCCCGGAAGATGAGGTGCGGCGTATTTTCGTCTGCCTCGACGTTCGGGAACAAATGGTGGAGCGGGCGCAGAGGGAAGGATTTCAGATGATTGTCGCCCATCATCCTGTCATTTTTCGCGGCTTGAAAAAACTTCGTACCGACTTGCCCGACGGGCGTTTGCTCGGTGCGCTGCTTCGGGCGAATATCGCCGTATTCGCGGCTCATACGAATCTTGACTGTGCCGAGGGCGGCGTCAATGACGTGTTGGCGGCGCGTATCGGGCTTGTTCCGGAAACAGTTGCGCCGCTTGGAGCGGAGACTCTTTCGGAAAGCCTCGGGCGCGTCGGCAAACTTTCCAGGTCGATGGATGCGCGGGAATTTGCGTTGCAGGTCAAAAAAAGATTGGGCGCGGCGACTGTGCGCTTTGTTAGCGGTGGCAATCATCCCGTCGAAAAAATCGGGCTGTGCAGCGGCAGCGGTGCGGAGTTTATCGAGCGCGCGGCGTTTTTAGGTTGCGACGCTTTTGTTACGGGGGATGTGCGCTATCACGACGCACAGCGCGCGGCTGCCCTCGGCATTCACGTCATTGATGCCGGTCATTTCGCGACGGAGCAGCCGGTTGTAGAAATCGTGGCGATGCGGTTGACGGAGGAATTTTCCGGTAAAGTTGAAATCGTAGCGGACGATACCGCTCGCGATTTTTTCGAGACAGTTTCGGAGGCTTGACGGCTTCAGGCGGAATGGGTATAATGGCGATTGCGAGCATGAAAGGCAATCGCTGGCAGACGCATGAGCTGCAAGAGGAAAGTCCGGGCTCCACAGGGCGGTGTGCCGGATAACGTCCGGCGAGGGCAACCTCCGGGAAAGTGCCATAGAAACGGAAACCGCCTGCGAAAGCAGGCAAGGGTGGAAAGGTGCGGCAAGAGCGCACCAGCGTCCGGGCAACCGGGCGGCTTGGCAAACCCCACACGGAGCAAGACCAAATAGGGAAGGGATGATGCGGCCCGCGGAACCTTCCGGGTTGAGTCGCTGGAGCCGCTTGGCGACAAGCGGCCTAGATAAATGATTGCCGCCGCGGAAGCGGAACAGAACCCGGCTTATTGACTGCCCGCGAAAGAAAAAGAAGGAGACGCGTTTGCGCCTCCTTTTTTGATACTTGAATTCATACTGATCGCAGTTAGGATTTTTAAATCCTTGCTGCGATTGCATGAGACGTCAGACGCGCATTAGCGCGGCTGTAGCCTGCGAAGCAGGCGCATCTCAGGCCAAAATTTTATTTAAAATTTTGGCTTGGGATAAGTATCAGTTGAAATT